>NZ_DASSCY010000016.1:0-8403 GCF_035697385.1 Mycobacterium sp. | reverse complement strand
CTCGAGCAAGCCTTCGACAGCGGGGATCCCGTGCTGCTGAGCCGTTTCCGTGAGTTGGCCGTCGACCACCTGGAGGTGCTCGCCGGCGATATCGGAGAGCCGAACCTCGGCTTGGATTCTCAGACGTGGACCCGGCTGGCGGCCAGCGTGGACCTGGTTGTGCACCCCGCCGCGCTCGTCAACCATGTGCTGCCCTACAACCAGCTGTTCGGCCCCAATGTTGTTGGCACCGCGGAGTTGATCCGGCTGGCGATCACGACGCGGATCAAGCCGATCACCTACCTGTCGACCGTTGCGGTGGCGATGACGGTTGCACCCGACGAGTTCGAAGAGGACGGCGACATCCGCACGATCAGCCCGGTCCGGCAGATCGACGAGTCATACGCCAACGGCTATGCGAACAGCAAGTGGGCCGGCGAGGTGCTGCTGCGTGAGGCGCACGATCTGTGCGGCTTACCGGTGGCAGTGTTCCGTTCCGACATGATCCTTGCCCACAGCCGCTACGGCGGGCAGCTGAATGTGCCCGATATGTTCACGCGGCTGCTGTTCAGCCTTCTCGCAACGGGTATCGCACCGCGGTCCTTCTACCAGACCGACTGCGCATGCCACCGGCCAAGGGCGCACTACGACGGGCTGCCCGTCGACTTCATTGCCGAGGCGATCACCACGATCGGCACGCAGATCACCGACGGGTTTCGCTCGTTCGACGTGATGAACCCGTATGACGACGGCATCTCGCTGGACGTGTTCGTGGACTGGTTGAACCTCGCAGGCAACAAGATCGACCGGATCGATGACTACGACGATTGGCTCGCCCGCTTCGAAACCGCGTTGACCGGCCTCCCGGAAAAGCAACGACAGCAATCGGTCTTGCCCCTGCTGCATGCCTACCGGTCGCCGGAACGGCCGTTGCACGGCGCCGCCGCGCCCACCGAGGTGTTCGACGCCGCGGTGCGGGCATCGAAACTCGGAGACGACGGGGCGATCCCACACATTTCCCCCGCGCTCATCAACAAGTACGTGGCGGACCTGACGCAGCTCGGGCTGCTCTGAGTGATCGTCAGCTGTTGGCTGACGAAACGAGCTTGGCCTGCGCGACGAAGTTCTCGTCCGTCGCCTCTCCCCCCGGACCGAGCAAGCAGGTGACGAGCACCAAGCGTCCTGGGACTTTCTCCATGACTTCTGGTGAGTCCTGGATCTCGCCGAACTTGGCGTAGACCACGGTGCGTTCGACCCGGTACGTCAAGGTGCCGGTCGGCGTGGTGACGATGACGTCACTGTCGAGCGCGAGGTGCTGCAGGTTCTTGAAGACCCCTTGTCCTCCCACGACCGCATGCCCGATGATGAAAACCGTTCCGTCCGAGTCGGTTCCGGGTTTGGCGCGACAACCGACCCAGTAGGCCTCGTCGACCGTCGGCGGGTTGAGCACGGGGCACTCAGAGGCCTTCATCTCGTGCACCGAAGTCGTCAGGCCGAGTGACGGGATGGACAGGCCGGTCGGCAGGGCGCTGGGCACCGCAGGCGTGATCTGACCGGCTACCGAAACCGGCGCCTCTACCGTCGGCTGCGTAGAAGTGCTTGGCGCGCTGGCACTTTCAGCCGCGCAGCCGACCATCCAGAGCGCGATCAGTAGTGCCATGACGCCGATGCCTACCCGCCGGACGCTCCGCATTCCGCCTCCACAAGAGATAGCCACCGCCGACCGACACGATGATCGACGACACCACGATCGGAAGGGCCTGTAGTTGATTGTCGTCCTCGACGCCGGTGAGGAACGTCAAACCTTCGTCGTAGGTAGCGGGCGCAAACACCGCTGGCCCGCCCCCTCCTGCGAGGAATACCGGTGCGCCACCGCCACCGACCAGCGGGGCACCGCCAAGCGGGGGTGCGACCGGAGGCACGACGGGCGGCGAGACGACGCCCGGCGGCGCGGGAGGAACGGCCAAGCCGGGAACATAAGGGCCGCAACCCTTTTTGTTCGTCTTGATGCTGGGAACTCCAGGGAACCCGATCGGCAGTCCCCATCCTTCTTCCTCCTCGTCGGGAGGCGGGGGTGGCGGTGGCGGTGGTTCGACTTCGTGCTCGCAGGTGCATCCACGCCACCAATTGATCAAGTCGGTCCACGGATCTGCGGGGGCCGCGGGATCGGCCGCGGCCAGCACAGCGGCTTCGGAAGCGGCGGCAGCCTCGGCCGGAGCCGGTGCGGGTTCAGCGGGGGCCGCCGACGCAACCGGTTCTGCCGGGGTAGCGGCTTCGACGGGAGCCGCAGTCGGATCGAGCCCGCCCGATCCAGCCGGCGCGGGAGTGCTGGTTCGGCCGTTGCCGAAGATCGACTTCACCAGCGACCCCAGGGCTTCGCCGATCGGATCTGCGGCAGCTGCGGAACCGGGCGCCGGGGTGGTGACCGTTGTGTCAGTGCCGCCGGTCGCGGTCCCGGCGTCTTGAGTCCCGCCCTCTGCGGCCCCGGCTCCGTCGGCCGCACCCTCGTCCGCCATGGCCTGGGGCGGAAAAGTCAGGAAGAGCGCCGCGGTGACGGACACCGCGGCGGCCGCCGAAAGACGATTCGGGACCTTGGCCATCGGTTCCTCCTACAACTGGACTGGGCTGGTGAAGGGGCAGAAGTTTCCTGCGAGGGCTCGTTTTCCGGACTGATCGGACCCAAGTTGCGGTGCTCGGGCGGTCCCCGGAGAGCTCTCGGTGGCGCGGCGGATTTGCGGAGGGGCGGGTTCAGGGGCCTGCGCGGCATGGCGTCGCCATCGCGCGATTGGGTGACAGCGGCCTATGCACCGACTGAAAGTAACACGAATTATCTGGTGCCGCGGAAAATGGCATTTCTTCAATTAGCAAAACAATTGACGTTCGCGTAGTTAATGTGCAGGTCGGTCATACGACAAACGACCTTTCCTGGGTCACGACCGCTGCGGCGCGTCGACGCAAATGTGAACTAGCTGCTGGTCGGGTGATCTATGGACACCGCAAACTATCTAGACTGCCGACGGGATGGCGCAGGTTGGCTGAAGAGGGCGGACATTGGAGACAACAAGCAAATCTGCCAATACGACGCCAGCACCTCTTCGGTTTCGCTGAGAATATCTGCAATCGCCCCGGCGGATTCAATGCCCTTTCGGCGCGTCCGTGAGTCCAGTAGCGCCTGACCCGAGGCACTACCGCGTCCAGTGGAGTGCGTTCCTAGTTGTTTGCTAATAGCAACCGATGCAGAAGACGGTGCCTGAACCGCATGACGGCAGGTATGGGATGTGAGGCTTTGCCAGATCGCAGCGTGGCGATGTGAGTCGAACCGTGGTGGCCAGGGCCGGGATCGAACCGGCGACCTTCCGCTTTTCAGGCGGACGCTCGTACCAACTGAGCTACCTGGCCGGAAGGCACCGGTTTGGTCAAAACCGAAATGCCTCGCCAAACGATGGCGACCCTGACGGGACTTGAACCCGCGACCTCCGCCGTGACAGGGCGGCGCGCTAACCAACTGCGCCACAGGGCCTTACTGTGCGACTCCATCGTACGAGGCGACGCGTGTACCCCCTACGGGATTCGAACCCGCGCTACCGCCTTGAAAGGGCGGCGTCCTAGGCCGCTAGACGAAGGGGGCCAGCCGAATCTCTCCGGGGTACTCGCAACGCCACGACGTTGGGAGCCTCGATAGCTTAGGTTACCGGGACCCCAATCCTCAAACGCACCAGCCTCGGGGACGCAGTATTCTGTTGCATCGCGCCCCTATAGCTCAGTTGGTAGAGCTACGGACTTTTAATCCGCAGGTCCCAGGTTCGAGCCCTGGTGGGGGCACAACCGCCCGTATCGCCGCGAAAATGCGTGGCTGAGGGCCGCCGCGATGTGCGTCAATTGAAGAGCGTCCGGAGAACCGGGCGGCACATCGTATGGGGGACCAATCGTGGAGAAGGTCGACGGCCACAAGCTGCTGAACTTCGCCTCGCATCTCGACGACAACACGATCGAGCAGGCGAAGGACACCGCGTCGATGCCCTTTGTGCATCCGCACGTGGCGCTGATGCCCGATGCGCACAGCGGTAAGGGCTCTGCGGTCGGCACCGTCATCCCGACACTCGACGCCGTCATCCCAGCGGCCGTCGGCGTCGACATCGGGTGCGGCATGATCGCGGCACGCACCGTCTACACCGAGTCGGACCTCGCGGGCCGCGATCTGGCCGCCCTCCGTCTGGCGCTCGAGACGGCGATCCCGTTGTCGCCCGGCAACTACAACGCGGACACGAACCGGTATCCGTTCACGAAGGCACGCATCGAGCTGCTCGAACAGCTCGCGGAACAGAACGCAGTCGACCTCAGCCATTCACCCAAGTGGCGGGTGCAGCTCGGCTCCCTCGGCGGCGGTAACCACTTCATCGAGTTGTGCATCGACGAGCAGCAGCGGGTCTGGATGTTCCTGCACTCGGGCTCGCGTGGCGTCGGCAACAAGATCGCGACCAAGCACATCAAGATCGCTCAGCACCTGATGAAGCAGTGGTGGTGGGCCGACCGACTGCCCAACGCGGATCTGGCGTTCCTGCCCGAGGGCACCAAGGAGTTCGCGACGTACCTGAGGGAATTGACCTGGGCGCAGCGCTTCGCCTTGGAGAACCGCGCCGAAATGATGGATCGCTTCCGCTGCGCACTGGCCGAATGGATGGGTGTCGACCCGGGCACCGCCGCCGAGCTGGAGGTGGAGCGGATCCAGACGCACCACAACTACACGGTCAAGGAACGGCACGGCGGCCGCGACGTGTGGGTGACGCGCAAGGGCGCGGTCGACGCGCACGAGGGCGTCCGCGCGGTGATCCCCGGTTCGATGGGCACCCGCTCATACATCGTGCGCGGCAAGGGGAATCCCGCAGGACTCTGCTCGGCACCGCACGGTGCGGGCCGGCGGTTCTCCCGCACCGAGGCGCGCAGGCGCTTCACGGCCGACGATCTCGCCGAACGGATGCGCGGTATCGAGTACCGGCACGGTGAGGCGTGGATCGACGAGATCCCCGACGCGTACAAAGACATCGACCAGGTCATGGCCGACGCCGCGGATCTGGTCACGGTGGAGCACGTGCTGCGTCAGGTCCTCAACGTGAAGGGCCAGTGACACCTGCGAGCACCCGACAACCGGCAGTTCAATCGCCCTTGGGTTTCTTGCCGTTGCCGTTGCCATTTCCGTTCTCGCCGCGCTTCTTCGGTGGTGGCGGTTCCTCGACGAAATCCGGCGTCGTCGGCGGCGGCGGCGGTGGCAATATCGAGGTCGTCGGCGGCGGGGTCACTGAGGTGCTCGTCGTGACGGGCTGGGGTACGGGCGCTCGCGACGACGAATCGACGATGAACGCTATCGCGGCCACCAACACTGCGATCACCGCCGCCGTCACAAGCAACCAGCGCGACCGGCTCTGGCGTTCCTGCGGCGGCACCAGCATCGTCGAGGGGTCCGGCAGCGGCGACGCCAGCACCCGGGTCGGCGGACGGACCGCCGGGACGGGATCGGCATGGCCGGCCAGCGCCGCCCGCATCGATGCCGCGCTGCCGAAACGCCACTGCGGGTCACGCGCCATCGCCCGCTCGACAACGGCGGCCAGCGCCGGGTCCACATCGGGACGCAGCATTGCCAGCGGCACCGGCTGTTCATCGGCGATGGCGCGGGCCAGTTCGGGCAGGTTCTCCTGCGGGAACGGCCTGCGGCCCGTCAGGGCCTCATAGCCGACGGCACCAAGCGCATAGAGGTCGTCGGCGACGGTCGCGGGTCTGCCTGCAACCCGGTCGGCGCTGAGGTAGGCCATCGTGCCGACGATCTGCCCCGTCATCGTGTGTGGGGTTGCGGCGCTCTTCGCGATCCCGAAGTCGGCGAGCTTGGTGTGGCCCGCATCGGTGAACAAGATGTTGCCCGGCTTGATGTCGCGGTGCAGGATCCCGGCCGCGTGAGCAGCGGCCAGGGCCGACAGGAGGTCGTCGAGAATCGACCGCACCTGCGGCTGCGGCAAGGGCCCGAGATCGATGACGTCGGCCAGCGTGCGCACAGACAACCGCTCCATGACGATGTAGGGCGTTCCGTCGTGATCTCCGCTGTCGTGCACGGCGACGATGTTCGGGTGGTTGAGCCCGGCGGCCGCGCGTGCCTCGATCTCGAAGCGCAGGCGGTTGTCCGGTTGCATGCTGAACACCGGATACAGCAACTTGATCGCGACGGGCCGATCCAGCCGGGTGTCCCAGCCGTCGCGAACCTCGGCCATCCCTCCGCGGCCCAGAACCCCCCGCAGTTCATAGCGGCCGCCAAGAACCTCTGGCGCCTGCACCTCTTTAAAGTAGCCGTCAGCATTGGGCACAAACCAACCGAGGTACCCGGCGGGCACCATCGGTAGAGCTACGGACTTTAGTGCGCAGTGCCAGGTTCGAGCTCGTTTCTGAAGCCGCCGGGACCGAGGTATCACGCAGCGACCAGTTGGGTGCCCTATTGTCATCGACAGCCCCAGCACCAACATCACAGGAGCACCAATGCTGACCCGGCAGTTCCCGAGAGGGGCGTTGATCGCGGCGGCCGCTCTCAGCGTCGCAATCACTTTCGGATACGGGTCGGCGCACGCCACACCCGAGGACGACGCGTTCGTAAGCATCGTCAAGCAGCTCAACATCCCGGTGACCTCACCCGACGACGCAATTCAGGTGGGACGGCAGATCTGCACGGCAATGGACGCGGGGGCGATCGAACCGGCGCCCACGATTCGAGGCGTGATCAGCACCCTCAGGTCGAAAGGGTTCGACAAAGGGCAGTCCGTGGGTCTACTCAGGGGCGCCGTCAGCGTCTATTGCCCGCAGTACACCGCACTCGTCGCGCGCTGACCGCCCCAGGCGAGTCTCCACACCCATCACTCCCAGTCGGACCGCATGAGCTTCCGGACAATCGTCGCGCAGAACACGAAGAAGATCGCTGCGATGCCGCCGAAACCAACGTCAGCGCCATGTTCGTCGTCTCATCTTCGGTACACAGGCCACTCCGGCTGCCGCTACCGCACGCGTAGGGCGGCGTTCAGCCAGAGGCCGCCTTTGGTCATCGCGCCGGCACCGTCGGCACCGCGGTCGTGTTCGGCCAGCACCCCAGCGGGCTGATCCCGGCCTCGCGAGCGGCGTCCAGGCACTTGCTCACCAACACGTTCGGATCGTTGGACACCGACGCCGCAAGGATCTCGTTGGCCCGGGCCTCGGCCTCGGCGGTCTTGGCCCGCTGCTCGGCGATTCGTGTGTTTGCCTTCTCCACGTTCAGGGCGTTGATGCGTTCCTGGGTGGCATCGTCGTAATTCACAAGCGGCACAATCACATTGATGATCTCGATCTGACCGCCGACCTTCGCGCGCAGCTTTTCGGCGACGTCGTCGCCGAGGGCCTGGACATTGGCGCCGTCGGAGTTCTCCGGCGCCAGCGGGTCGAAGTCGGCGAACACCTCGTTCAGCGCGGCCCGCAACTCGCGGGTCACGAGGTTGTCGCGGACATTCTCGAACTCCCGGTAATCCAGATACAGCTCGTCGGCGGCCGCCGGCTGGATGCGCCAGCGCACGCTGTTGTCGACGAAGGCCGTGGAATTGTTGCCCAGCCTCACGGTCGTGGCGTTCTCACCGGTGTGGTTGTCGATCTGGATCGTGCCGTTCATCTCGGTCACCGACTGCCACGGCGCTTTCCAATGCAGGCCGTTGGAGAGCGTGCCACCCGGCCGTCCGAAAGTCGTGACGACGCCGATGTTGCGGGCCGACACGATCGTCGTCGAACCGAGGATGAGCACGAACAGCGTGATCACACCGGCGATGACGGCGATGCGCAGCGAGCGTGTCCTGGCGGCCGGGCTCTTGGCCCCCAGCGTGCTGAGCACGCTCACCACGGTGACGATGAGCAAGATGATCGCGACCCAAACTTGCCACGGCATTTTGGTTAGTCCTTTGCGGTCGGACCGTGAGGCCATTCACGGCGGGAATATTCGCCGAATCGTAGCGGGCTATGCGGCGCTGTCACCCTCGGTCGAGCTACCAGCAGATGAATTGCTCGGCGCCGAATCGTCCGTCGTCTCGCTCATGATCAGGGCGGTCGACGCCTATCGACCGAGCAACTGCGATCACCAACCGATCGTGCCCGACGATTGACCCCGGCGTAGAAAAACAACCATTATCTTGTTGGCATGCTCTACCAGCAGGTTCGACGGCCCTTCTGGCGGCGGCACCCCGTGCTGACCGCCGTCGCGCTGCTCTCGGCGTACTGGTGGCTCTCGAACGGGTGGTACGAGGCGCTCGCCGTCGTCGCGATCGTCGGACTGCTGATCGTCGTGCGCCGCCGCAAGCGAGCGCTCGCACGCCGCGACGCCGGGCTGGCCGCACGCGCTGAACTCGAGCATCGGCTGAGCCTGGCCGGTGACCC
>NZ_DASSCY010000015.1:0-3391 GCF_035697385.1 Mycobacterium sp. | reverse complement strand
GAGCTGGTCGAGTTCCGACTCGTTACGTCCCGCTACTGGGGTGCCAAGGGGGACGTCGACGCCGTCGCCTGCCTTGTGAAGCAGGACGGCCACGACCGCCTGCAACAGCATGAACTCGGTGATGCCGACCTCGCGAGTGAGCTCGACCAGTTTGGCACGGGTGGCGGCATCGACGGTGAACTCGATGGAATCCCCCTCACCGCTTGGCACGGGCGGGCGCGCGAAATCGGGGCGCAGGCCGGAGTCCTCCGGCAGCCCGCGCAGCTGCTGAGTCCAGTAATCCCGTTGCGTGGTAAGGATTTCCGTGTCATCGCCGAGCAGCTTGGCCTGCCACGCGGCGTAGTCGGCGTACTGCACGGGTAACGGCGACCATGCCGGCCCCGCACCGCCGCGGCGGGCGTGGTAGGCGGTCAGCAGATCTTTGAACAGCACACCGGCCGACCAGTGGTCGGCGGCGATGTGGTGCACGACCACCGAGAGCACGTTCTCCTGCGGCGTCGAGAACAGCGCGGCGCGCACCGGCAACTCGCTTTCGAGGTCGAAGACGCCCCTGCGCTCCCGGTCGAGTTCGGCTTGCAGCCAGGCTTCACCTTCGCCGTGCACTCGGCGCACCGGTGTGTCGGCGACGGGATTGACGACCTGGTATGGGGTGCCGTCGATTTCGCGGTAGCTGGTTCGCAGGGTCTCGTGGCGCGCGACCACGTCCGACACCGCTGCGGCCAGTGCGTCGACGTCGCAGGGACCGGTAAGGCGGGCGGCGAACGGGATGTTGTTCACCGGGCTTGGTCCGTCGATGCGGTATTGGAACCAGGTCCGCAGCTGCGATGCCGACATCTGGGCCGGACCGTCGTGTGGCACGGGCACCAATGGCGGACGCCCGTCGGCGTCGGCCGCTCCGGCATCCACCCGTTCGGCCAGCGCGGCGACGGTGCCGAGTTCGAAGATGTCCCTGACACCGAGATCGACACCGCAGCGAGTCCGGACGGAGGCAACCAGCTTGGTAGCGAGCAAGGAGTGCCCGCCGAGTTCGAAGAACGAGTCGTCGGCGCCGATCTGATCCAGGCCGAGCAGTTCTGCGAACATCTCCGCGATCGTCTGTTCGGTGCCCGCGGCGGGAGCGCGAAACTCGGTGCGGCTGTCGATTTCCGGGGTCGGCAGCGCATCCCGGTCGATCTTGCCGTGCGCGGTGATCGGAATCTCGTCGAGCACCACGTAGCCCGCAGGCGTCATGTAGTCCGGCAGCGCGGCGGCAACCCTGGCTCGGATGCGCCCGACGTCGACGGATTCCCCCTCGGTCGCAGGCGTCAGATAACCCACCAGGCTCTTGCCGAGGTGAGGCAGATCCTTCACGACGACGACGGCCTGACCCACGCTGGGATCGACGGAGATCGCGGCGGCGACCTCGCCCAACTCGATACGGAAGCCGCGGATCTTGACCTGCTCGTCGGCACGGCCGACGAACTCGATGTCGCCGTCGGCGTTGCGGCGGGCCAGATCTCCCGACCGGTACAGCCTTGCACCGGGGGTGAACGGGTCGGCGACGAACCGCTCGGCAGTCAGGCCGGGACGACGGTGATATCCCCTCGCGACATGTGTTCCGCCGATGTAGATCTCGCCGATGACGCCAACCGGAACCGGCTGCAGGGCGTCGTCGAGCAGATGAAGCTGCGTGTTGATCTTTGGCTTTCCGATCGGCACGATGCGGGTGCCCTGCGTGCTCTCGACCTTGTACCGGCTTGCGTTGATCACCGTCTCGGTCGGTCCGTAGAAGTTGTGAAGCAACGCGTCGAACGTGGCGTGGAACTTGTCGGCGATCTCACCGGGAAGGGCTTCGCCTCCGATGGGCACGCGAGCAAGGGTGCGCCACTGGTTGACGCCAGGCAGTGACAGGAACAGGCCGAGCAGCGACGGTACGAAGTGCATCGAGGTGATGCCTTCGTCGTGCAGCAGTTCGGTGAGGTAGCCGATGTCACGCAGCCCATCGGGCCTCGGGATCACAAGTCGCGCACCGCAGGCGAGCATGCCGAAGATCTCCGCGATCGAAACGTCGAAGCTCGGCGAGGCCACCTGGAGCAGGCGGTCGGCGTCGCTGATCTGGTAGTCACCCCGGAACCACTGAAAGTACTCCGCCACAGGCCGATGAGGGACGGGCACGCCCTTCGGTAATCCTGTCGAGCCCGACGTGTAGATGAGGTACGCGGCGTTGTCAGGACCAAGCGGGCGGACCCGGTCCAGATCCGTCGGATCGGTGACAGGCGCATCACCGAGATCAGTAACTGGTTCGCGCAGCACCAGTTTGGGGTCGGAGTCGTCGAGGATGAACGCCAAGCGGTCCTCGGGATACGTCGGATCGACCGGCAGGTACACCGCGCCGGCCTTGAGGATTCCGAGTGCCGTGATGACCAACTCGGGCGACTTGTCGAGCAGCACAGCCACCCGATCCTCGGTGCCGACATTCTGCCGGATCAGCCAGTGCGCCACACGATTCGCGGACTCGTTGATCTCGCGGTACGTGTACCGCCTGCCTTCGTAGACGACCGCGACCGCGTCGGGCGTGTCAGCGACCTGCGCCTGCACCAGGGCGGGCAGTGTCGTGGCGGGCGCATGAAACTCCTCCCCCGACGATGCGTCGCGCAGCCAGGCGGCGTCCTCGGCAGCCATGACGGTGAGGTCGCGCAGAGCCCGGTCGGGGTCGGCAAGCGCGGCGTCGAGCAACACCGCGAAATGAGCGAGGAGTTGGGTGGCCAGCGCTGCGTCGAGGACCTCGACCAGATACTCTGCCTCCACCGTCGCGCCTTGAGCATCGAATTCGACCATGAAACCCAAAGGCAACTGCGTGAATTGGCCGCGAAGCTCTGCCCGCGCGCAGGTGATGCCTGGCGGGCTGAAACCGCCGCCATCGGCTTCGCGTGCTCCGAAGCTCACCCTGGCCAGCCGTTCGACGCCGTGGCGGCGGTCGGGGTTGAGCTCTCGGACGACGCGATCGAGGTTGACTCGCTGGTGCGCGAACGCTCCCACCGCGGTGTCGCGAACCTGGTCGAGCAGCGCGCGGAACGTCCGGCTGCCGTGTGGGCGCAGTCGCAGCGCGACGGTGTTGCCGTAGTACCCGATGGCGTTCTCGACGCTTCCGTCTCGGTTGAGAACCGGTGCGGCAACGAGGAAGTCGTCGGTGTGGGTGTAGCGGTGGACCAGCGCCCCGAACGCCGCCAGCAACACCATGTAGGGGGTGGCTCCGGTTTGCCGGCCGAGTGCGGCCGCCTTGTCGACGGTGGCCTGCGGAAGCCGGATGGTCGTGCGGTGCGCGCGAAATGTGCTCGGCACCACCGACCCGTTGGCACCAGGCAGTTCCAGTGCCTCCGGCGGATCCGCGAGGACGGTGCGCCAATATGCT
>NZ_DASSCY010000014.1:0-31076 GCF_035697385.1 Mycobacterium sp. | reverse complement strand
CGATGGTGTGTCAATGCCATCGGGCGCAGCGGGACCGATGACCGACTCAGGGATCGTCCCCGGCCGGACCTCCGGAACGTCAGGAACCTGGGACCCGACTCCAGGGAGATCGTTCAACCCGTCCAGGTTGGGTGTGCGCGGTCCGACACCGGGCAGATCCGTGAGTCGGGGGAGTCGTCCTTCATCCAGCAGGCGGCTGCCGTACGTCAGGCCTTTGGCGACGGTGCCGGATTTCGTGAGCGGGCCACCTGGAGCGAACAACGTGGCGATGTTGAACCCCGCCTCGCCCACGCCTCGGCCCGGATGCTCACCGGTCAGCTGCTCCCAGGCAATGAACTCCTTGCCCATATTCGCCAGCACACCGGGCAATGTCGAAGGATCCTCGGCCACCGACATGGCCACCTCGGCCATGCCCTTCCACGTGTCGGGATCCGCCATCGCTACCGTTCCCGACACGGCGCCGATCAGACCCGTCACCGCACCGACCTGGAAGTCGGTGTACAGCGTGAACGCGTCGGCGAGGGCGCCCCCCACGTCTTCGCCCAAATGCTCGACCAGGATGGGCTCTACAAACTTCTGAAACTTCGTCACCGCGTCGCCGATGGCAGTGCTGAGTGCCCCGAGGAGCCCGACAATGCCCTTGACTTGGCTTTGGAAGTTCTCCAGGACGTCGCCGACCTCGCGGGCGACTTCGCGAAGAATGTCGTCGCCCTCGCCGGTGAGGAAACCGGTTACCGTGTCCCACAGGCCGTCGAGGGATATCCGGTCCAACAGACGTCGGATGGCTTCCTGGGTGTCCTGAACGCCGTTGGCGAAATCGTCGATCAACTGCGCCAATGTCGACGCTGAGTCCGCCAAAATCGACAGCCCATCACCCAGTTGCGTGAGAGCGTCGCCGATTCTCGCGCCCTCGGGGATTTCCTGAAGGGACACAACGGTTTTCAGCGCGGGAATGTCCTCGTCGAACACCGACAGCCCCAGGCCGAAATTTCGCCATTGCGCAGCGGTGAGTTTCATCAGCGACGGATTTCCCGAGGGCCACGTCATGGCCGCGCTCGCGAACATCCCGATCAACGGGATTGCCCGCAGGAACGGAACAATCAGGCTCCATTTGAATGGCGGGGGAACGATTGCCGAGTTCGGACCCGCGGGCAGATCGGCGGTCGTTGTCTCGGCAGGCGCATCACCCACGCCACCCGCAGGCCCCGCCCCGTTGATAGTCGACGCTGCGTCGGCATTCTTGTAGTTGTAGCCCGTCGCCTCCAGCTTGTATCCCACGTACTTGAAGGAGGTCGCCGCGTCGGCCAACCCACCGGCGAATTCTTGAGATAGGCGGCCGTACTCCAACCCGAAGTTCAGCCCGGCCGGGTCCATGCCGGAGGCGATCCCGCTGCTCACCGCCGCATCGAGGGCGCCGGACAGCGTGCCCAACTGCGTCCCGATCGAGCCCAACCGCTGTCCCGCACGGATCAGCACCTCCGGATCGACCTCGATCCGGGCACCCCCGGACCCGGCGCCACCGGAGACGACTACGGCCACATCTGACCGTTCTTGTCCACCGCGTCCGCGTAGTTCTTACTTGCCGTCTTGGCGATCTTGTGAAGTTGAGTCAACGCCGCCTTCATCTGTTCGGCGCCGCCTTCCCACTGCTGCTGGGCCTGCGCCTGGGCATCCGATCCCGATCCATGCCACGTCGCCCGCAATGCGGCCATGGTCAGATCGACCTCTTCCAGACATTCGGCGACCTTGTGCTCGAATGCCGCCATGTGATCGATGGCGCCCTGCATCTGCGGAAAGTCCACCACCAGCATCGTCATCGCCTCCTACCCACCCGACAGCCTCGAATCATCCGACGAGCGACCGCCCTCGGAGGAGGGCTGCGCGGCAGAGCGGAAGGGATCGACAGGCGCGGTATCTACCGGAGCCGTCGGCCCGGACTGCTCTCCTGAGCCTGCTTCGTCACTGGGCTGCTCCGTCTCGCCGTCGCGCTCTTCGGGCTCGTCGCGAGTGTCTGCGTCATCCTTCGCAGCGGCCTGCTGAGCCAGTCCGCTGGCGGTCTGCGCCGCCCCGGCGGCGGCCTGCCCAACCTGCTGCGCGAGCCCGGTGACCGCTTGGCCGATCTGCGATACCGGCCCCATCATCGACTGCCCCAGGTTCATCTGCTGGGCCAGGCCATCGATACCACCGCCGACACCCCCGCCCTGCCCGGTAGAGGACGGACCTGCGCCCTGGTTACCCGGAGTGCTGCCCGTTGTTTCGCCGCCCGAGCCGCCCGCGCCTTGGAACGACGAGCTGACCGCTGCGCCGTTTTGCTCATCGGTCCTGGCGTACTCCTTGCCGGCGACCGTCAACAACTGCGACATCGTCTGCAAGCCGCGGATGACTAGACCCGCCCCCTCGTGCCACTTGTCCCATTCCCTGTCGAATGCCGAGGCGGCCCCGCCTTTCCAGCCCGAGCCGAGTAGCTGGCCGACTTCCACGTCCACAGCCGACAAGCCATCCTGGAGCCGCTGCCCAGCATCAGCCAGACGCGCCGCGGCCGAATGCAACTCCGATACGACTACTTCCACCGAGGGCCCCATCGGACGAACCTCCAGTCACAAATCGGCTGGCGACAACTTCGTTGTTGGTGACAGCACCGAGCAAAGTGGGACAGGCTCGTGGAGCCTCGTTCAGCTTATCGACGGTGAGAGGTGGTCACCTGCACCAGTTACGCTCGCCGCGTGCTCATCGCGATCGAGGGTGTCGACGGCGCAGGCAAGCGCACGCTGACCAACGGCCTGCGCGCGGCCTTCGAATCCCAACACCGCTCCGTGGCCAGTCTGGCCTTCCCCCGCTACGGACATTCAGTCGAAGCCGACCTCGCGGCCGAGGCGCTGCGCGGCAGCCACGGCGACCTCGCCACGTCCGTTCACGCCATGGCCGTCCTGTTTGCCCTCGACCGCGCCGGCGCCCGTGACGAGATCGGTCACCTCACCACCGCCTACGACGTCGTCATCCTCGACCGATACGTCGCCTCGAATGCCGCCTACAGCGCGGCACGGCTTCACCAGGGGGCCGACGGCGATGTCGTCGCCTGGGTACAGGAGCTCGAATACGAGCGTCTGAAGCTGCCGAAACCAGACTGGCAGGTGCTGCTCGACGTGCCCGCCGAGCTGGCCGCCGCGCGCGCCGACAACCGTGCCGCCGAAGAAGCAGACCGCGCCAAAGACGCCTACGAGCGTGACGACGGCCTGCAGCGACGCACCGGCGAGGTCTACGCCGCGCTGGCCGCGCAGAACTGGTGCGGGCGCTGGACGAAAGCCGGCCCGGCCGTCGATGCGGCCGTCTTGGCCTCAGAACTGACGCGCTAGCAGACTCGCGGGCGCCGCTATCAGCGATTTGTCGCGATTTGGTGACACCATGGACACCATGAGGCAAAGGATTCTGGTCGTCGATGACGACCCTTCGCTCGCCGAGATGCTGACGATCGTGCTGCGGGGGGAAGGTTTCGACACCGCGGTCATCGGCGACGGCACGCAGGCGCTCACCGCGGTCCGAGAGCTGCGACCCGATTTGGTGCTACTCGACCTGATGCTGCCCGGCATGAACGGCATCGACGTGTGCCGCGTGCTGCGCGCCGACTCGGGTGTGCCGATCGTGATGCTGACGGCCAAGACCGACACCGTCGACGTCGTCCTCGGACTGGAGTCGGGCGCCGACGACTATGTGATGAAGCCGTTCAAGCCCAAGGAGCTCGTCGCCCGGGTGCGCGCGCGGTTGCGCCGCAACGAGGACGAGCCCGCCGAGATGCTGTCGATCGCCGATGTCGACATCGACGTGCCGGCCCACAAGGTCACCCGGCAAGGCGAGCAGATTTCACTGACACCGCTGGAGTTCGACCTGTTGGTGGCGTTGGCGCGCAAACCGCGGCAGGTGTTTACTCGTGATGTGCTGCTCGAACAGGTGTGGGGCTACCGCCATCCCGCCGACACCCGTTTGGTGAACGTCCATGTCCAACGTTTGCGGGCAAAGGTTGAAAAAGACCCGGAGAACCCGCAGGTGGTGCTGACCGTTCGAGGAGTGGGATACAAGGCCGGACCCCCGTGATCTTTGGCTCGAGGCGGCGCATCCATCGGCGTTCAGCTCCACTGCTACGCGGATTGGGTGCGCTGAGTCGAGCGATGGGTCTTGCATGGCGCCGCTCGCTGCAGCTTCGCGTGGTGACGCTGACATTGGGGTTGTCGCTCGCTGTCATCCTCGTGCTCGGGTTCGTGCTGACCAGCCAGATCACCGACCGCATCCTCGAAGTCAAGGTGCGCGCGGCCACCGAGGAAATCGACCGCGCCCGCGGCACCGTCAGCGGCATCGTCGGCGGTGAGGAGACCCGCTCGCTCGACAGCAGCCTGCAGCTGGCCCGCAACACGCTGATCGACCGGACGGCCGACGCCGGCCCGGGGCTGGCAGGTGCCTTCGACGCCGTCCTCGTCGTGCCCGGCGACGGACCGCGCGCGGCGACGGCGGCGGGGCCGGTTCAGCAGGTGCCCGGCGCGCTGCGCGACTTCGTCAAGGCCGGCCAGGTCAGCTACCAGTACGCAACCGTGCACACCGACAGCTTCTCCGGCCCGGCGCTGATCATCGGCAGTCCGACTACATCTTCCACGTCATCCGTCACCAATCTCGAGCTGTACCTGATCTTTCCGCTGAACAACGAGGAATCCACCATCGCACTCGTACGCGGCACCATGGCCACCGGCGGCGTGGTGCTGCTGGGTCTGCTGGCCGCGATCGCGCTGCTGGTGGCCCGCCAGATCGTGCTGCCCGTGCGGTCGGCCTCCCGGATCGCCGAGCGATTCGCCGAAGGCCACCTGACAGAGCGCATGCCCGTGCGCGGCGAGGACGATATGGCCCGGCTTGCGGTGTCGTTCAACGACATGGCCGAAAGCCTGCACCGCCAGATCACCCAGCTCGAGGAGTTCGGCAATCTGCAGCGCCGCTTCACCTCCGACGTCAGCCACGAGTTGCGCACCCCGCTGACGACGGTACGGATGGCCGCCGACCTGATCCACGACCACAGCGATGACCTGGATCCGGCGCTGCGCCGCTCGACCGAACTGATGGTCAGCGAGCTGGACCGCTTCGAGACGCTGCTCAACGACCTGCTGGAAATCTCCCGCCACGACGCCGGTGTCGCCGAGCTGTCGGTCGAGGCGGTGGATCTGCGGGCGACGGTGCAGAGCGCGCTGGACAACGTCGGCCACCTCGCGCACGACGCCGGCATCGAGCTGATCGTCGACCAGCCGACCGAGGAGGTCATCGCGGAGGTCGATCCGCGCCGGGTGGAACGGATCCTGCGCAATCTGATCGCCAACGCCATCGACCACGCCGAACACAAACCGGTGCGGATCCGGATGGCCGCCGACGACGACACCGTCGCAGTCACTGTCCGCGACTACGGCGTCGGTCTGCGGCCAGGCGAGGAGAAGCTGGTGTTCAGCCGGTTCTGGCGCTCCGACCCGTCGCGGGTACGGCGCTCCGGCGGCACCGGACTGGGGCTGGCAATCAGCATCGAGGACGCGCGACTCCACCAGGGCAGGCTCGAGGCGTGGGGCGAGCCGGGCAAGGGCGCATGCTTCCGGTTGACGCTGCCCCTTGTGCGTGGCCACAAGGTGACGACTAGCCCGCTGCCAATGAAACCCGTTGGGCCAGAACGGCCTCCGCGACGTCCGGCGCGCGAACGTGAACCGGCCGGGGAGTCCGTGTGAAGCGCGCCCTGGCGGCGATCTGCGTGCTCGCGTTCGCTCTCTCGGGTTGTGCAGGGGTGCCCAGCTCGTCAGCGCCGCAGGCCATCGGTACCGTCGACCGGCCAGCGCCACCAAGCCTGCCCAAACCAACCGCGGGCATGGATCCCGACGTGATGCTGCGCGAATTCCTCAAGGCGACGGCCGATCCCGCCAACCGCCACCTGGCCGCACGGCAGTTCCTCACCGAATCGGCCTCACGCGGATGGGACGACGCCGGTAGCGCGCTTCTGATCGACAACGTGGTCTTCGTGGAAACCCGTGAGCCCGAACGGGTCAAGGTGAGTATGCGCGCCGACATACTCGGGTCGCTCTCTGACATGGGAGTGTTCGAGACGGGGGAGGGCGCGCTGCCAGATCCCGGGCCGATCGAACTGGTGAAGACGCTTGGCGGCTGGCGCATCGACCGGCTGCCCAACGGTGTTTTCCTCGACTGGCAACAGTTTCAGTCGACCTACAAGCGCAACACCCTGTACTTCGCCGATCCGACCGGCAAAACCGTCGTCCCGGATCCGCGGTACGTCGCCGTGTCAGACCCCGACCAGCTGGCCACCGAGTTGGTCACCAAGCTGATCGCCGGTCCGCGCCCGGAGATGGCCAAATCCGTCAGGAACCTGCTTGGCCCGCCGTTGAAGCTGCGCGGTCCGGTGACCCGTGCCGACGGTGGCAAGACCGGTGTGGGCCGCGGCTACGGCGGAGCCCGAATCGACCTGGAAAACCTTTCCACCACCGATCCGCATAGCCGTCAACTGCTTGCGGCGCAGATCATTTGGACGCTATCGCGGGCCGGCATCAACGGGCCGTATGTGATCAACGCTGACGGCGCAGCCCTCGACGACCGCTTCGCCGACGGTTGGGACACCTCCGATGTCGCGGCCACCGACCCCGGCGCCGCCGATGGTGCGGCCGCCGGGCTGCACGCGCTGATCGGCGGATCGCTGGTATCGCTCGACGGTCAGCGCGCGCCGCGCGTGGCAGGATCATTCGGGCAGATGCCCAACCAAACCGCGGCCGCGGTGTCACGCACCGGACAAGAGGTGGCGTCGATCATGACGCTGCGGCCTGGAGCGCCCGACATGGCGTCGTCGTTGTGGGTCGGCCCGATCGGCGGCAACGCCGCGCAGGCGATGGAGGGCCGCAGCCTGTCACGGCCGAGCTGGTCGCTGGACGACGCGATCTGGGTGGTGGTCGACGGCATCAACGTGCTGCGGGTAATCCAGGACGCGTCCGGGCAGCCGGCCCGCATCCCTGTCGACGCCACCGTGGTGTCGACGCGGTTCCCCGGGGCGATCGCAGAATTGCAGCTGTCCCGCGACGGGACGCGCGCCGCGATGGTCATCGAAGGACAGGTGATCCTCGCCGGCGTCGAGCAGACTCCGGGCGGCGGTTACGCGCTGACGTATCCGCGGCGGCTGGGATACGGCCTTCGCGACACCGCGGTTTCGCTGGCCTGGCGCACCGGAGACGACATCGTCGTCAGCCGCACCGACCCTCAGCACCCCGTGTCGTACGTCAACCTCGACGGCGTCAACTCCGATGGGCCCAGCCGTAACCTCCTAATGCCGGTGACAACCGTCGCCGCGAACCCGTCCACCGTCTACGTCGCTGACGCACGTGGCGTGCTGCAGCTGTCCGGCTCGGCCGCCGAGGGCGATCCGGCGTGGGCGGAGGTGCGGCCGTTGATGACCGCCGACGCGTTGCCCGTGCTGCCGGGCTGAGTGGCCTACTTGTAAATTCGCACTGAACCAACCCCCGGCTTTGCCCGTTGTGCAGACAAAGCAGCGTCAAAGGCGTTTGCTGACAGCCAGGGAGTGGAACATGAAAATTCGCGGTCCTCTTGTGACCCTCGGCGCGGTTGCCGCGCTCGGGATCGGCATTTGGTTGGTCAACGTCTCCAAGCAGGAGCCGGCACCGGCGCCTCCGGGCCCGCCGATCGCGCAGTCCACCACCACGGCCGCGCCCGCGCCGCAGCCACCCGCTCCGCCTACGCCTGCGCCGGTGGCATTCCCCGCCAAGGCCGACTATGTCGCCAAGGTCCCGACGGCCACCGGCACCATCACACTGGACATCTCGGTCGAGGGTGACAAGGCGATCGCCTACGCCTGCGACGGCAACACGGTCGAGGTATGGCTGCGGGGACCCGCACTGAACGGCGCCGTCTCCCTGCTCAGCAAGGACAAGGCAAGCCGGCTCGAGGGCCGCCTCGAGGGCAGCGCGGTGGTCGGGACGCTGTGGATCGGCGAGAAGAAGTGGGACTTCAAGGCCGACCCCGCACAGCCACCCGCCGGGCTGTACGTCTACGAGGACGCCGGCGTTCGCAACAGCTGGATCATCGACGGCGAAGGCGGCGTCACCGGAGTGCAGCGCCGCCCGGATGGCTCGACCGTGCGCGCGCCCGGCCTGTCCCTTGACGGCACGTCGGTCATCAACGGCCGCACGGTCGTCGCGACTCGCGTCGATGGGGACAGCGATGTCTGACCCGACGGCGCGGACGCAGGCCGTCGCGACGGGCTCACCACGTAGCGGCCTTGCGGTCATCGTGGCCGTCGTGCTCGGTGCGTTCGTCGCCGTCGGACTCGGCGTCTTCGGCAAAATCCATGAACCACAATTCTTTTCCATCAGCGTGGCGGGATTCTCCAGCGGCACCGCGGTGAAGTCGTGGCTCGCGACACTGGCCGTGACTCTGGCGCTGTTCCAGCTGGTGTCCGCGTTCGCGATGTACAGGCTGATTCCTGGCGGAAAGGCGCCGTCATGGATCGGCACCGCGCATGTGTGGTCAGGCCGGTTGGCGGTACTGGCCAGCGTGCCGGTGGCGGTGCACTGCCTTTACGCGCTCGGCTTTCAGTCGTCGGACACCCGGGTGCTGTTCCACTCGCTGTTCGGTTGCTTCTTCTACGGCGCGTTTGTGACGAAGATGCTGTTGCTCACCCGCAAAGGCCTTCGCGGGTGGGTGATTCCGGTCGCAGGCGGCCTGGTTTTCTTCGGCCTTGTTTATGTCTGGTTGACGTCGGCGCTGTGGTTCTTCCAGACCACCGGAATCACCCTCTAATGGAAAGGCTTTCGATGTCTCTTACTGATCTGCGCATCTCGCGGCAGAAGGTGATCCTCGGTGCTGGCCTTGGCCTGGTTGCGACGGCGCTCGCGGCGTGCACCACCTACGGCAAGAAGCCAGAAGCCGCGGGTACGTCGGCCACATCGAGCGTCGAATCGACGCCAGGTACTGGCGCGCCAGGGCCGACAGCCGAAGTCATCGCCAAAACCGCCGATGTGCCAGTTGGTTCGGGTGTCGTTGTCGACGAGGTCGTTGTCACGCAACCGTCGGCAGGCGTGTTCAAAGGATTCTCCTCAACCTGCACACATGCCGGCTGCGCGGTCAACGAGGTCGCGGGTGGAACCATCAATTGTCCGTGCCACGGCAGCAAGTTCAACCTGGACGGGACCGTCGCCAACGGCCCGGCCACGAAACCGCTGGAGTCACAAGCCGTCACGGTTCAAGGCGATTCGATCGTCCTTGGCTGACGGGCGATCTGGGCCGGCCACCAGAACCAGCGGCCAAGCAACGCCACCACCGTCGGAAGCACGAATGTGCGCACGATGAGCGTGTCGAGCAGCAGGCCGACACCGACCGTCGTGCCGATCTGAGCGATGCTGAGCACGCTGCTGCTGGCGAGCGCGAACATCGTGATGCCGAAGACGATGCCTGCGGTGGTGACGACACCTCCGGTGGCGCCGAATGCGCGAATGATTCCGGTCCCCAGACCGGCATACGACTCTTCGCGAATCCGCATGGCCAGCAGCAGGTTGTAGTCCGCTCCCACCGCGACCAATGCGATGAACGAGATCGGTGCCACCGCCCAGTGCAGATCATGTCCGAGCAGGTGCTGCCAGATGAGAATGCTGGCGCCCAGCGCAGACGCGTAGGAAAGCGCGACGGTGCCCACGACGACGATCCCGGCGACGGGACTGCGCAACAGCAGCGCGACGATGAGGAAGATCAATGCCAGAGTGGACAGCGCCAGCAGCGTGAGATCGCGGTTGATCAGGCTCTGCAATTCGTGGGTCACCGGTCCGACGCCGGTGAGATGCACAGCGGTCGGCGTCAAGGTACCTTCCTTGGTGGCTTCGCGCACCGCCGTGTGGATCTGGCGGGTTCGTTGAGCGCCGTCACCGCTCCATTCATTCCCGTCGCCGTAGACCAGGAGATACGTCGCTCGCCCGTCAGCAGACATCAATCGGTCAAGCGCCGCCCGCAGCCGCGGATCGGCGAGCGCGCGTTGCGGCATATAGAAGCCACCCGCGGCGCTGTCGCGAAACTGGGTGGCGATCTCCTGCAGGTAGTCGGTCAGCTGACGCAGTTGCGGCCCCAGCGATGACGCCAGCGCGGACAGGTCCGCGGTAGCGGCGCGGGCCTGCCGCAATTGTTCGGCCATCACGTCCGTTGCTGCGGGAAGGCCGGCCAGTGAGCTGGTCGCCGCGGTCGACCCGTCGGTGAGTTTGTCTGCGCCGCTGGTTAATTGGGCCGAGCTGCGCACCACATCATCGACTGGTTGCACCACGCGGGCCACTACCGAGCAGATCGGATTGGCTGGGCAGTCCGGAGTCGACGACACGAAGCCACGCAGCGGGTCGAGGTAACCCGACACCGACGTCACGTTGGTCTGCAAACCCGCCATCCCGGTGCGCATGTCTTCGGCCGCCGAGCCGATCTCGCTGAGCCCCGCGGCGCTGCCCTGCAGCCCACTGGATAGCCGGCCCACCGCTGTGGACATCGACGCGAGCGCGGAGTCGAGCTCATCGACGCGGCCCAGCCGTTCGGTGAGCGCGTCGACCATGGTGTTGAACTGGCCACCGATGACACCGGCCTGCCCGCTCAGGGTGGCCTCGTCAGGTACCGTGCCTGCCGGGCGGCTTGCCGACTGCACCATCCGAACGCCAGGTATGTCCATGATCTGGCGGGTGATTCGCTCAACCGAAATCAGCCCGGCGGGGTTGCGGATGTTGTGGTCGGCGGCGACGGTGACCACCGTGGCCAGCAGATGATTGGTGGGGAAGTGCCGCGCGGCGGCCGCATAGCCGCGATTGGATTCGGTTGCCGCCGGCGTGGCTGCCGGCTCGTTCCAACCGATCTGCAGCCCGGTCAGCGGCAGTGCAGCGACGACGATCAGCGCTCCGCTGGCGGTGAGGATCGGCGCGGGCCAGCGTGCCACGCTGACTCCGATGCGCCGCCAGCGGCGCGTGTTCGTCGAGGGGCGTGGCTCGATCCGGCCAAGCCGGCCTGCCACAGCCATCAACGCCGGAGTGAGGGTCAGAGAGGAGGCCATCACCACCAGAATGCCGACCGCACAAGGGATTCCGGCGCTACGCAACATGCCGATATCGGCGAAGCTCAGGCACGCCAAAGCGACTGCGATCGTGAGCGCCGACCCGGCGATCACCGGAGCGACACCACGGTAGGCGTCCGTCAGGGCCGCTTGCACCCCGATTCCTCGGCGGCGTCCCTCGTGGTAGCGGCCGATCAGAAAGATCGCGTAGTCGGTGCCTGCGCCCAGCACCATCGCCGCCAGTAGCGCAACCGAGAATAGCGACACTTCGACGAGGCCGGTATCGCCAAGGATTGCCACGATCGGCCGTGCCAGCGCCAGGGCGAGGCCCACCGAGATCAGCGGGATCGCCGCACCGACCGGCGATCGGTACACGATGAGCAAGAGGACAAGGATCAGGCCGACGGTCGCGGCGGTGATGCCGAGCATCTGCCGGTCGATCGCGGTGAACTCGTCGGTGATCGTGGCGCCGGGCCCGGTGACGTACACGTGCAAACCCTGCGGCGGGTCGAGCCGGGCGACGGTCTCGCGCAAAGCGCTCACCGAATCGGTCGCCTGTGTGGAGCCGATCATCCCGGAAAGCCGTGTCATGACGGTGACTGCGCGACGGTCCTCGCTCTGCGCCGCGGCCGCGGTCGCCGCATCGGACCACAGGTCGGTCACGGAGTACACGTGCTCGGCGTCGGCGCGCATTGTTTCGACCAGCCGGTGGTAGAACCCGCGATCCAGCTCGCCCAGGGGCTGATCACGTTCCAGCACAACATAATTGAGGTTGTTGCTCGGCTGCTCGCCGAGCAGCTTGGCGGCTTGTTCCGCAGCGCGCGAACTGACCGCGTCGGCGGGCATGAACGAGCGTGAGTGGGTTTCGACGACTCGCTCGAGCTGTGGCACCGCCAGGTTGGCCGCGCCTGCGGCGACTACCCAGAAGACTACGACCCATATGGCGTAGCGGCTGGTGAGTCGCGCCAGCATGGCGGCCGCATCAAGCAACGGTTTGGCCGGCAGCCGGGCCGGTGTAAAGATCGACGATGCGCTGCTCGCCGTGCTCGAGCGCCCTGACCCGCACCGACCGCAGAGCAGCCGCGTCGAGAAGGGCCCGCAGGCCGGGGTTGGCGGCGGCCAGTTCGGCGCGCGCCACAGCGGCCGGCACGTCCTCGTGGGCAGCCTGATCCAGTCGTGCGGCCAGCATCGTCATCCACCGGTGACGCAGCGACAACAGCAGGCCCTCTTCGCCGCCGAAAAGCCGGTCCACCTCGGAAGCCTTGCCGTTCAATGCCAGGGCCGCCTCGGGATCGGTGGCCGCGCGGTCTATCACGTCGGCCATGAAGGCCATCCGCTCGTGCAGTAGTGACCATGTCATGGCTCGACGCTACGAAGCCGCGATGCCGTTGCGCGTCGTGCCGCAGACTGGTTTTTGTCTCCTACCACGGTCGGAGCTGCAGTCCCGACCGCAGCATCATGTGACGTGGTGGCCGAGTCTTCTACCATCAAACGATGCTGCGCGCGGCGACAGGCTACGTGCGGGAACGGATCCGCCAACGGGGCGAACTGATCCCGCTCGGCTTCAATTGGGCTTTTGTCGTCACCGTCGATGTGGCCATCACCGGCATAGTCCTGATCGCGACGCTGCAACGACCGACCGCGGATCTGCCCGCGGCGCTGATCGCGATCGTGGCTGCCGTGGCACCCTTTGTCTCGTTTATGGTCCACGGCATCAAGGTGACGTTCAAAGCGCCCGTGCTGTGGGCCAGCGGGACGGTGTCCGCGGCGATTTTCCTGTTCGCCACCTCGACTCCGGTCACCGCCGACTTCGCCCCTCTGCTGTTGGTGCTGACGGCCGGGGTGGTCGGCTCTCTCACGAACATTCTCGGCGGGCTCCTGGCTACCGCATCGGCCGCAGCCGTGCTGCTCACTGCTTCAGCGCTTCATCGGGTCGACGCGGTCGCACTGTATCTAAGTTTTCTCGGAATGGGCTGGCTGGTCGGCTATCTCATGCGCACCCAGCAGCAGCTGATGATCAAACAGCAGGAAGCGCAGGCGCAACTCGCCGAGCATGCCGCTGCCGACGAACGCCGGCGCATCGCCCGCGAGGTACACGACGTCATCGCCCATTCCCTTTCCGTCACCTTGTTGCACACCACCGCGGCCCGCCGCGGGCTTCAGGAAGATCGCGACGTCGACGACGCGGTCGAAGCGCTCGAGCAGGCCGAACAACTCGGCCGCCAGGCGATGGCCGACATCCGCCGCACGGTCGGGCTTCTCGACGACGGACCGATGAAGCGGTCGCCCGAACCCGGTATCGACGAAATCACAATTCTCGTCGAAGATTTCGTACGGGCCGGCCTGGACGTCACGCTGCATGTCGACGGCCCTGTCAGCCGGGTGCCGGGCGCCGTCGGCCTGGCCCTCTATCGCATCACCCAGGAATCGCTGGCCAACATCGCCAAACACGCGCCCGACGCGCAATCCGTTGTCACGCTGGTCATCTCACATACTTCCGCGATGCTGACCATCACCAATCAGCTGCCCGTTTCGGTGGGTGCGACCGCCGCATCGGAAGGACGTGGGCTGCGCGGCATGCGCCAACGCGTCGAGCTGCTCGGCGGACACATCGACATCGGGCCCTCGGGCGACGGGTGGGCGGTCAAGGCCGATATCCCGTTGGGTGCGGCCGACGGCCTGCGTTCGGGATGGTTTTGCGGCTCATGACCGACGACGTCACCGAAATCTCCGTGCTACTCGTCGACGACCAGGATCTGGTGCGCTCAGGGTTGCGCCGGATCCTGCGCCGCAAGGACGGCTTCGTGATCGCCGCAGAATGCTCCGACGGCGACGAAGTACCCGACGCCATCACGCGGCATCGACCGGACGTCGTGGTGATGGACCTGCGGATGAAACGCGTCGACGGAATAGAAGCGACCCGCATTTTGTCGGCCCGGGGTGGCCCGCCCGTCCTGGCGCTGACCACGTTCAACGACGATGAGTTGCTCTCCGGCGCGCTGCGCGCAGGGGCATCGGGCTTCGTGCTCAAGGACTCCTCGGCCGAGGAACTGATCCGTGCCGTCCGCGCGGTCGCCAGGGGCGACAGCTACCTCGACCCGGCCGTGACCGCGCGAGTGCTGACGACCTACCGCAAAGCCGCGAAGCCAGCGCCCACCGGCGGATTCGTCGACCTCACGGCGCGTGAACTCGATGTGCTGACGCTGATCGCCAAGGGATGCTCGAACGCCGAGATCGCCGACGAACTGTCCATCTCGGGCGTCACCGTCAAGAGCCACATCGGCCACATCTTCGTCAAACTCGACCTGCGCGACCGCGCCGCCGCGATCGTTTACGCCTACGACAACGGCATCGTGGCGCCACGGTAGCCAAGCCCCTCATGTCGGCGTGATGCCAGGGATCCGCCCCTCCCGGAACGCCTCGACGAAGTGGCGGTGGTCGTCACGCACCACGGCGGCGTACTCCAGCCCGAACGACACCATGTCGTCGACGAGATCGTCGATCCGATCGCCGATTACCGCGTCGATGGCTTCCTCGGTCTGGAAGTCGACAAGCGTTTGATCGCTGTCGGTGTCGCTGACACAGTGCACCTTGGCGACCGCTTGCCCGAGTTGCTCGATGACTTCGGTGAGCTCGTCGGGTTCGGTGAGCTCGCTCCAGTCCAAATCGGCGTCGTAGGGCGAGATTTCGCTCACCACAAAGCCGACCCCGTCGATGTCGGTATAGCCGAGCAGAGGGTCGGCGTGGGCCTGTAGCGCGCGCTGGGACACCGCCGTGCGATGCCCGTGATGCTTGAAGTAGTCGTGGACATCGCGGTCGTCGATCACGCGGCTGGGCGCGGCGACGTTGCCCTGTTTCATCGACAACACCGCGTCGTTGTCCAGCGCCTGGTTGAACCCTTCGATCAGCACGGTGTACGCGGGCAGGCCCGCGCTGCCGATGCCCATGCCGGTCTTGCCGATCACATCCTTGATGTCGTAGGCGATGCCGCGGAACCGCTTGGTCTTCGGAATCGTCTCCAGGTAGCGGCCGAATGCATCCTCGACCGTCTTGCGTTCGGCGTCCTCGAGGTGGCGAACGCCTGGCACGTCCCGGAAGCGGCGGTCGGTGTCGTCGATCTTGGTCATTCGGTCCAGCATCTGCGGTCGCGTCGACAGCCGCGCCGAGTGCAACGCCGAAAGCACTGCGCCACGGGCCGTCTCGAGGTTCAACGAGAACGACGAGTCGTCCTCCACTTCGGTGAACCACCGGACCTGGTCGACGTATGCACGGACGAAAGTCTCGATCAGCGCGCTGATTTCGTTGTCGGAGAGCGCCTTCTGCCAGCACATCAGCGCGACGCTGGCCACGAACCGCTGCAGGTCCCAGGTGAAGTGGCCGACGAACGCCTCGTCGAAGTCGTTGACATCGAAGATAAGGACGCCGGAGCCGTCCATGTAGGTGCCGAAGTTCTCCGCGTGCAGATCACCCTGGATCCACACTCGCGACGTTCGCTCGTCTGCCCATCGGTCCTCCCGGTCGGCGACGTCGGCGTAGAAGACGCACGCGCTGCCACGGTAGAACGCGAAAGGGTCGGCGGCCATCTTGCGGAATTTGGTTCGAAAACCGTCCGGATCGGCCTTCATCAGATCGGAGAAGGCGTTCACCAGACAGTCGACGATGAACGACTCCCGGTTGTCTTGCATGCGCATGGAGTACCCGCAATCGATGTCACCGAGCACTGCCACACTGCCGACATGCTCGACCTGGTCCTGCCGCTCGAATGCGGGGGCTGCGGGGCGCCGTCGACGCGGTGGTGCCCGGCCTGCATGCGCGAGCTGGCGGTCAAGCCCGATCAGCCGCACCTCATCACCCCCCGCCTGGATCCCGGCGTTCCGGTCTTCTCGCTCGGCCGGTACGCCGCGGCGCGCCGTGAGGCCATCGTCGCCGTCAAGGAGCACGGACGCGCGGACCTCATCAACCCACTCGCCGGCGCCCTGCACTTCGGCCTGATCAATCTGCTGACATGGGGCGTCGTCGATACGCCGCTGTGCGTCGTGCCCGCCCCGACCCGCCGGTCGGCCGCCAGGCGCCGAGGGGGCGATCCTGTCACTCAGATGGCGCTCGCCGCGACGGGTGAGCTCTCCGACATCACCGTCACGGCGGTTCTGCGGATGCGGGCCTTCGCCCGCGACTCCGTCGGCCTGTCCAGCACCGACCGCCAGCGCAACGTCGCGGGCCGCGTCAAAGCCGTCAAGGTGGTCGCTGGGGACGTGCTGGTCGTCGACGACATCGTCACCACCGGCGCCACGGCGGCAGAATCGGTTCGGGTACTCGAGTCGAACGGAGCGCACGTCGTCGCGGTTCTTGCGCTCGCGCACGCCTGACAAGCCGCCGTGACGGCCCCGGCGATTACCTCGCGATCAATCCCAAATGAAGAACTGAAAACACGTCGGCGAATTTACTGGCACTACCCGGTGAACACGGACTACCGTCGGCACCAACCACCCGTGAAGCCTCACGGCGGCGCTCAGCACGAAGCGCCAACATCGCCGACCAGCGGTAGGAGGTGAGTAGTCGACACCTTGCACCGGCGGGCCGCGCAATAGGCAAGACCCCCGTCGGCGCCAATTCTGACAAGCCGGGCACGCATAAGCGTGCGGACGCGAAACAGAAACGAGTTGCCAAGTATGTCAACAAATTCCCTCGATTCGACCCGCACGATGGTGGTCGACGACGAGACTCCCGAACCTGCCCCCAACGCCGAGGTCGTCGTCAAGGGCCGCAACGTCGAGATTCCCGACCACTTCCGGACCTATGTCTCAGAGAAACTCTCACGCCTGGAACGATTCGACCGCACGATCTACCTCTTCGACGTCGAACTCGACCACGAGCGCAACCGGCGCCAACGCAAGAACTGTCAACACGTAGAGATCACCGCCCGCGGTCGTGGGCCGGTCGTGCGCGGCGAGGCCTGCGCGGACAGCTTCTACGCCGCCCTCGAGGGTGCGGTGTGCAAGCTCGAGAACCGGCTGCGGCGCAGCAAGGACCGCCGCAAGATTCATTACGGCGACAAAACACCCGTTTCGCTGCACCAGGCCACCGCCGCTGCTGCGATGCTCGACGCGCCCAAGCAGGCCGACGAAGGCGCGGCCGACGGCTCAACCCTTCATGCCCTCGACGACCACGAGCCCGGCCGCATCGTGCGCACCAAAGAACATCCGGCCACGCCGATGACCGTCGACGACGCGCTCTACGAGATGGAGCTCGTCGGCCACGACTTCTTTCTGTTCCACGACAAAGAGAGCGACAAGCCCTGCGTCGTGTACCGCAGACACGCCTACGACTACGGGCTGATTCGGCTCGCCTAGACGCATTACAGCGCCATCGACCAGCTATTTCGACGGGTCACCTACCATGGACCTCGTCTAATACGTGACGAGATCCATCAACCCACAGGGGATAAAGCGTGCTGTCGAAGTTGCTCCGTCTCGGTGAAGGCCGCATGGTCAAGCGCCTCAAGGGGGTGGCTGACTACGTCAACACCCTGTCCGACGACGTCGAGAAGCTCTCCGACGCCGAACTGCGGGCCAAGACCGACGAGTTCAAGAAGCGGGTGGCCGACGGCGAGGACCTCGACGACCTGCTGCCCGAGGCGTTCGCGGTAGCCCGCGAGGCGGCCTGGCGGGTGCTGGACCAGCGCCATTTCGACGTCCAGGTGATGGGCGGCGCCGCACTGCACTTCGGCAACGTCGCCGAGATGAAGACCGGTGAGGGTAAGACGCTGACCGCGGTGCTGCCGTCCTACCTGAACGCTTTGAGCGACAAGGGCGTGCACGTCGTCACCGTCAACGACTACCTGGCAAAACGCGACGCGGAGTGGATGGGTCGCGTGCACCGTTTCCTCGGCCTGAACGTCGGCGTGATCCTGTCCGGCATGACGCCCGACGAGCGGCGCGCCGCCTATGCCGCCGACATCACGTACGGCACCAACAACGAGTTCGGCTTCGACTACCTGCGCGACAACATGGCGCATTCGCTGGACGACCTGGTGCAGCGCGGCCACAACTTCGCCGTCGTCGACGAGGTCGACTCCATCCTCATCGACGAGGCCCGCACCCCGCTGATCATCTCCGGGCCCGCCGACGGCGCGTCGAACTGGTACGCCGAGTTCGCCCGGCTGGCGCCGTTGATGGAGAAGGACGTCCACTACGAGGTCGACCTGCGCAAGCGCTCCATCGGTGTGCACGAGGTCGGCGTCGAGTTCGTCGAGGACCAGCTGGGCATCGACAACCTGTACGAGGCTGCCAACTCGCCGCTGGTCAGCTACCTCAACAACGCCATCAAGGCCAAGGAGCTGTTCCAGCGCGACAAGGACTACATCGTCCGCAACGGCGAAGTGCTGATCGTCGATGAGTTCACCGGACGCGTCCTGATCGGCCGCCGCTACAACGAGGGCATGCACCAGGCCATCGAGGCCAAGGAGCATGTCGAGATCAAGGCCGAGAACCAGACGCTGGCCACGATCACGCTGCAGAACTACTTCCGGCTCTACGACAAGCTCTCCGGCATGACCGGCACCGCCCAGACCGAGGCTGCCGAGCTGCACGAGATCTACAAGCTGGGCGTGGTCAGCATCCCCACCAACAGGGAGATGGTGCGCCAGGACCAGTCCGACCTCATCTACAAGACCGAAGAGGCCAAGTACATCGCGGTCGTCGACGACGTCTCCGAACGCTACGAGAAAGGCCAGCCGGTCCTGATCGGCACCACCAGCGTCGAGCGCTCCGAGTACCTGTCCCGGCAGTTCCAGAAGCGCCGTATCCCGCACAACGTGCTCAACGCGAAGTACCACGAGCAGGAGGCCGGCATCATCGCCGAGGCCGGTCGGCTCGGCGCGATCACCGTCGCCACCAACATGGCCGGCCGCGGCACCGACATCGTGCTCGGCGGCAACGTCGACTTCCTGGCCGACAAGCGGCTGCGGGAGCAGGGCCTCGACCCCGTCGAGACCCCCGACGAGTACGAGGCGGCCTGGCACCAGGTGCTGCCGCAGGTCAAGGCCGAAGCGGCCGAGGAGGCCGAGGACGTCATCGCAGTCGGCGGCCTCTACGTCCTTGGCACCGAGCGCCACGAGTCGCGCCGCATCGACAACCAGCTGCGCGGCCGGTCCGGCCGTCAGGGCGACCCCGGCGAGTCGCGGTTCTACCTGTCGCTCGCCGACGAACTGATGCGGCGGTTCAACGGCGCGACCCTGGAGTCGCTGCTGACCCGGCTGAACCTGCCCGACGATGTGCCGATCGAGGCCAAGATGGTGACCCGCGCGATCAAGAGCGCGCAGACCCAGGTGGAGCAGCAGAACTTCGAGGCCCGCAAGTACGTCCTCAAGTACGACGAGGTGATGAACCAGCAGCGCAAGGTCATCTACGCAGAGCGCCGCCGCATCCTCGAAGGCGAGGACCTTGCCGAGCAGGCGCACACGATGCTCGTCGACGTCGTCACTGCCTATGTCGACGGCGCCACCGCCGAGGGCTATTCCGAGGACTGGGATCTGGAAACCCTGTGGACCGCGTTGAAGCAGCTGTACCCGGTCGGCATCGATCACCACGACCTGATCGACTCCGACGCTGTCGGTGAGCCCGGCGAGCTGACCCGCGACGAGCTGCTCGACGCGTTGATCGCCGACGCCGAGCGCGCCTACGCCGAGCGCGAGAAGCAGCTCGAGGAGATCGCAGGCGAGGACGCGATGCGCCAGCTGGAACGCAACGTGTTGCTCAACGTCATCGACCGCAAATGGCGCGAGCATCTCTACGAGATGGACTACCTCAAGGAGGGCATCGGGCTGCGTTCCTTCGCCCAGCGCGACCCCGTCGTCGAATACCAGCGCGAGGGCTACGACATGTTCGTCGCCATGCTCGAGGGCGTGAAGGAAGAGTCGGTGGGCTTCCTGTTCAACGTCACGGTGGAGGCTGCTCCCGCTCCCGCGGTGGCACCCATTGCCACCCCCACCGGCCTGGCCGAATTCGCCGCGGCGGCCGCGGCCAAGGCGCAAGACGGTGGTCAGGGTGGTGTGGCGACCAAGGAGCGACCCACTCCTTCGCCGTTGCGCGCCAAGGGAATTGACGACGAAGCGCCGCCGCTGACGTACACCGGTCCTTCCGAGGACGGGTCGGCGCAGGTGCAGCGCTCAGGCGGTGGCGGCGGCAGGCATGCCACGCCTGCGGGCGGCGGCGGCACACGCCGCGAACGGCGGGAAGCCGCGCGCAAGCAGGCCAAGTCCACCAAGGGCCGTCGCGGCTGACGTCAGCCGATCTGCAACGCGACGATCCTCCATCGGTCGCGGTGCTGTTCGACGCGCGCGGCGATGGCGCGCACACGTGGACCGCGCGTGTAACTGCCGAACACCTCGGCGGCTTCGTCATCGACCATGCGCAACCGCACCCGGCGCAGTGTCGCCGCGGCGGTGTGCGGTGTACGGGCCAGCGTGACCACCGCGTCGATCAGGACGGGCGCCACCAGTGGACGTAGCTGCGCGACGGGACGTCGCCGGTCGATGACCTCGAGCACCCTTCGCAGCGCCGCGTCGGCGAACGCGACCGCAACATGCGGCGGCTGAGGATCCCGAACTGTCGGTCGGGATGCGACAGGCCGGAGCCGGCGCGGGGTGGAACGGTGCAGCGCCGCGGGTGAGGGCGGCGGGCACAATGCGGCGCCGAGGGGTGCCGGCTCGTAGTTGATGATCGGCGACGTGAACGTTGTGCGTTCGGACGGGATTCGGGATGCGGTCATCGATGCTCTCCAGCGGTCGGCGCGTGGGGACGGGATCTGCTGGAGAGTCGCAGACTCATTCATGATCGCACGGCTTGCAGGCGGCTCCATGCACCCGTGATGCGGGACAGCAGAATCGGCCGATAACGTGTCCGGGGGTTCATTGAACGGGACAACACATCACAGGGGAGGGCCGTGCCGCAATGGTGACCAGGTTATCGGCGCCGGATGCGTCGTTCTATCACCTGGAGAACACCTCGACCCCGATGTATGTCGGTTCGCTGTCGATCCTGCGCAAGCCGCGCAGCGGGCTGAGTTACGAAACGCTGCTCGCCACCGTCGAAGCGCGGATGCCCCAGATCCCGCGCTACCGCCAGAAGGTGCGCGAAGTAGCGCTCGGCCTGGCCAGGCCGGTATGGGTCGACGACCCCGACTTCGACATCACCTATCACATCCGCCGCTCCGCGCTGCCGTCGCCGGGCAGCGACGCGCAACTGCACGACCTGGTGGCGCGGCTGGGTTCGCGGCCCCTGGACAAGTCGCGGCCGTTGTGGGAGATGTACCTCGTCGAGGGATTGGCCCGCAACCGCATCGCGATCTACACCAAGTCGCATCAGGCGCTGGTCAACGGAATGACCGCGCTGGAGATCGGCCACGTCATCGCCGACCGCACCCAGAAGCCCCCGGAGTTTGGTGAGGACATCTGGATTCCGGCGCGCGAGCCCAGCGATCAACGGCTGTTGGTCGGCGCGATCGGGGAGTGGGTCACGCGCCCGGCCGAGCAGCTGGCCGCCGTGCGGTCCGCGGTGACTGAGGTGGCGACGAACAGCGGGCAGCTGCTCGCGGTTGGTCGCCGGGTCGCCGACGTCGCGCGCACGGTCGCGCGCGGCACCGCGCCGAGCAGCCCGCTGAACACCACGGTGTCGCGCAACCGCCGATTCACCGTGGCGACTGGCCGGCTCGAGGACTACCGGTTGGTGCGTGCCCGGTATGACTGCGACGTCAACGACGTAGTGCTCGCGGTGATTGCCGGCGCGTTGCGGAACTGGCTGCTGTCGCGTGGCGAACCGGTGACGTCGACGTCAACGGTGCGGGCGATGGCGCCGATGTCGGTCTATCCCGACGCCGACCTGGATACGACCGGGCCCGGGCAGGCGATCAATGAGGTGTCGCCGTTCCTGGTCGATCTGCCTGTGGGGGAAGGCAACGCGGTGGTGCGGCTGTCGCAAATCGCGCACGCCACCGAGTCGCATCCGACGGCGAACAGCCTCGTCGATGCCAGAACCATCGTCACGCTGTCAGGATTTGGGCCACCGACGTTGCACGCCATGGGAATTCGCGTCGCTACAAGCTTCTCGGCGCGGCAGTTCAACTTGTTGATCACCAATGTGCCTGGCGCTCAGAAGCAGATGTATGTCGCGGGCACCAAACTCCTTGAGACATTTGCGGTGCCGCCGTTGCTGAGCAACCAGGTGCTCGCGATCGGCGTCACCTCTTACAACGGGATGCTGTACTTCGGCATCAACGCTGACCGTGACGCGATGAGTGACGTCGGTGTATTGCCAAGCCTGCTGCGGGAATCGCTCGAGGAGTTGCTGGAAGCCGCTCAGTAAACGGTCAATTCGCGCCAGCGCTTGACCCGTAACTCGGGACACGGTCGAATGGCCAAACGATGACGACCAATTCCAAGAGCGACAAGACCAAGAAGGCCACCGAGGCGGCGTTGAAGTCGCCGTCTGACGACGTCATCCCGCATCCTGTGCTCGAGATGCCGGTCGAGGAGGCCGCCTACACCGAACGGGGGGGCCTGGACTGGATTGTTTTCGGCGTCACCGCACTCATCGCTGCGGGCTTCCTGGTGTGGGGGTTTGTCAGCACCAGTTCCCTTGCGGAGGCCTCAGGCAACGCGCTGACCTGGGTGATGGACAACACCGGTTGGCTGTTCGTGCTCACCGCCTCTGGGTTTGTGGTGTTCGTGCTGTGGCTGGCGCTCGGCCGCTACGGAACGATCCCGCTGGGCCGAGACGACGAAGAGCCCGAATTCCGGACGCTGTCGTGGGTGGCGATGATGTTCTCCGCAGGCATGGGCATCGGCCTGATGTTCTTCGGCGTCGCCGAGCCGCTGACCCACTTCGCGACGCCGCCGCCAGGAACCGGCGCCGCCGGCAACCCCGAAGCAGTCCAGAACGCAATGGCGACCACGCTGTTCCACTGGACGCTGCATCCGTGGGCGATCTATGCGGTTGTTGGGCTTGCCATCAGTTACGGCGTCTACCGCAAGGGCCGCCTTCAGCTCATCAGCGCTGCCTTCGAGCCGTTGATCGGCTCCCGTGCAAATGGGCCGTGGGGCAAGCTGATCGACATGCTGGCGATCTTCGCCACGCTGTTCGGGTCGGCTGCCTCGCTCGGGCTGGGCGCTCTGCAGATTCGCAGCGGACTGCAGATCGTCGCGGGTATCGGTGAAACCGGCAATGCCATCCTGATCGTCATCATCGCGGTCCTCACCGCAGCGTTCGTGCTGTCGGCGGTGTCGGGTGTCGCCAAGGGCATCCAGTGGCTGTCGAATATCAACATGGTTCTTGCCGTCACGCTGGCGCTGTTCGTATTCGTCGTCGGCCCAACGATTTTCATCCTCAACCTCCTTCCGACAGCGATCGGTAGCTACTTTCAGGACCTCGCGATGATGTCGGCTCGGACGGGCGCAGAAGGTGTCGACGTGAACACGTGGCTGCAGTCGTGGACCGTCTTCTACTGGGCGTGGTGGATTTCGTGGACACCGTTCGTCGGAATGTTCATCGCCCGGATTTCGCGCGGCCGCACCATCCGGGAGTTCGTGGCCGGAGTGCTGTTCGTGCCCAGCGTCGTGTCGTTGGTGTGGTTCTGCGTCTTTGGTGGTGCGGCGATCAACCGTCAGCAGTCGGGAGTGGACCTCGCGGGCGAGGGCAGCACCGAGGCCCAGTTGTTCGGCCTGCTGGACCAGTTCCCGATCGCGACGGTGGCCAGCATTCTCGTCATGGTGCTGGTGGCGATCTTCTTCGTCTCCGGGGCGGACGCGGCCTCGATCGTGATGGGTTCGCTATCGGAACGCGGGACGATCAAGCCATCGCGCGGGACGGTCATCTTCTGGGGTGTCGCCACCGGCGCGGTCGCGGCGGTGATGCTGTTGGTCGGCGGCGCCGACGCGCTGACCGGCTTACAGACGATCACCATCATCGCCGCCGTCCCGTTCGTCCTCGTGATGGTCGGGCTGTCCGTCGCGCTGGTCAAGGACCTGCGCCACGATCCGAAGGTGGTGCGGCGGCAGTACGCGGCCGAGGCCGTCGACAGTGCGGTCGTCGCGGGCGTCACGCAACACGGCGACGACTTCGTGATCGCTGTGGAAAAGGATCCGGGCGCAAGGTAGCTACGCTCGCCTGGTGCGCGTCTACGTTCCGGCAACCCTGGCCATGTTGCAGCGCCTCGTGGCCGACCGATCGGTGACCCCCGTCAACGGAACGGCATTCGCGGTGACGCCCACACTGCGGGAGTCCTACGCCGAGGGCGACGAGGACGAGCTTGCCGACGTGGCGCTGCGTGACGCGGCGCTGGCGTCGCTGCGACTTCTCGACGACGACACATCGGGTCTGCCGCCGCGACGAGCGGTGCTGGTCGCTGATGCGCAGGAGGTCAAGGCACGGCCCGACCTGGACGATGCGGTGGTGCGGGTGGCGGGTCCGATTGCCTTCGAGGACGTGATTGCGGCATATGTCGACAACGCCGACGCCGAGTCGGCGGTGCTGGCCGCGATCGAGGCCGTCGATGCCGCCGACCTGGGCGATGAGGATGCGGAACTTGTCGTAGGCGACGCGCAGGACCACGACCTGGCCTGGTATGCGCCGCAGGAGCTGCCGTTCCTGCTCGAATTGCTCTGACGACTGGATACGGGACCGTAACTTACGGTACCGTAGGTTGCATGGCCAAGAACTCCATCAAAGTCTCGGCCAACGTCCGCGACACCGAACGGCCGGCCATCGCCGGCTCCAAGTGGAACGCCCTGCGCACGATCGCCGCCCGGATCACCACGCCACTGCTGCCAGACGACTATCTGAAGCTGGCGAACCCACTGTGGTCGGCGCGCGAATTGCGCGGCCGGGTGGTCGAGGTGCGCCGGGAAACGGTCGACTCCGCGACGTTGGTGATCAAGCCGGGCTGGGGTTTTTCCTTCGACTATCAGCCGGGTCAGTACATCGGTATCGGGCTACTTGTCGACGGACGCTGGCGCTGGCGCTCGTACTCGCTGACGTCGAGCCCCGTGGCGTCGACGCGCGGCGGTCGCACCATCACCATCACGGTCAAGGCCATGCCCGAGGGGTTCCTGTCGACCCACCTAGTCGGCGGGGTGGCACCAGGCACGATCGTGCGGCTGGCCGCGCCGCAGGGCAACTTTGTGTTGCCCGATCCCGCGCCGGCTTCGGTGTTGTTCATCACCGGCGGATCGGGCATCACGCCCGTGATGTCGATGCTGCGCACTCTGGTGCGTCGTGACCAGATCACCGATGTCATCCATTTGCATTCGGCCCCAACGGAATCCGACGTGATGTTCGCCGCCGAGCTCGCCGAGCTGCAGCGCACGCACGAAGGGTATGGGCTGCGACTGCGCACGACCCGAACGCAGGGCCGGCTGGATCTGTCCGGTCTTGACGACGAGGTGCCCGACTGGCGCGATCGCCAGACCTGGGCCTGCGGGCCCGAAGGCATGCTGAATGCCGCCGAGCGCGTTTGGCACACCGCCGGCATCGCCGATCGGCTGCACCTGGAGCGCTTCGCGGTGTCCAAGGCCGCCGCGCGTGGCCAGGGCGGCACGGTGGAGTTCGCGCGCAGCGGCAAGAAGCTCACCGTCGACGGCGCGACCCCGTTGATGGAAGCCGGCGAGCAGGTCGGTGTGCAGATGCCGTTCGGCTGCCGGATGGGCATCTGCCAGTCATGCGTCGTCAGCTTGGTCGACGGACACGTCCGCGACCTCCGGACCGGCGTCGAGCACGAACCGGGCAGCCGGGTCCAGACCTGCATTTCCGCAGCGTCTGGCAATTGCGTGCTCGACATCTAGGCTTTACTGACTGGTAACCTACGGATTGGTAGGTTACGGTAGCGTAGGTATGAGAAAGGAGGCTGAACGATGGCTATTACTGACGTTCCGGCTTTTACGCATCTGACCGACGCCGACATCGAGAATCTGGCTTACGAGCTGGATGCGATCCGCCAAGACATCGAAGACTCCCGCGGTGAGCGCGACGCGCGCTACATCCGCCGCACCATCGCCGCCCAACGAGCGCTCGAGGTGACCGCCCGGCTCATCCTGGCCGCGAGCTCGAAGCGATCCGCCTGGTGGGCAGGCACTGTGACTCTGGGCGTGGCCAAGATCATCGAGAACATGGAGATCGGCCACAACGTCATGCACGGCCAATGGGATTGGATGAACGATCCCGAGATTCACTCCTCGACGTGGGAGTGGGACATGAGCGGGGCGTCCAAGCACTGGCGGTTCACCCACAACTTCATGCACCACAAGTACACAAACATCCTCGGGATGGACGACGACGTGGGCTACGGCGTCATCCGGGTCACTCGCGACGCCAAGTGGAGGCCGTTCAACCTGTACGGCAACCTGCTGTTCAATACCCTTCTCGCAATCGGCTTCGAGTGGGGCGTCGGCCTCCAGCACCTGGAACTCGGCAAGATCTCCAAGGGCCGCGACGACCGCGCCGCCACGATGAAGCGCGTGCGTGAGTTCGGCGTGAAGGCAGGCCACCAGGTGGCCAAGGACTACGTCGTCTACCCGGCGCTGACGTCACTGTCACCGGGGGCGACCTACAAGTCGACACTCAAGGCCAATGCGGTTGCCAACGTCATCCGCAACGTCTGGGCGAACGCGGTGATCTTCTGCGGCCACTTCCCTGACGGCGCAGAGAAATTCACCAAGACCGACATGGTCGGCGAGAGCAAGGGCCAGTGGTACCTGCGCCAGATGCTTGGCAGTGCCAACTTCAACGCCGGCCCGGCGCTGCGGTTCATGAGCGGCAACCTGTCCCATCAGATCGAACACCACCTTTTCCCGGATCTGCCGAGCAACCGGTACGAGGAGATCGCGGTGCGGGTGCGCCAGGTGTGCGACAAGTACGACCTGCCCTATACGACAGGCAACTTCGCGGTCCAGTACGGCAAGACATGGCGCACCATCGCCAAGCTGTCGCTGCCGGACAAGTACCTGCGCGATACGTCCGACGATGCGCCGGAGACCCGCAGCGAGCGGATGTTCAGCGAGCTGGAACCGGCTCAGCGGCGCGGGCTCAAGTCGGCCATCGCCGCGGTCCGCGAACGGCGCCGCGAGAAGCGTTCGCAGACCCGTCGCGACATCGCCGCCTAGTGTCGTGAGTCGCTGAACGTTCCTTACCGCTCGATGTTTTGGCAATTTTTCGAGTCGTAAGGAACGTTCGGCGATCAGAGTTTTCGGGCGATGAGATAGGCCTGCGGGGTCGATTCGAGTCCGTCGTCATCCGCTTCGCGCACCAGTTGTGCGTACAGCTGGAGGGCTGCCGCCGCGAGCGTCTCTGCGACGGCGGCCGGCCTGCGCCGGTGGAACGTCAACGCGACGTCTTCGCCGAATGCCGAAGTGAGGATGCGCGGTTGGTCGCCGACCTGGAACGCCAACAACACGTGGCCACCCGGACGCAAGATCCGCTCGAACTCTGAAAACGCCTGCGGCAACAACTCATCCGGCAGGTGAATGGTCGAATACCATGCGCAGACCGCATCGACGCTGGCGTCGTCGAGATCGAGCGAAGTCATCGATCCGACCCGGAATGCCAGACCTGGGTTGATGCGGCGGGCTTCCGCGATCATGTTGGGCGACAGGTCGATACCGCACACGTTCAGCCCGAGCTGGGCGAACATCGCCGTCGTCACGCCGGTGCCACAACCGATGTCGGCGAGTACGCGGCCGCCACCGATGAGGCCGGCGAAAGCGGAGAGCATCGCGAGGTCCAGTGGCTTGTCATGCAGATGGTTGTGAAATCGCTCCGCGTACGCCGAGGCGGTGAGGTCATAGCCGTCGCGCGTGAGTCGCAGATAATCCGCTTCGGTCACGCAGGCACTGTACGGGCGCGAGGCCGGGCCGCGACGGAAGGGCAATTTCGAAGAAGATTGGGGAAGGATGTCGAGATCGGTCTGGCGGCTCCGTCCCAGGGGTAGATGCGGCCACCGGGGCCGCACACAGCGAGGAGACCCAGCATGGCGAAGTACCTGTTTCTCAAGCACTACCGCGGCGCCCCCGAGGCGGTCAACAACGTTCCGATGGACCAGTGGGCCCCGCAGGAGATCGAGGACCACGTGCAGTACATGAACGACTTCGCCGCCCGGCTCCAGGGCACCGGTGAGTACGTGGACAGCCAAGCGCTCTCGCCCGAGGGCACGTTCGTCCGCTACGACGGGGAGGGGCGGCCGCCGGTCACCGACGGTCCGTTCGCGGAAACCAAGGACCTGATCGCCGGCTGGATGATCGTCGACGTGGACAGCTACGACCGTGCACTCGAGCTCGCCGGCGAGCTGTCGGCGGCCCCCGGTGCCGGCGGCAAGCCGATCCATGAGTGGCTCGAGGTGCGCCCGTTCCTGGGTGCACACCCGACAGTCACCGAGTGATCGGATCGGACATGCCAGGTCAGGCGGTGGACGAACTGCTGCTGCGGGAGCTGACTCCCGCGGTGATCGGCGTCCTCGTCCGTCGCGGAGTTGACTTCGCGACGGCCGAGGACACCGTGCAGGAAGCGCTCCTCCAGGCCGCGCTGACCTGGCCGGAAGACCAGCCCGCCGACCCGAAGGGCTGGCTGGTCACGGTTGCGTGGCGCAAGGTCCTCGACGCCTACCGCTCTGAGTCCTCACGCCGGGACCGGGAGCAGCGGGTCGCCGTCGAACCGCCGCCAGGGCCGGCCGAGACCACAGACGACACGTTGCAGCTCTTCTTCCTATGCGCCCATCCGTCGCTGACGCCCGCCTCCGCGGTGGCCCTCACACTGCGCGCAGTCGGTGGCTTGACCACCCGGCAGATCGCCGAGGCCTACCTCGTGCCCGAGGCGACCATGGCGCAGCGGATCAGCCGAGCCAAACGTACGGTCCGCGATGTGCGATTCTCCGAGCCCGGCGACCTGGCGACCGTGCGACGGGTGCTCTATCTGGTCTTCAACGAGGGCTACAGCGGTGACGTCGACCTTGCCGCTGAGGCGATCCGGCTCACAAGGCAGTTGGCGTCAATGACCGATGACACCGAGACCGCGGGGCTGCTGGCGTTGATGCTGCTGCACCACGCTCGGCGCCCTGCGCGGACGCGGCGCGACGGCAGCCTGGTTCCCCTCGCCGAGCAGGACCGCTCCCTCTGGGACACGTCGCTCATCGCCGAAGGCGTCGAAATCCTGCAGGCAGCGCTGGCTCGCGACCGACGCGGCGAGTTCCAAGCGCAGGCCGCTATCGCCGCCCTGCACGCCGACGCGCCGCGCGCCGAGGAGACCGACTGGGTCCAGATCGTCAGCTGGTACGACGAGCTGCTGCGGCTGACCGAGAGCCCGGTCGTGCAGCTCAACCGGGCCGTCGCGATCGGCGAAGCCGACGGCCCAGCGGCCGGTCTCGCGGCGTTGGCCACCGTGGACCCCAGCCTGCCCCGCCACACCGCTGCCTCGGCATACCTGCACGAAAAGGCCGGCGACCTGGTGATCGCGGAACGGTTGTACGCCGACGCCGCTCAGTGCGCCTCCAACCTCGCAGAACGCCACCACCTCACCCGGCAGGCAGCGCGGATCAGCCAGGCCTTGCGCGGAGATACGCAACCTTAGGAACTTCTTAATAATCTCTTACTTCTCTTAATTTTGTTCTATCCTCGCCCGATGGCAGAGGTACATGTGAACACGCTCGGTGAGCACGCTGTCGTTCTAGGCGCAGGCATGGCCGGTCTGCTTGCCGCCAGAGTGCTCTCGGACTTCTACCGAACGGTCACGGTGGTGGAGCGGGACCCGTTGCCCGACAGCCCGGTCCAGCGCAAGGGGATCCCGCAGGGACGCCATCTGCATGGCATGCTGAGTCGCGGCTCGCAGGTACTCGAAGAGCTCTTTCCCGGGTTCCTCGACGAGTTCGTCGCGGCCGGTGCGCATGTCGTGGATGACGGTGACCTGTCTCGGATTTACAGCCGCATCGGCTCGTATGGGGTGAATCGTTCGGGGAAGTTCAAGGATCCGGCGGCGCTGGTCATTTACCCCGCAAGCCGGCCGTTCCTCGAGTTCCATGTCCGCCGGCGCGTCGGTGCGCTCGAGAACGTGAGATTTCTCGACAGGTGCGACGTGGTCGAGCCGGTGGCCGCAACGGCGGATCGAGTCACGGGTGTTCGGGTGGTGAACCGCGACAACGGTATTGGCACGACGCTTGCCACCGACCTCGTGGTCGATGCGACCGGCAGGGGCGCGCGCACCCCGGCCTTCCTCGAGAACCTCGGCTATGGCCGACCCCCGGAGCTGCACTGCACGACGCACGCGACCTACTCCAGCCAGCTGCTACGCATCCCTGACGGCGCGATCTCCGAAAAGCTCATGATGGTGATCCAGCCGGGGAAGGGAAAGCCTCGCGGCGCGTTGACCGCCTATGAGAACGGCACCTGGATGTTGACGGTCGGCCGATCGGCCATTGACACCGAGCCGCCCATTAGCTTTTCGGCCATGCTCACGCTCGCCGAGCAATTCACGCCACCGCCTATCCTGGCCGGGCTGCGGGCGGCTACACCGATCGGCGAGGTGTCGCTGTTCCGCTACACCGGCGCTGTCTGGAGGCGCTACGACCGAATGCCGCGATTTCCGAAAGGCCTACTGGTGATCGGCGATGCGCTGTGCAGCCTCAATCCGATCTACGGACAAGGCATGACGGTGGCGGCGCTGGAAGCCCTTGCGCTGCAGGACTATCTGCGTCGCACAGATGCGCGACCCCAAGAATTCTTCGGCGCTGCCGCGACGCACATTGGCCCGACGTGGGCCATGAACCAAGCCAGAGACCAGGCGCCATCACTATCGCAACGGAAGCGTTCGCTGTCCAGGCGCCTAGCGGACTGGACCGTGAACAAAGCGCTGAAGGCCGCCGAGAACGACATCGTGCTGACCGAAGCGCTGCACCGAGTAACCAGTCTCATCGACCCGCCATCCCGGCTACGAGACCCGTCACT
>NZ_DASSCY010000013.1:0-25708 GCF_035697385.1 Mycobacterium sp. | reverse complement strand
CCAAGCGACCACTGGTTGCCGGCGCGATGCTGCGGCCGTTCTTCGAGGCCTACGAGATCGCGGCCGACGTGCTGCGGGACGCACCAGCCGACATCGATGACAAAGAGCTGACGAAGCGGGCCCTTGGGGTAGGCCGGCAATACGTCGCCCAAGGCCGGGTGCGCAGCAACGACTCGGTGTCGGCGCTGTTGTTCGCCACCGCACGACAGGTGGCGGGCGACCAGAACCTTCTGGAACCCGCGGCCGACCTCGATGAAAGACGAACCGCCTTCCGCGACGAACTTCGCGACATCCTGCGTGACATGGACAAGATCGAGCAGATCTCCCGCGAGCAGTTCTATGCCCGCGAGATGGAGCGGCGGAACCTGCGCAGCGAGTCGGCTTAGCCAACGCCATACGCTGGTCGCATGTCGTCTCCCGGTCGGCTGGCCACCGTGCGCAGCAGCGCGATGTGGCCGGTACTCGTCGGCGTCGGCGTGCTGGCCGGTGCGACCGCCGCGGGCATCGGCGCACTGTCGCTGGCCGACGCGCTGACCGCCACCGGGCTGCCCAACCCCGGCCCCGTCACCACCTACGGTTTGCCGTTTGTGCGGGCGGCCGGCGAGATCGCCGCGGTGCTGGCTGTCGGGTCGTTTCTGTTCGCGGCGTTTCTGGTGCCGCCGCAAACCAATGGCGTCCTGGACGCCGGCGGCTACCGCGCGCTTCGGCTGGGCACCGCTGCGTCGGCGCTGTGGACCGTGTGTGCGGTCCTGCTCGTGCCCTTGACCGTGTCGGATGTCTCCGGTCAGCCGCTGCGCGACCACCTGAAGCCGGTCAGCATCTGGTCGGCGGCCAGCCTGGTCGAAACGGCAGGCGCCTGGCGCTGGACTGCGGTCATCGCCGCGGCGGTCACGCTTGTCAGCCTTCCGGTGCTGCGGTGGTCGTGGACGCCGGTGCTGCTGGTCGGTTCGCTCGTCACATTGGCTCCGCTGGCCCTGACCGGGCATTCCTCGGCAGGCGGCGCGCATGACCTGGCGACGAACAGCCTGCTGATCCACCTCGGGGCCGGGGCGTTGTGGGCCGGTGGTCTGCTGGCGCTTCTTGCTCACGCGATGCGCGCGGGTGAGCACGCCGACGTGGCCGCCCGGCGATTCTCGGTGCTGGCGTTGTGGTGCTTTATCGCGATGGCCGTCAGCGGTGTGGTGAACGCCCTGGTGCGAATCAAGCTGCCCGATCTGGTGCACACCGAATACGGCTGGCTGATCATCGCCAAGGCCGTCGCGCTGTGCCTGCTTGGCGTTATCGGTTGGCGGCAGCGGCGCAGCGGCGTGGCGGCGTTGCAAGCGGATCCGGCCGCGCGGGGACCGCTGATCCGGCTGGCGCTGGTCGAGGCCGCCGTGTTCGGCGCGACGTTCGGCATCGCGGTAGGGCTGGGCCGCACCCCGCCGCCGGCGCTGCGCGACGAACCGAGTCCGGTCGAGGTCGCGATCGGCTACGACTTCGCAGGGCCGCCGACGGTGGCGCGGGTGCTGTTCGACTGGCGGTTCGATCTGATTTTCGGGACCGCGGCGATCGTCATGGCGGTGCTGTACCTGGTCGGGGTGCGCCGGCTGCGGCGGCGTGGCGACGCGTGGCCGGTCGGGCGCACGCTGGCCTGGTTGTTGGGCTGCGCGTTCCTGTTGTTCACGACGTCGTCGGGTCTTGGCCGCTACATGCCGGCGATGTTCTCGATGCACATGGTGGCGCACATGCTGCTGTCGATGCTTGTGCCGATCCTGCTGGTGCTCGGTGCTCCGATGACGCTCGCGCTGCGGGCGCTGCCAGCCGCGGGCCGCGGTCAGCCGCCGGGGCCGCGAGAATGGCTGCTCGCCGCGCTGCACTCCCGGGCATCGCGCTTCCTCACCCATCCGATCGTGGCCACTGTGTTGTTCGTCGCGGGCTTCTACGGTCTGTACTTCGGCGGCCTCTTCGAAGCAGCGGTCAGCAATCACGCCGCACACGTGCTGATGAACGTCCACTTCCTGCTCAGCGGATATCTCTTCTACTGGGTGGTGATCGGCATCGACCCGACACCGCGGCAGCTCCCGCAACTGGGCAAGCTCGCGATGGTGTTCGCGTCGTTGCCGTTGCACGCGTTCTTCGGCGTGGTGCTAATGGGCATGCAGACCGTCCTTGGCGAGCCGTTCTACCGTTCACTGAAACTGAGCTGGCACACCGACTTGCTTGGCGACCAGCGCCTTGGCGGCGGAATTGCTTGGGCCGCAGGGGAAGTACCGCTGGTCGTCGTGATGATCGCGTTGCTCATCCAGTGGCGGCGAAGCGATCAGCGCACGGCCAAACGGCTCGACCGGGCAGCCGACCGTGACGAGGACGCCGATCTGGCCGCCTATAACGCGATGCTTGCCGAACTGGCTCGCCGGGACGGCGGTTCGTCGTGACTTCCGACGACGGGTTCTTCGGCGAGGAGGTCGCCGCCACGTACGATGCCGCGACTTCTGGCATGTACGACCGGAGCGTGATCGACTGCGTTGTCGGTGTGCTAGCCGAACTCGCCGGTGACGGCAGAGCGCTGGAGTTCGGTATCGGTACCGGCCGCATCGCCATCCCACTCGCTCAACGAGGCGTCGAGGTGCACGGCATCGACATGTCGAGAGCAATGGTCGCTCGACTGAGTGAGAAGCGAGGCGGAGCAGGGATCGGTGTGACAATCGGAGACTTCGCCGATACGCGCGTCCCCGGGGCTTTTTCGCTGACTTACCTCGTCTTCAACACGATCGGCAACCTCACAACTCAAGACGCACAGGTTGCTTGTTTCATCAACGCCGCGGAACATCTGCAGCCCGGCGGGAGCTTCGTCGTCGAGGTCGGCGTTCCTGCTCTGCGGCTACTGCCGCCAGGTCAACGCGCCGTCCCGTTCGACGTGGGCGACGAATGTTGGGCCTATGACCTATACGACTGCGCCACACAGGAGATGAGCTCGAACTACGTCGACGACATCGACGGCGGAGCGCGGCTGCGTTCGATGCCATTTCGCTACGTATGGCCGGCCGAACTGGACCTGATGGCGCGCATCGCCGGGCTGTCTCTCGTCGAGCGCTGGGAAGACTGGGACCACAGGCCATTCACACACGAGAGCACGCGGCATGTGTCTGTGTGGCGAAAGCCCATCTGACGATGTGCGCCGCGGTCGAGTGGGAAGTTATCGCACGCCATTTTGCGAAAAGCGTGTCATAAGTGCCCATTCGACGCCTGGTATGAGCTAACCGATCGCTCCGGCCGCGGTCGCCGCGGGCCAGCTCCCGTACTCGCTGATGTCGGCGCCGGTGGCCGCCGAGGCGTCGCAGCCGAACGCGGTTCGCCATGTGCCGTCGTCGAATTCGACCTTGCCCAGCTGCATGGGCGCAGGCAACGCCGCCAGGAACCGGCCCAGCGCTGCGGGGGAAAGCAGCCAGCGGTGCCCATACAGCGACGCACCCGGCACACCGTCCGGCACCCGAGTGATCGCCGGCTTGGGCGGCGTCGTGGGCAGCACCGACATCCGGTAGCGCGGCGCCGTCGTCACTTCACCGGCCCATCTTGCACCCAGGCCGGTCAGCTGATGGACAAGTGGGCCGCCGCGAAGATGTGCGCCAAACACCACGAGCTCGGCGGCTTCGACAGCGGCGAGTGGCCAAACCTCGACTGGCGCTTGGGCTCCCGACACCAGTGCGGCGATGTCCAAAGCGGCCGCGTCCTCGAACGCGCGAGCCAATACGGTGACGCCGAACTGAGCGGAGCCCGCCGTGCCGGCCGGAACGGAGACTGCGCACATATCGAAGAGGTTGCAGAAGTTGGTGTAGGTGCCCATGCGTGAATTCACGCCGACGGGGTCGGCGGCCACCTCGTCGAGACGAGGATGGATCGGAGCGGTCGGCACCATCAACGCGTCCATGCCGACGAGTTCGTGCAACGCCACACCGCGCAAACGGGTCACTTCGCGGCGGTCGCGAACGAGCCGATGGGCCGGGATATCCCGGGCACCGGCGATGATGCGACGCACCGTCGGATCGAGCGAGGCGTCGGGGTGTGCATCGATGAATTCGCCAACAGCTGCGTATCTTTCGGCGACCAGCGCCCCGTCATACAGGAACGTGGCTGCTTTCAGGAACGCCGAGATGTCGAGCTGGTGGACGGCGACACCGGCGTCCTCCAGGCGCGAGATTGCCGCGCCGAACGCTGCGCGCCAATGCCGGTCGAGTCCGGGCAGCTCAGTGGGCACGCCGACGACCGGTTGCGGTCTCGACGCCAGGGATACGTCGGCCGGCCACTCGCGCTCTGCGGCGCCGGCGGCCATCACACCCATCGCGTGGTTGGCGAGCTCCAGGTCGCGGGCGAAAATCGTGACACAGTCATAGGATTCGCACGCAGGCACCACGCCGGCAGTGCTGACCACGCCGATCGTGGGTTTGATCCCGACGATGCCCTGCAATGCGGCGGGGATGCGTCCGGAGCCTGCGGTGTCGGTTCCGATGGCGATGTCGGCCTCGCCCGTGGCCACGGCAACGGCCGAACCCGAACTCGACCCGCCGCTGATGAACTCGGGCCTGCGGCTGTCGGCCGCCGCGCCATACGGCGACCTGGTGCCGACGAGGCCGGTGGCGAACTGGTCGAGGTTGGTCTTGCCGACGACGACCGCACCTGCCTCTCGTAACGCCCTGACCGCGGGCGCGTCGTGATGGGGAACATAGGCGAATTCCGGACATCCCGCGGTCGTGGGCAGACCCGCGACGTCGACGTTGTCCTTGACGGCCAGGCGCACGCCGGCCAGCGGGCCGCTGCTCTTGGCGAGTTCGGCGGCCACTTCTGCGTCGGCCCTGCGGCTGATCCACACCGTCATGACGATCAACCTAAGGGCCGACGATCCACAGTGCGCACTTCATCCACAGCCGCCTGCTCCATCGAGCCCGGCAAGGGCGGGGCGTCGGCCGCAGTGCGGTTAATGGCGATGCCGGTGATATCGCCGGCGACATGGATCAGATGAAACAGAAGGAATCGCCAATGTTTGAGACACCCATCACAGTGGTCGGCAACATCGTCAACGACCCTCACGGCCGCAGGGTCGGCGACCAGGAAGTGATCAAATTCCGGGTGGCCAGCAATTCGCGCCGCCGCACCGCCGACGGCACGTGGGAGCCGGGCAATTCGCTGTTCGTCACCGTCAACTGCTGGGGCCGCCTCGTCACCGGTGTCGGCGCTGCGCTGCGCAAGGGCGACCCGGTGATCGCGGTCGGACACGTCTACACCAGCGAATACGAGGACCGCGACGGCAATCGGCGGTCGTCGCTCGAGATGCGCGCCACGGCCGTCGGCCCGGATCTGTCGCGGTCGATCGTGCGCATCATCGAGAAGACTGGCTCCGCCAGGGATGCCGATCAGGTGCCACCGACTGACGAACCGGCGGACGTAGCGGCCGATGAAACCGACACCGCAGAATCCAGCGAGTGGACCTCCTTCGGCGAGAAGGCCCTGCCTCTGTCGGCTTAGCCCTCTGCGGCCACGCCTAGGATGGTCCGCGGGCAACTCGCGAACTTACGAAAGGCAACACCACGGCATGGCCGAATTCATCTATTCGATGCGGAAGGTCCGCAAGGCGCACGGCGACAAGGTCATCCTTGACGACGTCAGTCTGAACTTCCTTCCGGGCGCGAAGATCGGCGTCGTCGGCCCGAACGGGGCAGGCAAGTCGAGCGTCTTGCGGATCATGGCCGGACTGGACACCGCCAACAACGGCGATGCGCTGCTGCAGCCTGGCGCCTCCGTCGGCATCCTGCAGCAGGAGCCGCCGCTGAACGAGGAGAAGACCGTCCGCGGCAACGTCGAGGAGGGCCTTGGCGACATCAAGGTCAAGCTCGACCGGTTCAACGAGGTGGCCGAACTGATGGCCACCGACTACTCCGACGAGCTGATGGAGGAGATGGGGCGGCTGCAGGAGGACCTGGATCATGCCGACGCGTGGGATCTGGACTCCCAGCTGGAGCAGGCAATGGACGCGCTGCGCTGCCCGCCACCTGACGAGCCCGTCACCCACCTCTCCGGTGGTGAGCGCCGTCGCGTCGCGCTGTGCAAGCTGCTGCTGTCCAAGCCCGACCTGCTGCTCCTCGACGAGCCCACGAACCACCTCGACGCCGAGAGCGTGCAGTGGCTCGAACAGCACCTCGCCGACTACAAGGGCGCCATTCTGGCCGTCACCCACGACCGGTACTTCCTCGACAACGTCGCCGAATGGATTCTCGAACTCGACCGCGGCCGCGCGTACCCCTACGAGGGCAACTACTCGACCTACCTGGAAAAGAAGGCCGAGCGCATCGCGGTGCAGGGGCGTAAGGACGCCAAGCTGCAGAAGCGGCTGAAGGACGAGCTGGAATGGGTCCGGTCCGGCGCCAAGGCGCGGCAGGCCAAGAGCAAGGCCCGTCTGGCGCGCTACGAGGAGATGGCCGCGGAGGCCGAGAAGACCCGCAAGCTCGACTTCGAGGAGATCCAGATCCCGACCGGCCCCCGGCTGGGCAGCCTTGTGGTCGAGGTCGAGCACCTCGACAAGGGCTTCGACGGCAGGCCGTTGATCAAGGACCTGTCGTTCACGCTGCCCCGCAACGGCATCGTCGGCGTCATCGGACCCAACGGCGTCGGCAAGACCACACTGTTCAAGACCATCGTTGGTCTCGAGCAGCCCGACAGCGGCATCGTCAAAGTCGGCGAGACCGTCAAGCTGAGCTACGTCGATCAGTCGAGGGCCCGCATCGATCCCAAGAAGTCTGTCTGGGAAGTCGTGTCCGACGGGTTGGACTACATCGAGGTCGGCCAGAACGAGATCCCGTCGCGGGCGTACGTCTCCGCATTCGGCTTCAAGGGTCCTGACCAGCAAAAACCGGCTGGGGTGCTGTCCGGCGGTGAACGCAACCGGCTCAACATGGCGCTCACCCTCAAGGAGGGCGGCAACCTGATCCTGCTCGACGAGCCGACCAACGACCTCGACGTGGAGACGCTGTCCTCCCTGGAGAACGCGCTGGAGAATTTCCCGGGCTGCGCGGTGGTGATCTCCCACGACCGCTGGTTCCTGGACCGCACCTGCACGCACATCCTGGCGTGGGAAGGCGACGACGACAACGAGGCCAAATGGTTCTGGTTTGAAGGCAACTTCGCGGCCTACGAGGAAAACAAAGTGGAACGACTTGGCGTCGATGCGGCTCGTCCGCACAGGGTGACCCACCGCCGACTCACGCGCGACTAGTGTCGCTTGTGCGTGCCGGCGCCGGTACGCAGAGGTGAGTCAGGAGCGTCGAATGTCCGTCAATCCGGGAGCTATTGGCAGACGCGGCGGCGCGGCCGAGCAAGCGGTTGCCCCCGAAGCCATGCACCGACTCGCCCGCGCCTACCTCGCGACGTACCGGGGACCCCACGGCGATGCGCCCGGCGCAGATTCCGCGGTCACCGCCCCGATGGGGCAGACGCCCGTAGGCAGGGTCGTTACGCCTGCGCTCTTGGACGCGCACTTGCGACTCGGGCAGCGCCGGCACATGGGCGACACACGCGTAGCGGTTTATCCCGAGGACGCTGCCGGTGGAATCGGGCCTGCACTGCAGATCGTCACCGACAACGCGTCGATGCTCATGGACTCCGTCACCGTGCTGCTGCATCGACTCGGTGTCGCGTACAAGGCCATCATGAACCCGGTGTTCCGGGTGCGCCGCGGGCCTGGCGGGGAGCTACTGGAGATCGAGCCGGCATCCGACGCCGCCTTCCGTGACGGCATCGACGAGGCGTGGATTCACGTCCTGCTGACAGGGGCGGTGGACTACAAATCGTTGGAGGAAGCCCAGCGTCTGCTACCGAGCGTGCTGGCCGACGCGCGCCAGGTGGCACTCGACTCCACCGCGATGGGCGCCACGTTGCGTGGCCTGGCCGCCGAACTCGACAGCGACCCTTCGGGTCGGTTCCTGGGATCTGACCGCAAAGACGTCGGCGCTCTGTTGCGATGGCTGGCCGACGGGCACTTCGTGCTGCTCGGATATCAGCGCTGCCCGGTGCAGGACGGCCAGGCGACGGTCGATCCGTCGAGCCGCCTCGGCGTGCTGCGGCTGCGCCAGGACGTGCTTCCTCAACTGACTGCCAGTGACGATCTGCTGGTACTGGCCCAGGCCACCATGCCCAGCTATCTGCGCTACGGCGCATACCCCTACATCGTGGTGGTGCGCGAACATCCCAGGGGCCCGCAACAGCCCGCGGCCATCGAGCACCGCTTCGTCGGCTTGTTCACCGTCGCCGCCATGAACGCCAATGTGCTGGAAATACCGCTGATTTCGCGGCGGGTCAACGACGCGCTCGCGATGGCGCACCGCGATCCCAGCCATCCCGGACAGCTGTTGCTCGACATCATCCAGACCATTCCGCGTTCGGAGCTTTTCGCTCTCGACGCCAAGGAGCTCCTGGACATGGCGATGGCCGTCGTCGACCTCGGGTCGCGGCGGCGCACGTTGTTGTTCATGCGCGGCGACCAGCTCGCCCACTTCGTGTCCTGCCTGGTGTATCTGCCGCGAGACCGGTACACGACGGCGGTCCGTCTGACGATGCAAGAAATCCTGGTTCGCGAGCTCGGTGGAGTCAGCATCGACTACGCCGCGAGGGTCTCCGAATCCCCCTGGGCGGTAGTGCACTTCACGGTCCGTCTGCCAGAGGGTTCGCGTCCCCGGGACGTAGACATCTCGATGGAGAACGAGAATCGCATCCAGAACCTGCTCACCGAGGCCGCCAGGACTTGGGGCGACCGGTTGCTTGGGGCGGTGAAGACCGGTTCGATCAGTCAGCCCAGGGCAGAGCACTACGCAGTAGCATTCCCCGAGGTCTACAAGCAGGCCATCACACCCCTTGATGCCATCAAAGACATCGCGATCATCGAAGAGTTGCAAGACAATTCGGTCAGCCTGGTGCTGACCGGCGATGACGAAGAGGGAATCGCGCAACTCACGTGGTATCTGGGTGGGCGATCGGCCTCACTGAGCCAGTTACTGCCGATGCTGCAGTCCATGGGCGTGACCGTGCTCGAGGAGCGGCCGTTCACGGTGACTCGGCCCGACGGGCTGCCCGTGTGGATCTACCAATTCAAGATCTCGCCACACCGCGGAATCCCGCAGCCACCAGAGGGTCCCGAGCGCGACGCCGCCGCGCAGCGCTTCGCCGACGCGGTAACCGCGATCTGGCACGGACGCGCCGAGATCGACCGGTTCAACGAGTTGGTGCTTCGCGCCGGGCTGACGTGGCAGCAGGTGGCGGTGTTGCGCAGCTACGCGAAGTACCTGCGGCAGGCCGGTTTTCCGTACAGCCAGTCGCACATCGAGACGGTGATCAACGACAACGCCGGCACCGCGCGTTCGCTGATCGAACTCTTCGAAGCGCTGTTCGCTCCGTCCGACACGCCGAATCGCCGCGACGCGCAAGCCGCCGCCGCAGCGGTCGCGACCGACATCGACGCCCTGGTCAGCCTGGACACCGACCGGGTACTGCGCGCCTTCGCCTCGATGATTCAGGCCACGCTGCGCACCAACTACTTTGTTGCTCAGCCGACTTCGGCCCGGCAGCAGAACGTGCTGTCGTTCAAGCTCAACCCGGGCTTGATAGACGAACTTCCGTTGCCGCGACCGAAGTTCGAGATCTTCGTGTACTCGCCGCGGGTGGAAGGCGTGCATCTGCGGTTCGGTCACGTCGCCCGTGGCGGACTGCGTTGGTCGGACCGCCGTGAGGACTTCCGCACCGAGATCCTCGGCTTGGTAAAGGCGCAAGCCGTGAAGAACGCCGTCATCGTGCCGGTCGGCGCCAAGGGCGGTTTCGTCGTCAAACACCCACCGCTGGCGACGGGCAACGCCGCGGCCGATCGCGACTCGACACGTAGCGAGGGTGTCGCGTGCTACAAGTTGTTCATCGCCGGATTGCTCGACGTGACAGACAACGTCGACATGTCGACCGGCGATGTCATCACACCGCCCGACGTGGTGCGTCGCGACGGCGACGACGCCTATCTCGTTGTGGCGGCCGACAAGGGCACGGCGACTTTCTCCGACATCGCCAACGAAGTGGCGAAGTCATACGGCTTCTGGCTTGGCGATGCGTTCGCGTCGGGTGGTTCGGTCGGCTACGACCACAAGGCGATGGGCATCACCGCCAAGGGGGCGTGGGAGGCGGTCAAACGACACTTCCGTGAGATGGGCGTCGACACCCAAACCGAGGATTTCACCGTCGTCGGCATCGGCGACATGAGCGGCGACGTGTTCGGCAACGGCATGCTGCTGTCCAAGCACATCCGGCTGATCGCCGCGTTCGACCACCGCAACATCTTCATCGACCCCGATCCCGATGCCGCGTCGTCGTGGGACGAACGCAAACGGCTCTTCGACCTGCCCCGCTCCAGCTGGGAGGACTACGACCGCTCCCTGATCAGCGAGGGCGGCGGCGTCTACGGCCGCGAGCAGAAATCCATTCCGATCAGCCCCCAGGCCAGGGCGGCTCTCGGCATCGACGACAGCGTCGAGGAAATGACGCCGCCGAGCCTGATCAAAGCGATTCTCAAGGCGCGCGCGGACCTCTTGTTCAACGGCGGCATCGGTACTTACGTCAAGGCCGAGACCGAGTCGGACTCCGACGTCGGCGACCGCGCCAATGATCCCATCCGGGTGAACGGAAATCAGGTGCGCGCCAAGGTGATCGGCGAGGGCGGCAACCTCGGCGTGACCCCGCTGGGCCGCATCGAGTTCGACCTGGCCGGAGGCCGGATCAACACCGACGCGTTGGACAACTCCGCGGGTGTGGACTGCTCCGACCACGAGGTCAACATCAAGATCCTGATCGACTCCCTCGTCACGGCAGGCAAGGTCAGCCCCGACGACCGCACTGAACTGCTGTTGTCGATGACCGACGAGGTCGGCCGACTGGTACTGAGGGACAACGAGGACCAGAACGATCTCATGGGAACCAGCCGCGCCAACGCGGCCAGCCTGCTGTCCGTGCATGCACGGATGATCAAGGACTTCGTCAAGGAACACGGGCTGAACCGTGAGCTCGAGGCGCTGCCTTCGGAAAAGGAGATCCGGCGGCGTACCGAGGCCGGGCTCGGCCTGACGTCTCCCGAACTCGCCACGCTGATGGCCCATGTCAAGCTGGCGCTCAAGGATCAGCTGCTGGGCAGCGAGTTGCCCGACCAGGAGGCGTTCGCGGCCCGGCTGCCGTCGTACTTCCCTGTCAAGCTACGAGACCAATTCAACAGCGATATCCGGTCGCATCAGCTGCGCAGGGAAATCGTGACCACCATGTTGGTCAACGATCTTGTCGACACCAGCGGCATCACGTACGCCTACCGGATCAGCGAGGATGTCGGCGTTGGACCGGTGGATGCGGTGCGCAGTTTTGTCGCCACCGATGCGATCTTCCGTGTGGGCGAGGTGTGGCGGCAGATCCGCGAGACGGATCTCCCTGTCGCGGTGTCGGATCGGATGACCCTGGATCTGCGCAGGCTCATCGACCGTGCCGGACGCTGGCTGCTCAACTACCGGCCTCAGCCGCTGGCGGTGGGCGCCGAGATCAACCGGTTCGCAGCGAAAGTCGAAGCGCTGACGCCGCGCATGTCGGAGTGGTTGAGGGGCGACGACGCGGCGATCGTCGCCAAGGAAGCCGGCGAGCTCAGTGCGCAGGGGGTTCCTGACGATCTCGCCTACATGATCGCCACCGGGCTGTATCAGTACAGTCTGCTCGATGTCATCGACATCGCTGACATCAAGGACCGGGACCCGGCAGAGGTCGCCGACGCCTACTTCGCGCTGATGGACCATCTCGGCACCGACAGCCTGCTGACCGCGGTGTCCAGGCTTGCGCGCGACGACCGCTGGCATTCGTTGGCCCGCTTGGCGATTCGTGACGACATCTACGGGTCTCTGCGTGCGCTGTGCTTCGACGTGCTGGCCGTCGGCGAGCCGGATGAGAGCGGCGAAGAGAAGATCGCCGAGTGGGAGACCACGAACAGCTCGCGGGTGAGCCGCGCCCGCCGCACGCTGACCGAGATCTACGAGAGTCAAGAGCACGACCTTGCGACGCTGTCGGTGGCGGCGCGCCAGATTCGCAGCATGACGAGAACGAGTGGAACGGGGTCGTCTGGGTGACGGGTTATGTAGCGCCGGTACATGTTCGGTGGTCGGACATCGATATGTACCAGCACATCAACCATGCCACCATGGTCACGATATTGGAGGAAGCACGAATCCCGTTCCTGCGCGAGCCTTTCGGGGAGGAGATCACGACGATCGGCTTGCTGATCCACGAGGTGAACATCCTCTACAAGGGCCAGTTGCGGCTGATGGACTCTCCGCTGAAGGTGACCATGTGGTCGAAACGCGTGCGTGCGGTCGACTTCACGGTGGGTTACGAGGTGCGCTCGGTGGGCGCGGCGCCCGACTCGAAACCGTCGGTGATCGCCGAGACTCAGCTGGCGGCAGTGCACATCAAGGAGCAACGGCTGCAGCGGCTTTCGCCGAAGCAACGAGAGTATTTGCAACGCTGGACGCGATGACGTCCGGCGGGCAGGAGCGCTGGGGGCACCGCCCGGCCGGAGGCCAGGGGGACGACCGGGGAATGACACAGCATGAACGCGGTATCTGGCTCGACGACGCCACACACCGCGAGGATCTTGCGACGTTCGTGGAACGGGCCATGCGACTCGACGATGCCGCAGTCATCCGGCTGCGGGAACGCGAGGGCGGGCTAGTTGTCGCTTGGGTCCACACCGGTTTCGACGTGCTGGCGAGCAGGGTGGTCGGCGGCCGGATCCGCCCCGCTGACTTGAGTGCAGGCGCCGATTCGCTGGCCGCCGGGCTGACGGCCATGGATCGCAGCGGCTTTGTTGAGCCGGGGTTCCAGATGGACTCCGCATGGCGTGGGGCGCTGCCGCCGGAGACTGGCTTCGTCCACCTCGACGACGTGCCCGCGCGGGCGGTGCTGGACCTGGCGCAGCGCGGCGTCGCCCTGGCCAAGGAACATTCCAGCGCGCACGGGCCACCGGCGTCGCTGCTGGACCAAGAAGTGGTCGCCGTCAGCTCGGGGGATGTCAGCGCCGGGATCCCGATGCGCTGCGTATTCGCCTTGACCGCAATGGGTTTCCTGCCGCAGTCGGAGGCCGTAGGGCAAGACATGGGACTGGATCCCGGCACCGTCGCCGCCGACGAAATCGTCCGGGTGCGCGTGCTTCCGGCCTGGCTGCGCATCGACGCGCGGTTCGGCTCGGTATACCGCCGCCGAGGCGACCCCGCCGTGGTACTGCGCTGAACCTGCCCGCCACCGGGGCGCTACTTCTGGAGGAAGTCCAGAATCGGCTGCGCCTGCCCAATGATAGCGGCGCGTTGCGTTGTAAGCGCTTTGCAGTGTCGTAGGAATCGAACATCGCGTCACGCCCCCCGACGATCGTCAACACGGGCATGGTGAGCCGCTGCGAGACGACGCACAATCGCATTTTCGGCGCGGCTAGTCAGGCATCCGCGAGCGTCGGGAATGTGACGGGCGTTAGCCCTGAATCCGTCATTCTCCCTACTCTCGGCGCAATCTTGCATTGCCAAGCGGCGGAGCTGCACGCGCTAACTTTCTCCGCGCTCGCGAGAGAACTAGACAAGCCAGGCGGCCGCATCCGGCGGCAGCCGGCCGTCCACCAAAGCAGCACTGGCCAGCAGCACTTCGCCGTCGGGTAGCGCCATTGCGCGACGGCCGGCGTTCAACGCGCACACCAGCCCACCGGCTACTCGAAACACCAGAGTGCCCGCGGGAGAGTCCAGCCACTCGATCGCGGCTCCCTCGAATTCGCTTCGGGCTCGGCGTAATTCGATCGCACGCCGGAAGAACGACAACGTCGAATCCGGTGCATCGAGCTGCTTGCGCACCGTCAGCTCCGCCCATTCCGGCGGAATTGGCAGCCACGTGTCGGAGTTCGCGGAGAAGCCGAATGGGGGAGCGTCACCCTCCCACGGCACCGGAACCCGGCTGCCGTCGCGCCCGCGCCTGGTGTGTCCGGACCTTTCCCACACCGGGTCGCGCAATGCCTCATCGGGCAGCTCGACGTTCTCCAGGCCGAGTTCCTCGCCGTTGTAGATGAACACCGCGCCTGGCAACGCGAGCATCACCAGCGCCATCGCCCACGCTCTCGCCAGGCCGACCCGCCCACCGCCATATCGGGTGGCCTCGCGGTCGACGTCGTGGTTGGCCAGCGTCCACGTCGGTGTCGCGCCCTCGATCGCGGCGGCGGCCAGTGAGTTCTCGATCGCGCCGCGGATGTCGTCGACGTCGAACGCCGCGCGCAACAGCCGGAAGTTGAAGCCCAGGTGAAGCTCGTCGGGCCGCAGATAGCGGGAGAACAGTTCGTTGTCGTACACCCACACCTCGCCGATGGCGACCGCGTGCGGGTAGTCGTTGAGCACCGTGCGGATGTAGCGGTGGATGTCGTGCACGCCGTCATGGTTGAACCGGGGGTCGTGATCCATGTCGGAGAGAAGGACCTCGTCCTCGACGACTTCCATGTCGGGCAGCCCGGGCGGCTTGGCCATGCCGTGCGCGACGTCGATGCGGAACCCGTCGACGCCGCGATCCAGCCAGAAGCGCAGCGTCTTCTCGAGGTCGTCGTAGACCTCGCGGTTGTCCCAGTTGAGGTCCGGCTGCTCTGCGTCGAACAGATGCAGGTACCACTGCCCGGGATTGCCGTCCGCCTCGGTGATCCGGGTCCATGCCGGGCCACCGAAGATCGACACCCAGTTGTTGGGTGGATGGACGCCGCCGGGACCCGTGCCGTCGCGGAAGATGTAGCGCTCGCGCTGATCGCTGCCGGGGCTCGCCATCAGCGCCGCCTGAAACCACGGGTGCGCCGAGCTGGTGTGGTTGGGTACCAAATCCATCGTGATCTTGATGCCCAGCTGGTGCGCGGCGTCGATCAGCCGGTCGAGCGCTTCCATGCCGCCGAAGAGCGGGTCGATATCGCGCGGATCGGCAACGTCGTAGCCGTGGTCGGCCATCGGCGACACCATGACCGGGTTGAGCCAGATCGCGTCGACCCCCAGTGCCTTGAGGTAGTCCAGCCTGGCGGTCACACCGTCGAGGTCACCGACGCCGTCGCCGTCGCTGTCGGAGAACGATCGCGGATAAACCTGGTAGAAAACCGCGCGCGACCACCACGGCCTCACATTCGATCCGGCCATCAGAACGGCGAATTCACCATCGAGTGGGCGGCCATCTCCAGGTAGGCGATCAGCTCCTTGCGGTGCTCGTCGTCCATGGTCTGCGAATCGATCTCCGCGACCGCGGTGTGCATGCAGCGCAGCCAGGCGTCGCGCTCGATGTAGCCGATCCGAAACGGGGCATGGCGCATCCGCAGCCGGGGATGGCCGCGTTGGTCGGAGTAGGTCCGCGGACCGCCCCAGTACTGCTCGAGGAACATTCGCAGCCGGACTTCTGCCGCGTCGAGCTCGTCCTCGGGATAGAGCGGGCGCAGAATCTCGTCCTCGCGCACCAGCTGGTAAAACCGGGACACGATGGCGTGAAACGTTTCGTGGCCACCTACCGCGTCATAGAACGACTGCTGCTTCTCGACTTGGTCCATTGACTCCATTGTGGGGCATATCAGTGCTGGCCGTTTTTCGGCGGCTCCTTTGGTGGCTCCTGGCGGATCAGCTTCGCCAGTTCGTCGCGGTCGGCGACATCCAGCTTGAAGCACGCCCGGTAGACGTGGCCTTCGACGGTACGAATCGACAGCGTGAGCTGCTCAGCGATTTCCTTGTTGGTCAGCCCGGCGGCGATGAGCTCGGCGATCTCGCGTTCGCGGGCAGTCACCGGCAGGGGCCGTGCGGCTGCCTTGATGGCCGGCGTCGCCGCGCCGCCGCACTGATCGGATAGGCGCAGCGCCCTTGCGGACGATTCCATGCTCTTGCGGCGATCGCCTGCGTTGTCGTGCAGCGTCGCCGCCAGCGCCGCGGAATCCGCGGCGGACAGCAGGAAACCGGCCGCCTCGAACTCGGCGCTGGCCGCATCGAGCGCCTCGGGGTCGGCCGCGGCGACAGCGGCCGCGTGGTGGGCCTGCAGCGCGACGACGTCGCCCTGGACCTTATCCGTAAGTGCCGCAAGCCGATCCGCGACGGTGCGGTCGCCGAACCTCGCGGCGTGGTGTAACGCTTCGGCTTCGACGGCGTACTGTCCCGCCCGGTGTGCGTCGTCGGCGGCGAGCAATGCCAACTCGACGGCGCGGCGCTCCATACCCTTGGCGGCCGCGAGCCAAGCCTTGGAAATCGTCCGCTGCGGCTCATGCAAGGCGACGGACGGTCCCGTGTGCTCGGCCGCATCGGTCAGCACCCGCTCGGCGTCCTCCTTGCGGCCAAGCGCGGCGTATGCCCTCGCGAGCAGCAGTCGTGCCGGTAGCCGCCATGGCAGCGGATACTCGGCGGACAGCGCGGCCAACGCCTGCTCTATCGACGAGATGACCTCTGGGAAGTTCCCGCGGTAGGTCGCGACGAGCCCGGTGGTGATCTTGGCGATCGCCCACGCGAGAAACTGTCCGGCCGAAGAGAAGTTGGCGTAGTCGGCGGCCCGCTTGTCGGCCAGGTCCAGCTTGCCGGTGTGGGTCAGCGCGAGCACGTCGCAGTACCGCACCATCACCCGGATCATGCCGTCGGTGGCCTTCTGCTCCGCGCGGCATCGGGCCGCGATCGGTTCGAAGTCGTCGCCGCGGCCTGCGGTCGGCATGGCCAGCCCCGCGCTGAACGCCGCGAACTCGATCGCTTGATTCGGGGCGCGCGAATCACCCAGTACCGCTTCGGCCGCCGCGATGCCTTCCGCGATGTTGTTCTCGTGCACCGCCATTGCCGACGCGACCGCATCGACGACGAGTTTGAGGCTGGGGTGCTCGACGCCTGCGTGCAGCAACGTCATTACCTCGCGGGCTCGTGTGACGTCACCCATCGACCAGAACAGAATCGACACGCGCGGAAGGCCCCACAGCAGCAGCTGCAACTCGTCGAGACCGGTGGGGTCGAAGCGGGTGAGGATTTCGTCGGCCTGCATGGGGTGGCCTTGCCACAACAGGGCGCGCGAAAGCAGTTCGCCTGCTTGCAATCCGCCTTCGCGTTCGAACGCCGCACGCGCGATGCGTTCGCCCAGCGGAAGATTCGACAAGAAGATCGCGTCCTTGGCCGCGTTGATAAGAAGGTCGGTTCCCACGACTTGGTCGCTGTCGATGGACAGCTGTGCCATCCGGAGACGGCTGGTCGCCGAAGCCATTTCACGGTCGCGCAGCACTTGCACGATCTTGCCCCGCAACCGCCGGGCGGCTGCCTTCCCAAGGCGGCTGCGCACGACGTCACCCACCAGTGGGTGACTGAAGCGGGCGTTGAGCATGGGGCCGTCCTCAGCGACCCGAATCAAGCCACGGGTTTCGGCCTTGTCGACGGCGTCGTCGCCGGCCAACTCGGTCAGCGCGTCCAGGTCGAGTGGTTCACACAGCGCCAACAGTTTCAACGCGTTGACGACATCCTCGCCGGCTTGATCGAGACGGGTTTCCAGCAGCGCGGCCAACCCTGACGGAACGGCGGTGGGACCGCGCAGCTGCCACACGTCGTCGACTCTGGTGAGGGTCCCGGCGTCGATCGACCCTTCCACCAGGTGACGCAAAAACAACGGGTTGCCGCCGGAGGACTCCCACATCAGGTCGGCGGACAGACCTTCGAGCGTTCCGCCGATGACCGACTCGACCAGCGCAATGCTCTGCTGCTTGTTGAACGGCTTGAGCTCGAACCGCTGCAGGTACCCGTCCTTCCACAGCGATGTCACCGCATCGGGAACCGGTTCACCGGTGCGGACCGTCGCAAGGATGCGCCCCGCATGGTCGACGGCGATCTGGTGCAGCAGGGTCGCGGACAGTTGATCCAGCAGGTGTGCGTCATCGACGCCTACAACTGTGTTCTCCTGTGCGACAAGGGATTCCCGCGCTGACGCGAGCAGCGCCGTGGGATCCCGCGACGTCGACGACCCGACCAAGTGCGCGAACACCCCTAGCGGAATGGTGCGCGATGATTCGGTGGACGCCACCCAGTGGACCTGTGAGCGCAACGACCCCGTGACGGCGCGGGCAAGGGTGGTTTTCCCGACGCCGGCGGCGCCCACCAGCACCACGCCGCAGCCCTCACCGCCGGTCAGAGCCGATCGCACCGCACCGAATTCCGATGGGCGATCGACGATCTGCCAACCATGGGCCATGGCGGGAGTGTAATTCGACATTTGTGTCATTTCCGGCTAATCACCTCGACTTAGCCCGGCGTTTGAGGCAGCAGCCTCAGTCCGGTATGTCTGCGGGAACACGTGGTTCGATTTGCGGCTTGTTGTTCTTCTCGTGCCGGAAGACGCTGGAGGCGTCGTAAACCCGTTTCTTCAGGCGATTGATCGACCCCAACGGCCTGTGATCCGTAGTCGCGCGCCACGAATTGAAGGACAACTCGTCGTCGCCCCAATCCCGCCGCCTTGTGCTGTGCGCGTTCTGGCGTCCGTACGTGATCTTCGCCACGGGCTGGTAGGGCGATTCGTCGGTCGACCAGTCCGCCGTGGCGTCCTCGATCGGCATTGTCGACGTGTCCGTGCACAGCTGTGCTGACACGAGGTACTCCGCGGAGTTGTTCTCGAAGAACTCGACCACCGCTTCGGTATGCGCGTCGCGGCCACGGCCCACCTTCTTGCCCGTCAGCGCTTTCACCGATTCCGACTGCGGCGAGACGCTGAGCTTGGCCACGTACTTGCCGTACTGCAATGGCGCTGCGGTGTAGAACGTCTCGCCGAGAGTGAGCGTGTTGGGTTTGGCGAACAGCGAATACTTGAACGGAAGATCGCTGCCGAAAAGCCGCAACACCCGACTCACCCCGCGGAGGAACAGGCTCAAGGCCCTCATTCCGATATCGGGGAAGCGCGACAGCAATTTCGCCGACCGCATTCCGCCCTTCGAGTACTCCATGGCGTCCTTGAACGGAAACCGCGGCTCGGTGACGAACACGAAGTCCTGGGTCGTTTCCTTGTCGTCGATCAGCCGGTCGCCATCGACTTCGAGCACCTTGAGCCCCAACCCGCGCACGCCCCGAACCTGGTCACTGCGAAGCGCACCGGAGGTGGTGGAAAGCCTCGCGATGACCGTGTACGTCTTCGGCGTTGCAAAGATGCCCTGCCGCAGATGCTCGGGCAGGTTGGGTAGCACCGTCATCTCTCCGCGCAATATGCCGTGGCTCTTGGCGTGCGCATCGCGGATGCCCTTCTTGTACTTCTTGTACGCCCGCTCGTTGTTCCCGCGTAGATCGGCGATGATGCTGTCGATCAGCTGCTCTTCGTCGGGGTCGGGTTGTTCCAGGTCGGGCCTGTACTCCACGAATTTGCGGGTGTTGTTCGGCGGTTCAACCTCGGTCATGGGCTAAGTGTTGCGGCCTGATTCTGATTCGGCATGAGTATCCGACTACCTAGTTTCGCGGCGTCACCCGTTGTTCACTGGACTGACCTGCGAACACGTACAGAATTGTCGTGCGATCGTCGTCAATCCGTGGTGAACTGTCATCTCGGAGGACGTATGGCGCAGCGCAAGAAGAGTCGCGGCCACCGGCACCACGGCGACGCGGCGGGTTCATCAGGGTCCGCGACGACCCATGCGCAGACGCGCGTGCTGCACAGCGTCGAGACCCATCCGCCCAGTACCAGGCACGACGGCTCAATCTGGGGGCGCCGTCGTGTGTTGTTGTTGAACTCCACGTACGAACCGTTGACCGCCCTGCCGATGCGCCGGGCGGTCATCATGCTTATGTGCGGAAAAGCCACGGTGGTGCACGACGACCCGGGCGGCCCGGTCATTCACTCCGCGACCAAGTCGATCGTGGTGCCCTCGGTGATCCGGCTGCACGCGTATGTGCGGGTCCCGTACCGGGCCCGGATCCCGATGACGCGAGCGGCGCTGATGCACCGGGACCGGTTTCGCTGCGCGTACTGCGGGGGCAAGGCGGACACCGTCGACCACGTCGTGCCGCGCAGTCGCGGCGGCGACCATTCCTGGGAGAACTGCGTGGCGGCCTGCTCCACGTGCAACCACCGCAAGGCCGACCGGCTGCTCGCGGAGCTGGGCTGGACGCTGCGGTCGGTGCCGGTGCCGCCGAAGGGGCAGCACTGGCGATTGCTGTCCAGCGTCAAGGAGCTCGACCCGGCGTGGGTGCGATACCTGGGTGAGGGAGCGGCGTAGCGACGCCGTGCGTTACGGTTTGCGTCGTGAGCACAGCACTTACCCATGCGCTGTTCGTCCTTGTGCCGTTGGGGCTGACGCTGGTCTTGGCCGCCATGATTTGGCGCGGTAAGAGCCCGCACCCGGAGACTTACAAGTTGTCCGAACCGTGGACGCACGAACCGATTCTCTGGGCGTCCGAGGAACCAGCCGACCATGGCCACGGTGGCCATGGCTCGCATCCGTTGACCGTAGGAGGCGGCGCCAGTGGCAAGTGGTGAAGTCGCGACTGTTGCACCGGCTGAACTGGAGCTGCCGACCGGTTTCGTCGTAACCACCAGCGGCCGGATCTCTGGGGTCACCCAGCCCGGCGAGGTGTCGGTGACCTACCCCTTCCCGGCTATGGATCTGGTCGTTCTCGACGACGCGCTCAAGTACGGTTCGCGCGCCGCCAAGGCCCGCTTCGCCGTGTACCTGGGCGACCTCGGAGTGGACGCCGCCGCCACGGCGCGCGAAATCCTGGCCAAGGTGCCGACGCCCGACAACGCGGTGCTGCTGGCGGTGTCGCCGAATCAGCGCGCGATCGAGGTGGTGTACGGCTCGGACGTCAAGGGCCGAGGTATCGAGGAGGCCGCTCCGCTGGGCGTCTCGGCGGCCGCGGCGTCGTTCAAGGACGGCAACCTGATCGACGGCCTCATCAGCGCGGTGCGCGTGCTGAGCGCCGGCGTCTCACCTGCCTGACCCCTGCGATTCGTGGAGTGCAACCGGCGCGTCCCGCCGGTGCGACTCCACAAGCCGCAAAATTTCTACGTAGCGGGCGAGGAACTTGCGTTCGTCGAGTCGCTTTCGGCGTAGCCAGCCGGTGACCTCGTCATTGCACTTGCTTGTGTTGCAGGAGGCGCATGCTGGCACGACGTTGTCCACTGTGTACCGGCCTCCTCTGGAGATGGCCATGACGCAGTCGCGCTGCAAGGGTCGATCGGTCGCACCGCAATAGGCGCACCCGTTCCAGGCCGCCTTGAGTGCTTCCCACTGTTCGATGCTGAGGTCGTTGACAACGGCCTTGACGCGGCGATGGCGTCGACGCGCGGCCCGCGCCCGCCGACTTCGATTGACCGCCATCGGGTAAGCGTAGGTGCCGCGAGCGACCGCAAAATGCACGCGGAACACGGCGTGTCGGCGTACAGACGCGGTCGTCCCCTACTCACGTGTGGGCCCACGCGGTACTGGGGAACTAGGTGACGTCGAATGCCCGCGCGCGTAGGGCACGCTCCACGCCCGCGCGGCCTTCGAGCACGAGCCGGCGCAGCGACGGCGGTACATCGGGGTCGGCAAGGAACTCATCCGCGGCGTCCAGCCCCGACTGGCTGATGTCCCACGACGGGTAGAGCCCGATGACGACCGTCTGCGCTACCTCGCTCGACCGGCGTTCCCACACGCCCGAGATGGCGCTGAAGTACTTCGGCCGGAACGGCGTCAGCAGCTCGTCTTGGCCGGGCCGCACAAACCCGGCGATGACCGACCGCGCGGTGATGTTGGCCAGCGTGTCGTCTTCGATGACCTGCTGCCACGCCGCCTCCTTCACCGCCGCCTGAGGGCGCGCAGCCGACGCCTGCGCGGCCTGCCGCTGGCCTGTCGCGGTCGGATCCCGCTTCGCCTCGGCGTCGATGAACGGCTTGTCCAGTCCGTCAGAGTCGACCTCACCTGCGGCCGCCAGCGCGGTGACGATGCGCCAGCGCAGGTCGGTGTCCACTACCAGCCCCGCCAGACCGGAGTGCGCGGGATCGCCGTCGAGCAGCGCCTTCAACACGGTGGTGTGCTGTGGCGACAGCACCGACCCGCTCAGAGCATTGACGAAAGCCAGCTGGTGGTCCGACCCGGCTTCGGCGCCGCGGGCCAACTCCAGCAGTCGGTCGGCGAACGCGGGCCAGCCCTGCGAACGAGCCCACTGCGGATCGGCGTAGGAGCTCAGCGCCGTCTGGGCCTGCATCAGCAGCCGCTGTGCGACCCCGACCTCGGTTTCGGCGTGCACGCCGCCGGACACCAGCGACACGAAGTCGCGCGCCTTGAGCTCGGCTTCGCGTGTCATCTCCCACGCCGCCGACCATGCCAGTGTGCGGGGGAGCGGCTCTGCGATGTCCGCGATGCGGGTCAGCGCCGTCTGCAGCGACTCCGGGTCCAAGCGCAACGAGCAGTACGTCAAGTCGTCGTCGTTGACCAGGATCAGCTGCCCTCGCGAAACACCTTGCAATGCAGTAACTTCGGTGGTCTCGCCCTCGACATCGAGTTCTTCCCGGTGTACCCGCACCAGCCTGCCGCTGCCGTCGTCGTCATAGATGCCGACCGCCAGCCGATGCACGCGCGTCTCCCCGGCGCCCGGCTTGGCGCCGCTCTGACTGATCGCGAAACGCGAGAATCGCCCGGCGTCGTCGACGTCGAAATCGGCGCGCAGTGTGTTCAGCCCTGTGGTCTTGAGCCACTGCTTGCCCCAGCCCGACAGGTCGCGGCCCGACGCCTTCTCCAGTGCGCCGAGCAGGTCGCCGAACGTGGCGTTGCCAAAAGCGTGGTCGCGGAAGTAATCCCGCAGCCCGGCCAGGAACTCCTCGAGACCGACGTAGGCCACCAGCTGCTTGAGCACGCTGGCCCCCTTGGCGTAGGTGATCCCGTCGAAATTGACCTCGACGGCGGCCAGATCCGGGATGTCGGCGGCGACGGGATGCGTCGAGGGCAGCTGATCCTGCCGGTACGCCCACGACTTCTCCACGTTCGCGAACGTGGTCCACGCCTCGGTGAACTCGGTCGCCTCCGCCTGGCACAGCACCGAGGCGAACGTCGCGAACGATTCGTTGAGCCACAGGTCATCCCACCAAGCCATGGTGACGAGGTCGCCGAACCACATGTGCGCCATCTCGTGCAGTACGGTCTCGGCGCGGCGCTCGTAGGACGCTCGTGTCACCTTGCTGCGGAAGACGTAGTCCTCCAAGAACGTGACCGCACCTGCGTTCTCCATCGCACCCGCGTTGAACTCCGGAACGAACAGCTGGTCGTACTTGCCGAACGCGTACGGCACGCCAAAGTTGTTGTGGTAGAAGCCGAATCCCTGCTTGGTCTGAGTGAAGAGCCGTTCGGAATCCATGAACTCGGCCAGCGACTTGCGGCAATACAAGCCAAGCGGAATGTCACCGTGCTCATCGGAATAGGTGTCGGTCCAGTGCGCATACGGCCCGGCGATCAGCGCGACAAGGTATGTGCTCATTCGCGGTGTGGTCACGAAGGTGTGCACGTGCGCATCGCCCTCGCCGTGGACGTGTCCGGTGGCGCCGTTCGAGATCACTCGCCAGTCCAGCGGTGCGGCCACCATGATGTCGAAGGTGGCTTTGAGGTCGGGCTGGTCGAAGCACGCGAACATCCGCTTCGCGTCGGCGGTTTCGAACTGCGAGTACAGATACACCGCGCCGTCGACCGGATCGACGAACCGGTGCAAGCCCTCCCCGGTGTTGGAATAGGAGCAGTCGGCGTCGACGACGAGGACGTTCCGCTGCGCCAGTCCGGTCAGCGGGATGCCGGTTGATTCGTCGTAGCCCGACACGTCGATGTTGCGGCCGTTGAGGGTCGCGCTGCGGATGCCATGGGCGGCAATGTCGATATAGGTGTCCGCGCCGGCCAACGCGTCGAACTCGACGGTTGTCACCGACCGGAACGTGCGCTCGCCGGGGCGACCGCTGCCGTCGGTGAGGTCGAGGCTGATGTGGTAGTTGTCGACAGTGATGAGGGCGGCGCGTTCGACGGCCTGCTCGCGGGTGAGATTAGGGAGTGCCACGCGTCCAACCTATCGGCTGGCGCGTGGGTCTATCGGGTCAGGCCAGGCACCTGCAGCCAGTTGAGGAATGTGCCGTTGCCGACCGAAGACATCATCTGCGGGCAGTACATCGAGATGGCGATGCCGGTGAAGAACGCCGCCATCTCCGGTGGGATGCCGTTGTTGGCCACTCTCGAGTAGACGCTGGCGAAGGACTTTCCGGGCTCGACGAGCATGGGGCAGACCGACTCGCCCAACGCCACGGTGTTCGCCGGATCGCTGTAGTTGATGCCGCCGTTGTTCAGCGCGGCGAGGAACGAGTCGTCGATCGGGTCGGCGTGTGCCGGTGCCGCGAGTGTGACCGCCGTCGCGAGGCTGACTGTCAGCGCGAGTGCGCGAGCCGGTAGATCAAGGTGTTTATTCACTTTGGTAACGATTGTTGACAACAATCACATGGGCAACACGATTAGATAACCGTTTGCACATTAAGGCGTTTCTCATGCGGCCTCGGCGGACCGTGCATGCTTGGGGAACATGAATCGCCCGCGGACGGTTGTGCTGAACGGAATTCTGTCCGTCGATCGAGAGGACCGCCAGACCATGCCCGAGAAGTCCGTCGCCGATTTCTGGTTCGACCCGCTGTGCCCGTGGTGCTGGATCACGTCGCGCTGGATCCTGGAGGTCGAAAAGGTCCGCGATATCGAGGTGAACTTCCACGTCATGAGCCTGGCTGTGCTCAACGAGAACAAGGATGTGCCCGACGAGTACCGCGAGGGCCTCAAGCAGGCCTGGAAGCCGGTGCGCGTGGCGATCGCAGCGGAGCAGGCCAAGGGTCCCGAGATTCTGGCGCCGCTGTACACCGCGATGGGTACGCGGATCCACAATCAGGACAACAAGGACTTCGATGTCGTGATCCGGGAGTCGCTCGAAGAGGTCGGGTTGCCGGCTGAGCTGGCCGAGGCGGCCGTGACGGACAAGTACGACGAGGCGCTGCGCAAGAGCCACCACGAGGGCATGGACCCGGTCGGTGACGACGTCGGCACCCCGACCATCCACGTCAACGGCATCGCGTTCTTCGGTCCGGTGCTGTCGCGGATCCCGCGCGGCGAGGAAGCGGGCAAGCTGTGGGACGCCTCGGTGACGTTCGCGTCCTATCCCCATTTCTGGGAGCTCAAGCGCTCCCGTACCGAGGCGCCTACGTTCGACTGATGGCGGCCTGAATCGCCGCGACTCGGTCGGCATCGATGCCCCAGGGCTGGTCAACGCCGACGCGCCGATCGAGATCCCACAGGACGCACTGCTCGCCTGGCATCGACGGCGCGCGAGGGCATACCGATCACTTGGTTGTCACGCAGCGCAGATGCGCAGCAGCGCAACCACTGGCGCAAACCGGTGTCGATGAGTTCACGCGGCTGCCACGGGCACGTCTTGAACACGGCCGCGGGAAGTTCCAGCTCTGCCGCCGCGGTAGACACCCGCTCCAACTGATCCGCGCGCCGGCGTCGCACGCTTTCACTGTATTAGGCCGGTTGCTCCCACACCCGGTTGGACCGCTCGGTGTCCAGCCGGTAATCGGTGACGCGGATATCGAACAGCCGGGCGCCGAGATCGTGGGCGCACGACAGCGGGTTACTGGGGTCACGCACGATCTC
>NZ_DASSCY010000012.1:0-22016 GCF_035697385.1 Mycobacterium sp. | reverse complement strand
GATGCCGCGTAGTCGCCGAAGGGGCAGCAGTTCCATTCCGCCAACGTATCCACGACCCTTGACAAATAAACTTGTCAATGGCAACGATGGAGACATGCTCGACGTCGAGGTGATCGCGGATCCTGCGGCGGCGGTCAGCGCCCTTGACCCCACCCGGGGCCGATTGCTCGCTGAACTGACCGAGCCGGCGTCGGCCGCCACGCTCGCCTCTCGCGTCGGCATCACCCGGCAGAAAGTGAACTACCACCTACGTGCGCTGGAGGAGCACAAACTCGTCACCGTTGCCGGAGAACGCCGATGGGGCGGGCTCACGGAGCGCCTGCTCGTCGCCACCGCGGCGTCCTATGTCGTATCGCCCGGTGCGCTGGGTGCGGTCGGCGCCGATCCGGGCCGGACCAACGACCGGCTGTCCGCGAGTTATCTGATCGCGCTCGCCGCTCGGGCTGTCCGGGAAGTCGGCGAGTTGTGGGGGGTCGCTCGCGAGGAGAACAAGCGACTGGCGACTCTGTCCATAGACACCGCCATCAGGTTCCGATCCCCCGCCGATCGGGCCGCCTTCACCGAAGAACTCTCCGCTGCGGTCACCTCATTGGCCGCCCGCTATCACGACGAATCCGATTCCAATGGCCGTAGCTACCGGTTGGTGGTCGCGGCTTATCCGAAGCCGAAGGAGGACGCGAAATGCCTTTGAAGAAAGACGATTCCGGCAAGCGCTGGGTCGAGATGGAGCTTCTGGTTCCCGGCAGCCCTGAACAGGTCTGGCACGCCATCGCCACCGGGCCAGGCATGAGCGCCTGGTTCACACCCACCACCGTGGAGGAACGCGTCGGCGGTGACATCAAGTTCGACTTCGGCGAAGAGAACTGCGGCGAGAGCACCTCCTCCGGAAAGGTCACCGCGTGGGATCCCCCGGTCCGCTTCGCATACGAGGAGTACGGCTGGAGTGGTGACGCGCCTCCGGTGGCCACCGAAGTGACCGTCACCAGCCGTTCGGGCGACAGCTGCGTGGTGCGGATGGTGCACAGTCTGTTCACCGAACGCGACGACTGGGACGGCGAACTCGAGAGCTTCGAGGGCGGCTGGCCGGGCTTCTTCGAGGTACTCAAGGTGTATCTCAAGAACTTCGCGGGCCAACCGGTCGCTACCGTGCACGCCACGGCGACTCCCTCCGGCGGCGAGCCGCAAGCGTGGTCGAAGCTCACCGACGCGCTGAATGTCGTCGGCGCCAACGTCGGTGACCGCCGCGAAACGCCCTCCGGCGCACCGCGACTGGCGGGTGTCGTCGAACGAGTCCACCAAGATGCGCAGTCCCGTCAACTGATGCTGCGCGTCGACGAACCCGCGCAAGGCATCGCATTGATCGGGAGCTTCGCGATGGGCGACGTTGCCCGAGCGGCTGTCAGCTTCTATTTCTACGGTCCCGACGCAGCCGGGACCGCGGCCAACGAAAACACGAAATGGACGACGTGGCTGCGTGGCGTTCTCGAGGGCGAGCCCGCCGCGACATAGCATGGCGGGGTGCGCCGACTGCTGGTCCTGCTATGCGCTTCAGTGGTCTGCCTTGCGACGGCACCCGTTACCCGTGCCGAGTTCACGCCGTGGTTCGCGCCGCAAGTCGGCAACGCCACTCAGGTGATTTCCGTTGTGGGAGACGGCGGTTCATCGGCGAAGGTTGACGTCTTCCAGCGTACGGCGGCCGGCTGGGAACCCATCGCCGTCGGCATTCCGGCGTTCGTGGGCGCCAAGGGCATGGCCCCCGAAACCCACGACGGCGAGATGAAGACGCCGATGGGCATCTTCACGCTTGACTTCGCATTCGGCACCGCACCGAATCCCGGCGGCGGTCTGCAGTACGTCCAGGTCGGGCCCGACCATTGGTGGGACGGCGACATGAAGAGTCCGACCTACAACACCATGCAGGTGTGTAAGCAGGAGCAGTGCCCGTTCAACACCGATCCGGCCAGCGGCACTGAGAATCTGGAGATCCCACAGTACGTGCACGCGGTGGTGATGGGTGTCAACAAGGCACGCGTCCCCGGCAACGGCGGCGCGTTCTTCCTGCACGCCACCGACGGCGGACCCACTGCCGGCTGCGTCGCGATCGACGATGCCAAACTGGTCGAGATCATGCGTTGGCTACGGCCCGGCGCGCTGATCGCGGTCACACAACAGTAATCAGATGTTAAGCGCGCGACCGGCTTTCACCTTGAAGTTGAGGTTCTCCGTCGACATGGAGGCGTCGTAGGTGCGGTCGTAACCGGTTTCGCTGATTTTCCAGCCGTCGCTGGTGCGCCGGTATCGGTCGTGGTAGAAGCCCGCACCGATCAGCATGAAGTTGAAGTCGGGCGCGATCACTCGGTCCTGCAGATACCAGATGGCCGTCGCCTCGTCGCCGTCGACGGTGATTTCCGGATGGGTGACTCGGTGTTCGGTGAGAACCTCGGGCCCCAACGAGTTGCGCATGAACGTCACCAACTCGTCGCGGTTCGTGAAGTGGTGCTCCTCGCCGATCGACTCGCCGTACCTGCCGACCACGTCCTCGGTGAGCGTGTTTGCGAATTCGTCCCAGTGCTTGGTGTCGAGCGCGCGCAGGTACCGGTATTTGACTTGCTTGATCTCGTCGATGTCAGCCATGGCGGACATTGCAACACAACCCGGTTTCGCGGCATAGAGTCCGGTCATGAAATTCATTGACGGCTACGTCAGATCCCCCTTTGCCGGGATCGCGCCGTGGGTGTTGATGGCCGTCGTCTCCGGCCCGGGAAGGTTCGAAGAGGCCGCCTCCGCTGCGTTGGGTCTGGCGCTGCTGACGATATGGGTCGGGTCCCGACGCGGTGTGCCCGTGCACCTGCTCGAGGCGTTCACCCTGGCCTACTTCGGTGTTCTCGCCATTCTCGGCCTCGTCGCGCCGGAGCGCACCATCGAGTGGCTGGAGCTGTGGTCGGGCGAGTTGAGCAACATCGCGCTGGCCGCGTTCGCAGTCACCACCCTGCTGATCCGCAGGCCGTTCACGCTGGCCTACGCCAAGGACACCACGCCGCGCGAACACTGGGACAGCCCGTTGTTCCTGCGGATCAACTACATGATCTCCGCGGCGTGGGCGGGCGCGTTCGTCGTCTCGGCGATCTCCGGCGCGTTCGGCGACGCTGTGCTGCGCGACAACAACAACTTCTGGACCGCGTGGATCGTGCCGCTCGCGGCGCTCATCTTCGCCGGCGCGTTCACCGAGTTCTACCCCGATTACGCGACCGGTGAGTCGACGTCGATGGCGCGGATCTTCGACTGGCTTCCGCCGTTCGTGATGGTGACGGGGATCGTCGGCTGGGTGTCGGACGAGGTACCCGACGGCATCGCGATCGCGTTGATTGCGATCGGCGTGGTCGGCTCCGCGGCGATGCGCCGGTTCTTCCCGACGCCGACGGAACCTATTGAGCCGCAGTGAGATCGCGCGTCGCGGGACCTTCGAGCAGGGTGCCGTCGGGTGCGAACCGTGACCCGTGCAGTGGGCATTCCCACGATTCGTCGGCGTCGTTCCAATTGACGATGCCGCCGAGGTGCGGACAAACCGGCGACACTCGATGCTCGACGCCGTCGACGATGCTGCGAGCCTCCAGATCCCACGGCGGACCGCTGACCACTCCGCCATCCTCTGGTGTGCGATCGCCGATCCGCGTCACCGGCGTGATCCAACCCCTTGCCAGGTAAAGCCCGACCTGCAGGTTGAGCTGCATCGCCTTGGGAATCCCTGACAGCTCGTGTGGGCTCCAGCTCGCGAAGGCCTCGGCCCAGTCCATCCGGCCGCCAAGGATGCGGCTCGACAGCGCGAGCGCCGCTGCGGTGCCATTGGTCATGCCCCACTTGTCGAAACCCGTTGCGACGAAGATCTTTTCGTTCCCCGGCAATATCGGCCCGACATAAGGCAGTTCGTCGATCGGCGTGTAGTCCTGTGCCGACCAGTAGTGGGTCTGTACCGCACCCGGATAGTGCACCTTCGCCCACGAATCGAGCTCCTGCACCGACGACGCCGGGTTCTTCTTGTGTCCCACCGGGTGACCGGCGCCGCCGACGATCAGGCGATCGCCATCGGCGGTCGGGGCATAGCGCACTGAACGGGTGGGGGAGTCGGTGGAGATGTACATGCCGCGGGTGATGTTGCCCGGCACCTTGTAGGCCATGCAGTACGAGCGATTCGGCTTGAGCCGGGCGAAGAAGCCGCCGCGGTCCAGGATCGGAATTCCCGTCGCCAGTACGCATTGGTTGGCATGGACATCGAACTCGTCGCCGTCGGCCGTGCGCGCATGAAGGGTCAGTCCGTCGCCGTGTGCCGAAACCTTTTGCACGCGAACGCCTTGCGCGAGCCGCCCGCCCCGTTCGTCGAGTTCGACGATCAGGCTGTCCAGGAATGGCATGGGATCGAACTGCGCCTGCTGTGCCAGCTTGACGCCACCGTGAAACGGAAACGGCACATCGGCGTCGTCGACCCACTCGGCCTCGAGTCCTGCGGCCTTGCACGCTTCGTACTCCTGCCGTGCCGACGGAACGCCATTCTCGGACTGGGCGTAGGTGTAGGCGTCCTCGCGCTGCACAGCAAGGCCATGCGCCTCACAGTGCTGAATCAACCACTCCTGGCCCTCGCGATTTCCCTTGACGTAATCCTGCGCGACGTTCGGCCCGTGTTTGCCGACGATCTTCGACAGCTTGGTGCCCTGCAACAGGCTGATCTTCGCGGTGGTGTTGCCGGTGGCGCCCATCCCAGCGGCGTGCGCCTCGAGCACCAGCACCTTCTTGCCGGCCCTGGCCAGCAACACTGCGGTGATCAGCCCCGTCAGCCCGGCGCCGACGACCGCCACGTCGGCCGAGCGGTCCGCTTCCCCCAGGTGCTTCGGTGGTAGCGGCCGGTCGACTCGATCTGATAGCCACAGTGAAGTCATGGAGTTGGCTGTACCCGTGATGGTTGCTGTGCAAACCCAAAACCGTGATGGCGGAACGGCGTTCGACCAGCGTTGTTACGGAGTGTCTACCGTAGTTAGGCCAACCTGAGGGCTATCGTGTGGTCCGTTATGAGCGACCCGTTGGGGTTGTCGATCGGGACGACCAACCTGGTCGCTGCTCGAGTCGGCAATCAACCCTTGATACGGCGTTCGGCGGTCACGCTGCCGGCGTCGGGCCTGACCATGAGCGGATTCGTCGAGCGTGTCGGCGACGCAGTCCCGCTGGTGGCCGCCGACGGGTCCTCGCATCATGCCGATCGTCTGCTGGTCGAGGCGCTCGAGGAGATGATCCGCGCGAGCGGCGGCCAGCCGCCGGCGGACATCGCGATCGCGGTGCCTGCGCATTGGAGCATGGCGACGCAGCATGCGCTGAACGACGCGTTGCGGCGGCCAGCCCGGTTGCTCAGCGACGCCGTCGCGGCGTTGACCGCGCTGCACACCAATCCCGGACTGCCGTCCCAGGGTGTGGTGGCATTGCTGGATTTCGGAGGCAGCGGCACCAGCATCACCCTTGCCGACGCGGCGGCGGCGTTCGAGCCGATCGACGAGACGTCCCGCTACGTCGAGTTCTCCGGAGATCAGATCGATCAGGCGTTGCTCAGCCATGTCCTGGAGGACATCGCCAACGCCGGCGCTGTCGATCCGGCGAGCACCGCCGCGGTGGGATCGCTCACCCGCCTGCGCGAAGAATGCCGTGATGCCAAGGAGCGGTTGTCGGCGGATACGGTCACCGAACTCACGGTCGAGCTGCCCGGGTACCGGTCCGGAATCCGGGTGACCCGCACCGAGCTGGAGGGCCTGATCGCCGTCCCCTTCGCGGGTGTGCTGGCGGCGCTGGAAAACCTGTTGGAGCGCAATCGAATTGGCTGGCCGGATGTCTCCGCGGTGGCCACTGTTGGCGGAGGGGCCAGCATCCCGCTGATCACTGCGCGGCTTTCGGAGCACTCGAGGGCGGCGGTGGTGACCACACCGCAGCCGGCGCTGGACGCCGCGGTAGGCGCCGCGCTGTTCGCGGCATATGGCTCGGCGGCCGAAGCCCAGACGGGTGTGGCGCCTGCTGTGCCGGTTGACCCACCGCAAGGGCATGCGCCCAGTTCGGCGACATTCCGCGCGTTGGCGTGGTCGCAGGATGACGACACCGCCGACGAGCCCCTGCCGTACAGCGGCGACGACTACTACGACACCGTCGGCACCAGCGCGCGACCACCGGTGCAATACGTGCCGGCGACCGAGCCTATCGAGGAGCCGCGCAGCTGGCAGCGGCTGCCACAGCTGGTGTTCGGCGTGGCCGCGGCGGTGGCGTTGATCGCCGTCGGAGGGGTGGCGATCGCCCTGACGAGCGCGACCGACAGCACCACCGCCACCGAGCCGCCCAGCACGGCCTCGGTGAAGCCGCCCACCTCCGAACCGCCGCCGCCACCGCCCCCGCAGGTCCAGACCGTCACCGTCACCAGCGAGCCGCCGCCACCGCCGCCACCGCCGCCGACCACGATCGTCGAGCCCGTGACGACCACGCACATCACCACGACGCCGCCGACGACCACCACCACTACGACGACGACCACAACGACCACGACCACGACGACAACAACGACGACCACCACTACTACGCCCACCACGACCACCACGACGACCACGACCACAACCCCGACGACGACACCTATGACGACGACGTACATCAACGTGCCGTTCGTTCCCGTGCCGATCCCAATTCAGGTGCCGCAGAACCCATATCAGGCTCCGCCGTTCCCCTGAGTCAGACGACCGACGGCGCCGGTTCCTCCACGTTCCTCGGATGATGGCATGCGGCCACGTGTTCCGTGTCGTGCTCGAGCAGGGCGGGCTCGTCCGTCGTGCAGATCTCGGTGGCCCATGGGCATCGCGTGTGGAAGCTACAGCCGGGCGGCGGATCGATCGGGCTTGGCACGTCGCCCTCGAGCACCAACCGCTCGCGTGCCGCATTGAGTTTCGGGTCGGGGATCGGCACCGCCGACAGCAGCGCGTTCGTGTACGGATGGATCGGCTTGCGATACAGCCGCTCTGTCGGGGAGTTCTCGACGACCTTGCCGAGATACATGACCGCGACGCGGTCCGATACGTGGCGGACGACGCCTAGGTCGTGCGCGACAAAGAGGTAGGACAGCCCGAAGTCGTCCTGAAGTTCCTTGAGCAGGTTGATGATCTGCGCCTGCACGGACACGTCGAGTGCGGACACGGGCTCATCCGCCACGATCAGCTTCGGCTGCAGCGCGAGCGCGCGGGCGATGCCGATCCGCTGACGTTGCCCGCCGGAGAACTCGTGTGGGTAGCGGTTGTAGTGCTCAGGATGCAGGCCCACCCGATCGAGCAAGGCCTGCACCCGTCGCTTCGCCTCGGCGCCCTTGGCCAGGCCGTGCAACTCCAATGGATCGCCGACGATCTGGCCCACCCGCTTTCGCGGGTTCAGCGAAGCGAACGGGTCCTGGAAGATCATCTGCATCTGACGGCGCAACGGGCGAAGGTCTCGTCGCGAACGCCCGACCAGTTCCTCGCCGAGGAAGGACACCGACCCCGACGTCGGCTGCGTCAGCTGCAGGATCGCCCGGCACAGGGTCGATTTGCCGCATCCGGACTCTCCGACCAGCCCGAGCGTCTCACCCTCGTTGAGGGTCAGGCTGACGCCGTCGACCGCGCGCACCCGCGCGACCTCGCGGTCCACCACGATCCCCGACCTGATCGGGAAGTGCTTGACGAGGTCGGTGACCTCCAGGAGTGGATCGCCCTTGCTCACCGCGCCGCCTTCTTCGCCAGGGGATCAAGCCAGCACCGGTCGAGATGCGTGCCACCCGCGCGAGGCTCGAGCGGCGGGATCTCACTGCACATCTCGAAGACGTGGGGACACCGCGGCGCGAAGCGGCAGCCCGACGGCGGGTCCAGCAGCGAGGGGGGCTGGCCGCTGATCTGGGGCAGCCGTCCGCCCCGTGGCTGATCGAGACGGGTGAGTGAGCCGAGCAGACCCCAGGTGTATGGGTGCTGCGGGTCGTAAAAGATCTCGTCGAGTGTTCCGTCCTCGACGATCTGGCCGGCGTACATGACAACGACACGGTCGGCCACCTCGGCGACCACCCCGAGGTCATGGGTGATCAGGATGACGGCCAGCTCACGCTCGCGGTTGAGATCATCGATCAGCCGCAGGATCTGGGCCTGGACGGTGACGTCGAGCGCGGTGGTCGGCTCGTCGGCGATGAGCACCTTCGGTTCCAGCGAGAGCGCCATCGCGATCATCACCCGCTGGCGCATCCCGCCGGAGAACTCGTGGGGGTAGCTGCGGATCCGGCGCTGGGGATTGGGGATACCCACCGAAGCCAACAGCTCGACCGCGCGGGCAGTCGCATCCTCGCGGGAGATGTCGCGATGCGCGTGGATCATCTCGGTGATCTGGTCGCCGATGCGATAGACGGGGTTCAGTGAGGACATCGGGTCCTGGAAGACCATCGCGATCTCTTCGCCGCGGACATCTCGAAGTTGGTCGTCGTCGAGCCCGTTGAGCTCGCGGCCGCGGTAGCTGACCGAGCCGGTGATTCTGGCGTTTGGCGCCCGGGTCAGGCCGGTCAGTGTTTGCGCGGTAACGCTTTTCCCGCAACCGGATTCGCCGACGATGGCCAGCACTTCGCCTGCGGCGAGTTCGAACGAAACACCGTCGACAGCCTGCACGACACCGTCTTCGGTGGCGAAGCCGACCCGAAGATCGTCGACGCGAAGCAGCGTGCTCATGCCGGGGCCGCCTCTCCGAGGCGAATCCGCGGATCAAGAAGGGCATAGACGACGTCGACGAAGGTGTTCAGCAGCACGATGAAGAACGCGCCGAACATCGTCACCGCCATCAACGGCGGCAGGTCCAGGCTGCCGATCGCCTCGCCCGCGTACAGGCCGACTCCGTTGATGTTGAAGACGGTTTCGGTGAGGATGGCACCCCCGCCGACCACCATGCCGAAGTCGAGGCCGAACAGTGTGATGATCGGGATCATCGAATTGCGCAGCACGTGGCGGATCCGGACCTGGCGCTCGCTGATGCCCTTGGCGCGGGCGGTGCGCACGTAGTCCTCGTTCATCGCGTCGAGCATGTTGGACCGCAGTACGCGGCTGTAGAACCCGATGAACAGCACGGCCAGCGTCAACCACGGCAGGATCAAGTGCAACGCCCACTGCGCCGGATCCTCGGTCAGCGGCACATAACTGCCCGTCGGGAACAGCTGCACCTTGAACGTGAGAAAGTACAGCAGGATAGCGGCCAGCCAGAAGACGGGCATCGAAATGCCAACCAGCGCAAGGACTGTCAGTGCTCGGTCGGCGAACTTGCCGGCATGCACCGCGGACAGGTAACCGAACACGATCGCCACCGTCATCCACAGCACCCCGGCGCCGATACACAACGACAGCGTTGCGGGCAAGCCTTCCCAGATCTGTTCGACGACGTTCTGCGCGCTGGCATACGACGTGAGCTCGCCGGTGAAGATCTTCTTCATCAAGGTCAGGTACTGAATGGGCAGGGGCTCATCCAGCCCGAGATCACGGCTGACCCTGGCGATCAGTTCTGGATCGGCGTTCTTGCCTGCGATCCGCAGGGCGGGATCCGAATTGGGGATCACGTTGAAGATCAAGAAGACGATCACCGAGATCGCGAACAGCACCGCGACCATGCCGATCAACCGCCGCGCGATGAACCGGACCATCAGAGTTCTCGTTTCGCCATAGGCTCAGTGCTCCAGCCGGATCTTGGCCCGCGGGTCGAGTGCTTCCCGAAGTCCGTCGCCGAATACGTTGAGCGACAGCACCGTTGCGACGATCATCAGCCCGGGCACGATGGTCAAATGTGGAGCGGTGTAGATCATCTGGTAGCCGTCGGCGATCATGGTGCCCCACGACGAGTTCGGCGGGCGTACGCCAGCGCCGAGGAACGACAGCGCCGACTCGAGCAGCATGTTGTTGGCGATGTTGAGGGTGAAGAACACGATGATCGTCGAGATGATGTTGGGCAACAACTCCGAGACCATGATCCGCAACGGTCCCTTACCCATCGCGACAGCCGCCTCGATGAACTCCTTCTCGCGCAGTGCGAGGATCTCGCCGCGGATCGGTCTGGCGATGTAGGGCACGTACACGCAGCCGATGATCAGGATCGGGATCCAGATCGAGTCACCGGCGATCTCGAGCAGGCCGATCTTGAGGCCCCCCACCGACAATGCCGTGCCGAGCGCGATGCCGAGCAGCAGCACGGGAAAGGCCCAGACCACGTCGAGGACGCGCGACAGCACCGTGTCGATCCACCCCCGGTAATAGCCGGCGAGCAGGCCGACGACGACGGCCAGCAGGATGGTGACGGCCGCGGCGGCCAGACCGATGTAGATGGACGTGCGTCCGCCGTACATCAGCCGGACCATGACGTCACGGCCATTCTGGTCGGCTCCGAGCAGGAAACGACCATGCAAACCCGGGCCGATCGGGGTGCCGTCGGGTGCGACGACGTCGGTTTCCTTCCCGTCGATCACCACTTTGTCGGTGATGTGGTTGTCATTCGGCCCGGTGTGCGCGACGTGCTCGGCCCATAGGGGCGCCGCAAGGCAGAACAACACGATCAGCACGAACAGAACACCGCAAGCCAATGCAAACTTGTTGCGGCGCAGGCGAAGCCAGGCCAGATACCACGGGCTTCGCCCAGCGATCTGCGCGGCAGGAACACCGGTCGGCAGTGGCGGCTCCCCAGGGGCATCCAGTTCGCCGATGGGCGCGACCATCTACTTCAGCGCGAACGAAGAGAAGTCCTGGTTGAACAGCAGATGGTGATAGGACTCGTCGAAGTTCATGCGCTCGGAGACGAATGTCGAGAACTGTTCGTTGCCGTACGGCACCCACACGGCCTGCTCCATGTATGCCCTGTCGACGTCGGCGTACTGCTGCTCCACGCCTTCGTCGGTGAGCTGCTTGGTCAGCAACTCGTCCACCTTGGCGTTCAGTTCAGGGATGTTGGCCCGCGCGAAGTTGTTGCTGTTCGTCGGCAGAATGCTGTCGCCATGCAGCAGCGGACGGAAGAAGTCGTCGGGGTGCGGGAAATCCTGGTACCAGCTGGCGAATCCGGTGTCGAGGTCCGGCGTCGACGCGTTGCCGATGGTGGTGAAGTAGACGTCGCCTGCGATCACCTTGAGGGTGGCGTTGAAGCCCAGCTGCCGGAGCAGATCGTGGTAGTACTCGCCGATCCGCTTGCGGTCGGGCTCGTCGTTGGTCCACACCGTGATGTTGCGATCGGCCGGGTTCGCTTCTGCGATAAGCTGTTTCGCCTTGTTCACGTCAGGCCCCGGATACAGCTTGTACTCCTGGTAGCCGGGCATTCCCGGCGGCAGGATCTGCTGTGACGCGTGCAGGCGGCCGCCGAAGATCCGGTTCAGCGCCTCGGGGTCGATGGCGTAGTTGATTGCCTGGCGCACCCGAAGATCGTTGAAAGGCGCTGTCTCGGTGTTCATCCAGAAGTAGTAGGTGTTGATCGACTCCTCGAGCCGGAAGCGGTCGCCGTAGCGGGTCTTGACTTCCTGCAGCCGGTCGGTGGCCGGTGGATCGACCATGAAATCGACCTTGTTCTGCTCGATGTCGGTGACTTGAGCGCTGTTGTTCTTGTTCTCGGTGACGATGATCTGATCGACCTGGGCATCGGCCACCTCGTCGGCGCCTGCGTCTTTCACTGTCTGGAACTGCGGATTGCGCTGCATTGTCAGCGTGCGGGGGGCGTCGACCTTGGTGATCATGAACGGGCCGCTCGAGGGCGGCGGGTTGTTCGTCGCGTCCTCGTCGATCACGGTGTTCGGCGGGACGGGAGCGGCGAACATGAGCCCGAGCACGTTGTTGAACGTGCCGTTCGGCGCCTCGAGTTGGATGGTGATGTCACCGGTGTTGTCGTCGGTCTGGATGCCGCTGATCGTCTGGGCCCTGCCCTCGGCGTAATCCTTGGCGCCGACGATGACGTCGTAGAACACCGACCCCCCGGATTCGGTCTTGAACAGCCTCTGGATCGCATACGTGAAGTCGGAGGCCTTGATGTCAGTTCCGTCCGAGTACTTCATGTTGGGCCGAAGTTTCAGCTTGTAGGTCTTGCCGTCTGCGGAGATCTCGGGCATTGCCTCGGCCAGCCCGGGGACCACCTCGGTGCCCTCTTTTCCACGTTCATGCTTGTAGGTGAGCAGGGGGGTGTAGACGTTCCACAGCACCTCCCAGCCCTCGAGTGTGTAGGACAGCTGCGGATCGATGTGGTCCGGGAACGAGGTCAGGGTGACGTTGATGTTCCCGCCGCCCTCGCCGCCGCTGGCGCTCTCGTTGTCACCGCCGCCACAGGAAGCGGTTACCAGGGTCAACGTGGTGATACCTGCGATGGCCAGCACCTTGCGGATATTGCGCAGCATGCTCATCTCGATCCCTTTGGTTGGCGATTCGGACGATCTTGAGGACAACTGGGCGCTACTTTTCCCGATCGAATTGAATCTTGGGTCAGAATTGGCCGCTGTGCATCCGGAGGTCCACAGGTGGTTCACAGGGACTGCCAAAGATCCACGTGCCCAACGGATTTCGCATGGCGAGCTGCCGTATTTGCTGTGCGGCTGCCAGGTACTCCTGAATCGGTCCGCCAGCGAATAGTTGCAGAGGAAAAGCCGCTGGCGTCAATTACGGCGAATTTGCTGACAGGTCAAATTAACTGTGAGACCATCGACGCGTCAACGTAGACCTGCTGCCAGGTCGGTTTGGGTCGAGAATTGCCTGGTAGTAGACCATAAGAATGGAATGAAATGGAATCACATCGTCTTGCCCGTCAACTCTCGGCCGTTGCCGGCGGACTTGCCATCGTCGCGATGGTCGGGTTGACCGCATCGTGTGCCAAGGAAGAAGAAAAGGCACCCGAGACCACGACCACCACGACCACGGCGACCACCACGACTTCGCCCGCTGCTCCGCCATCACCGACGGAAAAGGCACCGCGCCTCGATCCCGGCGGCGCTAACCCATTCACGCCCACCCACGTCGAGCCCGCGCCGCCACCAACGGGCAGGCACGGCACCCGGCCAACTGACGCGCCCTAATGCCGCGCGGTTGGCGGTGGTTCTGACCGTTCGGTTACTCAGGTCAGCAGGGATTCGCTAATGCTTCCCACATTGCTGCGGTGGAGCCGACGTGCGAGTTGGCTGGCGCTGATCCTCGTCGCCGCCGGCATTCTGGTGGTGGTATCACTACTAGGCCCGACGCCAGCCAAACCCGCCAACCCAGCGGTTATCACTGGCCCGTACGGGTACTTGCTGGCCGGCTCCAGTGATCTCGGTCCCTCGCGTGTCGGTGACGCGCAGTTGACCATCACGCTGCCGAACACCCTTCGGCCCGATGTGCTGATCGGATGGGCCGACGCGCAGGGCTTGTCGGTGCGGTGGCGCCCCGGCGACGCATGGGCGATCGTCGAGGGCGCTGCCGAACGTGTGGCACGCGCCTTCGCGGTGCCGGTGAATGACTATCGGAGCCGAAAAGGGCGGGCCTTCTACGCATCTCCGCAACAACCCGCGGTGCCCGTGCCGCTGCGCGGTGTCGTCACCGGGCTTGGCCGGATCATGAGCTACACCCCCTATCGGACGGCGAGTCCGGGATTCTTTCCTCGCGACGTGCCGCAGGGAGGGTTGACGCCCGACGGGTTGTTGGATGCGTACAACGCGGCGCCGCTCGCCGACGCCGGGTTCACGGGCAAGGGCATGACCATCGTGTTCTTTGCGTTCGACAAGGCCGACCAGGAAGACCTCGATACCTTCGCCGACACGTCCGGCTTACCGAGGTTCACGCCGGTGATTATCGGTGGGCAACCGGCCGAGGCGCACGGCGAAACGGCGATGGATCTTCAAGTGGCACATGCGATTGCGCCCGATGCGCGCCTCGTAGTCGTCAATGCGCGGCCAACCGTTGAGGGCGACGGCGCATACGAGAAGATCGGCCAGATGTTCTCCGAGGCCGACCGTCAGTATCCCGGTGCGGTGTGGAGCCTCTCTATCGGATGGGGATGCGAGGCGTTCGTCAGCGCCGCCGACCTTGCCCCGGTGCAGGCCGCCTTGGCCGCCGCACACCGCAATGGAACGTCGGTGTTCGACGCCAGCGGTGACACCGCGGGCCTGGAGTGCAAGGGCGGCGACGAGTGGTCCGCGCCGCCTGGGCCCGACGACATCGGCCTGGACGCGGTCGCGTCGCTGCCCGAGATGACCTCTGTCGGCGGCACCACTCTGTCGACGGGGCCCCGCGGGCAGTGGCTGGCCGAACACGCGTGGGTGGATTCGCCTCTGTCGCAAGGCACTAGCGGCGGAGTGTCGGCCCTGTTCGACCGTCCGGAATGGCAACGTCGGCTGACCATCGAGCGGGACACCGACCGACGCCGGTTGACGCCCGATGTCGCCGCCGTCGCCGATCCGTTCACCGGCGTCAGGTTCATCTTCAAGCAGCAAGAGGTGGTCGGCGGCGGTACCTCTCAATCAGCGCCGATCTGGGCCGCCTTGACCACGTTGATGAACCAGTACCTGGTGGCCAATGGCGGTCGTCTGCTCGGCGACATCAACCCGCTGCTGTATCGGGTCGCGACCGGTTCGAACCTGCCCGGGTTCCGCGACGTGCGCCGTGGCGGCAACGCGGTCGATACTTCACAGCCCGGTTACGACCTGGTGACCGGGCTGGGCAGCCCGAACACGTACAACCTCGCCCGAAATCTCCTCGATCTGCAGAAGGGAATCGCACCGCGATGACCCCGGCGGGGGTGCCCACCATGCCCTGTTCGGTTTGCGGAACCGACGTGCCCGCCGCTGCATTCTGCGGAACTTGCGGCGCCCAGCTGACCGCGCAGCGCGGTGACGGGCGGGGTCGGCTGCGGATGGGGGCGTACGCGGCGGCGCCGGGGGAGCAGGTGCTGCGGCTGTCGGTGGCCAGTTCGCTCTTTCCGCACCTGCCTCATCGGTCGCGCACACCGTTTCGGGTGGGGCTGGCGGTCCTGTTATTGGCGATGATCGCGCTCGCGCTGATGCGGTGGCAGGCGCCGTTGATCGCGATCAGCGTGCTGGGCCTGCCACTGGTGTACCTGGCCTACCTGTACGAGGCCGACGTCCACCGAGATTTGCCTGTCCGTTCCCTCGCACTGACAGTCGTGATAGCGGTCGGACTCGGCGCGGTCTGGGCCTTGCTGACGGGCGGCGTCGTCGCAGACTTCTACGATGTTGCGCTGGGCGCCGGCGAACCCGACGAGCAGACGCGTCTTGTGGGACTGGCGATCCCGGTCGGCAGCGCGGTCCTTTCACTCGTCCCGGTGGTGGTGATCCGGCTGCTGCGTGGGACAACGCGAGAATCGTTGGATGGGTTCGTGTTTGGCGCATTGAGCGCCGTCACATTCACCGCCGCGGCAACCTTGACCAGGCTGGCCCCCCAGTTCGGGACGGGTCTGACAACCGACCGACCGGCTAGCGGCCTACTGGTCCAGGCGGGCATTCAGGGAGTGGCGGTTCCGCTGACCGCGGCAGCGATGGGCGGTCTCGTCGGTGCGGCGCTGTGGTTCGGCCGGCCGAAGCTGCTTGCATCGAGTGTGCTTGCGACACTTGCTCTTTACGCCGGGCAGGGTCTGATGGAGATCACGCCGCTGTTCCAGGGCTTGCACTTCGGGGTGCACGTGATCACCACAGTGATCGCGTTGCTGATCCTGAGGATCGGGCTGCAGGCGGCGCTGCTGTACGAGGCGCGTGACCCGATGAACCCCAGTGAACACGTGCTGTGCCCGCATTGCGATCACGTTGTGCCAGACATGGCGTTCTGCGCGAATTGCGGGGTGGCGGCGCGGGCGTCATCACGGTCATCGCGTGCTGCGCGGAAATCCCCTGCGGCCGAAGGCGTCTCGACCCTGCGTCCGGCCTCCGGTCTGCCTGCGGCGTCGTATGAGGCGACGCCAGTGCGGCACACAAGCCACGGGTGGTTGCTCGCAACGTTGGGCGCAGGCATGGGCATCGCCGTCGCGGCGGCAGCGACGGTGGCGGTACTGGCGACGCCCGTTGTCCCGCGCTTCGTGTGCCCGCCGGATTGCGGACGCCCACCGATCGATAAGCCGGTCGAATCAACCCCCCGCTTCGTGTCCCAGGATGGTGAGTTCTCGGTCCAATACCCCGGTCCCGGAACGGCATACGAGGCGAAGCTGAACCCCGATGGGGTCGAGCTGAATTTCGTCGCCGGCGACACCGGCACCTTGGAGTTGTTCGGCCTACCCGCAGCTAATCGCACGCCGAAGCAGATCACGGAGGACTTGATCAGCGAGAATTACCCTGACGCCACAACCGATTACGAGATTCCGAACGCGATGGTCGGATACGAGCCCGGATACGGCGTCGTCGTCGACGAATACCCCCAGGATTCCAGCGGCACATTCACCCGGCTCCGGCTGGTGGTGATGACCGCGGTCAAGAACGACTATGCGTTGGTCGCCGCCGCGATCGGGCCTTATCACGAGTTCAGCCCTGATTTCGGGAGTGGGCATCCGTCGGGCGTCAACCTGCAGCTCGCGATGGACATGGGCAAGTACGTCAACAGTTTCAAGTGGCGAGACGACACAGCCTGACGGATCCGGTGATTCACCAACGTTCCGGCGGAATGTTTGCGAGTATCGCGGAACACGACATTGGGGGCTTTAGGGAACGAGGTAGGCGGGGGGTTTTGGGATGGACCTACAGACCAGAATAGTTAGCCGACCGTCGCAGTCTGCCTTGGCCGGGCCGCTGCGATTCGGTGTCAGTACGCCGGGGGGCTTGCTGGGGGCGCGAGAGCTGCAGGCCGTAGCCGACGCTGCGGGCCGTCGGCCCGAGATGGTGATGTGCTTCGAAGACTTCTTCGCCGAGCCGCCCGTCGCCGCGATGGCCGTCGCCAGCTACTGCGGTGCCGACCCGATCGTCACATGGGAACCGTGGTGCTGGACCGATGACCGGTCCCCGGCCGTCGTCCACGCCTTGCTGTCTGGCGCGCTCGATGAGTACGTCCATCGATGGGCCGCGCAGCTAGCGGATTGGGGATCGCCTGCCTACATTCGGTTCGCCCACGCCTTCAACGGCCATAGCTATCCGTGGACGCCGGACGGTGGCACCTCGGCGACCGACTATGTGGCGGCGTGGCGGCGGCTGCATGACATCTTTTCGCTCCAGCAAGTGCAGAACGTCAATTGGGTGTGGGCGCCGACGGTCGTTGGTAGCGGCGCTCTGTCGGACTGGTATCCCGGGGATGGATACGTGGACACACTCGGTGTCGACGGATACAACTGGGGCACCAGCTTGCCGTGGTGCCAATGGGTCGATCCGGAGGATCTCTTCGGAACGATGCTGGATCAATTGCGCACTGTCTGCGACGACAAGCCGATACTGGTCACCGAAGTCGGCTGCGCGGAAGCCGGTGGGCGCAAAGCGGATTGGATCGCCCGCTTGGTCGACTTCCTCGGTCATCAACACGACGTGATGGGCTTCGTCTGGTTCGAGCATGACACGGAAGCCGACTGGCGGATCACGAGTACACCCGAGTCTGCGGCGGCGATGGCGAGCGCGTTGCGCCGTTCGCAGGTCTTGCTCTAGTTGCCCGGGTACTGCAGTTCCGGTTCGTGGAACCGGTTGATGATCGGGATGCGTTCGATGATGCGGTCACGCAGACGGGGCTCGGGCGGAGCAGGCGGGACGTAGTTCGGCGGCGGGGCCGGCGGCACGTACGCGGGTGCGGGCGCGGGCGGTACATAGGCGGGCGCGGGCGGCGTATACGCGGGAGTCGGCGGCACATAAGCGGGGGCAGGGGCGACTGCCGGTGGCTCGTCGACCGGGGCGGCTTCGGGAGGCGGCGGGACCGCGGCAGCGACTGTCCTCGCGGCAGATGGCACGGCTTCACGCGGCGGTGCCGCAGGTGGCGGCGGCGCGGCGCGGCGCGGTGTTTCGGGCACGGCCTTCGGGACGGATGGCGCGGGCGCTGCGGGCACCGGTGCGTCGGCGTTGGCGACCCGCGGTTGCTCGGGCGTCGACTCGGTTCCTGGCGTCAGCCGAAGACCGAGGGCGACGGACAGTGAGACGACGAAGATCACCACGGCGGCGACGAGAACGGACGTCAACGCACCGGTTCTCGACATGAACGGCGCGCGAGGCGTGTCCAACGCGTTCACCGCCTGCGCCGACGCCAGCGCTGCCCCGCGCGCCAGCGCCAGGTCGGCTTCTGCGGCCGAGATGACCGGCGAGTCGGTCAACACAGCGAGCGAAGACATCACCAGATCGAGGTCGTCGGCCGAGCCCACCACGAAGATGGCCTCCGGCTGCCATTCGTCGAGGTCCAGTTGGGCGATCACGCTGCTGGGCAACTCGACCGCGTCGTTCCCGTCGAGCGGTCTGGCGATGCGGTCGACGGTGACCCCGTCCGGAGTTACCAGCGCAACGACGGCGGCATCCGGTTCGACCAGGCACACCGCGACGTCGTCATAACCTGTGCGCTCCGCGATGCCGGCCGCGAGCGCGTCGGCGGCCTCGAGTTCGGAGATGGCGATGACGTTCCCGAGATCCCTGGCTGCCAGCGTGTCCAGGATCATCGACGCCTGAGCTTCGGCCTCATTGGTCCAGGTGACACCGATCGCGTGGAGACGGTTTTCGCCGACGGCGGCGAGCACGTCGTCGAGGGTGTCGAAGTCGATACCGTCGCGATGGATGGTGGCGCCTTCGCCCGTCGTCCCCTCAACGAGCACCCAGCGAAGGTCCGTCGAAGTCATCGATAGACCGAGCACCAGGTCCATTGATGTGCCCCCGATCTGCCTGTCAGTCGGTTCGAGAGTACCGCTCGCGGGCAAACGCGGGGAAGTTGTGTTAGCTGCGAAGCTCTTCGGCGGCGATGCCGAATATCTCGTGCGCTGACCCGATGGCCACGAAATGCCCTGCCCCCTCGACCGGGTGCCATACCGCTCCAGGCATCCGCTCAGCGACCGTCTTGTTAATGGAATCGGCGACGAGGCCGTCGTCGAGGCCCTGCCACATGTGGACCCGACGTTCGATGGTTGTCACGTCGAAAGCCCAACTCCGATAGAGCAGTTCACTGTCCAGAACAAGCCCGTCGGACCCATGAGCGAAGCATTCGGCGGATGTTTCGTAGAAGGCGGCTTCGACGTCCGGTTGGCCCAAGATCTTTTGGTCGTAGTCGTTGACGGCGCTCATGACTTGTTTGACGTAAGTCGCGCGGAAGTGCTTGGCAACGATGCCCAGCGTCGCGTACATCAGGCGGAAGCCGGGCTTGAAACGTAGAGCAAGGGTGCCGCCGAACGCGTCGGCTTTCGAAAGCTGATCGGCCGCCCAGTTATCGCCGAATGCTCCGTAGCTTCCACCCGCGATGCTGCTGACGTGGCGCAGCCGAAGCGGATCGATGTAAGCGGCCGCGGCAAGTGCCCACGGCCCGCCCTCCGACCATCCCGTGACTCCGAACTCGTGATGACCCAGCGCGTCGGCGATGGCCACCACGTCGTCGGCCCAGGCGGAGTAGGTGCGCATTCTTTGTGGAGTGGACTGTCCGAAGCCGGGCCGATCGACGCAGACCAGCCGTATCCGATTCTTGGATGCTGTGTCGGCGAAGAGGCGTGCCTCGAGGCGGCTACTGGGTCCGCCGTGATTGTGGATGACGAGCGGCCCGTTCGGATCGCCGACTTCGCAACAGGCGAGGGTGCGGCCGTCTTGTGTCGTTACCGATGTTGTCGGTGCAATGTCGTCGTTCATCTCCACACAATCGTAATAAGATTCCTGGGCACCGTGGCGCCTGTTTACCCTGGTAGGAACCCCGACACGGGCGGGGTAACTTTCTTATACTCCATCGGGTCTTTTCAAGAATGTGATTATTTCGTGATTTGCCCTTATGGTGCTTCCCGTGGGGCGCCACTCAGTAGCCAAGGAGCGACGGAAGTCGCCAGTAGGCCTGGCTGCGGTCATCGCCCCAGCGGCTGTCTTCTTCGCCGCCGGCGCAGATGTGCAACCACTCGGCCTCAAAAGCGAACCCGAACCCGTCGTCGAGGACACATCACCCTGCTGCATGGAGATCGTGGCGGCAGCACCGATCGCCCATGCGTCGGGTCCGTCCGGCCCGCAATTGAGCGTCGTTTCCGTTCCCGGTCAGTTCGTGGCGGCATCGCGATACCGGATCGTCGAGGCGGTTAAAGTCCCAGAGTTGTTGCCAGTTGGACTCGCTCCAGAGCGGGGCCTACAGGTCAGGACGATCCTGGCCTCCCGCGCCATCAGCGCCGCATTCCCTGAGATTCAAGACATCGGTGGCGTGCGAGCGGATCCGCTGCCGTGGCACCCCAACGGGTTGGCGCTCGACGTGACGATCCCCAATCCCGGCACCGCCGAGGGCATTGCGCTCGGAAATGAAATCGTCGCGTTCGTGCGAAAGAACGCGGTGCGATTCGGGATGCAGGATGCGATTTGGCGGGGCACCTACTACACCCCGAACGGCTCGCAAGCTGGTGGGTACGGCCACTACGACCACGTGCACATCACCACCACCGGTGGTGGATACCCGACCGGCGGGGAAGCGTACTACCGCTAAGCCGACGGTTTCAACGTCCTTGGCGCGTTCGACTGACCGATTCAGGTAGTGGACTACTCGCGCCCATGTGCGATGTGGGCGCGACGATTATCTGGTCCGCTTAATTCGGCACAGGCGGACGGCATACCCGTCAGAGCGGAGGCGACGATGCCTAAGCCGCTGATCTTCATCAGCCATCGACATGTCGACAGCGCCATTGCTTCCAAGGTGGCCGGACTTCTCCGGGAATGGACCGGCAACCAGGCGCGGATCTACCTGTCGTCGGACCCCGACTTCGAGGGACCCGAACCGGGGGCGAAGCTCAACGAACAGCTGAAGCGGATCCTCGCGGAGTCTGACGTCGTGCTGCTCATCTACACCTCGAGTACCGAGGACTGGTCGTACTGCATGTGGGAATGCGGGATAGCCATCGATCCAAGCGACCAGAAGAAGACCGACGTGATAGTCCTGCAATGCGCTGCGGACGGCCCAAAGCCGTTCGGCGACCGCCTGAGGGTGAATCTGTTCGATCTCACGTCGATCCGCCGATTCGTCACAACCTTGCTTACCAGCTCCGAGCTCTTCTCGACCGGCAGCGCGCTCACGGGCTTTACCGACCAGAGCCCGGAGCTCCTACAGTTCTCGAATCGGATGCTCAGCGAGCTGGAACCGCTGATCACGGGCATCGGCGCAGGGCCTGACGAGCGCGCCACGTCGCCCTTCGTACGACTCGAAATCGACGCGACCGACCTGATCACGCTCCGGCGGGCCGTCAAAGACAATGACGTCGATTCAGCCAATCAGGTCGTGCTTGACGGCGCCCGTGTCGTTAGCCACCGGCCGGAGGGTCTCTTCGGATTCGAGCTGGACGGCTCCATATCCTTGGGGGCTATTGGGGCTCGTCACCTCGGTGGTGGCGGCGTGCCCCCGCGGTGGCTGCTGTCGTTGGTGGGCCAGATCAGGACGGCTGCGGTCGGCGACTATCCGGTGGGCGAGTGGGCCCCGTTCCGCGTCGAAGGCGACGCGTGCACCATCCCAGTCGTCACAAGGATTATCTGCTACCCCTCTGGAGCCTCGCAGTTCGAGGCGCCCTTCATGCCGGTCCTATCCCGTCCGATCCCCGTGGCAGAGCGAATGGTCCCGCTCGACTCGATGTTCCACAAGAATCTCGGTGACGCATCAATCCTGCTCACCGAACTGCGCGCCGAGATGAAGAAGGACAACCGGTCGCGCGTCCCGGTCCTCGACGGACAGCGGCCGCGGTACATCGTCCACGGCAGTCTGATCGCGGACTACCTGACCGACGTGGCGACCACGGGCGCCGACATCCGCGCGGTAACCCTGAGGGATCTGATGGACGACCCGAGCCAGTCCGAAGTACTCGCGGAGAGCTTTGCAGTAGTGGAGCAGAACGCCACCATGGGAGACGCCACT
>NZ_DASSCY010000011.1:0-2424 GCF_035697385.1 Mycobacterium sp. | reverse complement strand
CAGGCCAGCCCGGCGGGCCGGGAGGCCAAGGAAGCCGCCGACGAAGCCGCGGCCGCTGAGCAAGAAGAGCTCGAAGAGGCCAGCACGCCCGACGAGTAGACTTCAAGCAGCCTTGGGGTCATTCGTAACGCTGTGCGATAGGTCGCGGACGATGACGGCCGGATAGGCACCGCATGCGCCCGCGGTCTGGTGAGGACCACCAGGCCGGAAGGACGCGGGCACATGAAAAAAATCACGATTTTCGCGGGCGGCGCCTTCGTTGTCGCGTCGTCTTCGGTTGCGCTGTTCGGATCGGGTGTTGCCGCCGCGGCGCCGGATGTCGTCGGTCAGCCGTACTCCGATGCGGCTTCGGTGATCGAGGAAGAAGGCGGCACGGCCGTCGTGGCGGTGCGGACGGGCGACAAATTGCCCGAGGAAGAGTGCATCGTCACCAACGCGTGGGATGCGCCGTACGTCCGGCCGATGACTGACGACGTCTACTTCGAGAAGGCCGAGGGCGAAGTCATGGTTGCGCTGAACTGCGCGGGTGGGTACGCGACGGCCACCAATCCCGGTGCGTCGCTGCTGAGCCCGGCGGGCCGGGAAGCCAAGGCGGCCGCGGACGAGGCCGCTGCAGCCGAGGAACAAGAGCTGGCCGAGGTCAGCACCCCGGACGAGTAATCAGTAGCTCGACACGCGGCTGAGCAGCATGTCGACGCAGTAGTCGATGAACTGCTCGCGGGTCGCCGGCAGGCGGCCATTGAGGTAGGCGGTGAACAACGCCGACAGCGCGCCGATCAAACCTGTCGCCACCATGGCCTGGGTGGCGGGCTCGGTGATGCGGGTCAGCTTGCGCTGCAACAGGTCGATGAAACTGGGCATCCACTCGGCGCCCGAGCGCGTCAGCACCGGTTCGACTTCCGGGGCCAGCAGCAGCACGCGCCCGCGGGTTGGATCGTCGACCATGAGCGCGACGAACCGCTCGACGGCGTCGCGGGGCGTGTCCGCGCTCATCAGCGTCGCCATCGCCCGTGCACAGACGTCGTCGTAGACGGCGCGGACGAACTCGTCGCGATCGGCAAAACTCTCGTAGAAGTAGCGTTCGGTCAGCCCGGCCGCCCGGCATACTGCCCGCACAGTGAGCGACGGTCCGCTCTCGCTACCCAGCAGCGCGGTGCCTGCGGTGATCAGCTCGTCGCGGCGCAGAACCTGGCGGTCCTGCAGCGGAACGCCAGACCAGCGGCCCCGTCGTTGACCGGAATCCACAACACTCCTAAGCTGCACTGTGACAACACGCGTAGTCAGAATTGTATTCTGGTGTCGATCGAAAGTTCATCAGTGACTCAAGATACGTCTGAGGTGTACCCAGTGACCAGCGGATCCGACTCACCCGCAATCGGCTGCCCCGTCGCCCCCGGCGGCTACGAAGCGCCGCCGCGGCCGCTCGGGCCGGGCTCGCTGACGTGGAAGTACTTCGGCGACTGGCGCGGCATGCTGCAGGGACCGTGGGCCGGCTCGATGCAGAACATGCATCCGCAGCTGGGCGCCGCCGTCGAGGAGCACTCGAGTTTCTTCCGGGAGCGCTGGCCGCGGCTGCTGCGGTCGCTGTATCCGATCGGCGGTGTGGTGTTCGACGGCGGCCGGGCGCCGACAACGGGCGCAGAGGTCCGCGACTACCACGTCAACATCAAGGGCGTTGACGGGCAGGGCCGCCGCTACCACGCGCTCAACCCCGACGTCTTCTACTGGGCGCACGCGACCTTCTTCGTCGGCACGCTGATCGTCGCCGAGCGGTTCTGTGGGGGCATCACCGAGGACGAGAAGCGCCAGCTGTTCGACGAGCATCTCCAGTGGTACTCGATGTACGGGATGAGCATGCGGCCGGTACCGAAGACGTGGGAGGACTTCCAGCTTTACTGGGACCACATATGCCGCAACGAGTTGGAGAACAATTTCGCCGCGCGCGCCGTCCTGGATCTCACAGATCTCCCCAAACCGCCCTTCGCCCAGTGGATTCCGGAACGGTTGTGGGCATTGCAGCGAAAGTTGTTGGCGCCGTTCTTTGTTTGGATCACCGTTGGCCTTTACGACCCGCCGGTGCGTGAGTTGATGGGCTACACCTGGTCGGCACGCGACGATTGGCTGCATCGCCGTTTCGGCGATGTGGTGCGGCTGGTGTTCGCGCTGCTGCCCAAGCGAGCCAGAATGCACCCACGAGCACGCGCCGGCTGGGATCGCGCAATGGGGCGCATCCCGGCCGACGCGCAACTGGTGCACACTCCTGCACGCAACCTGCCGCCGCTGGACGAGCGCGACAACCCCATGCATTACTGCCCTAAGGTCTGACCCGTCCACAGCGCGCCATCGAAATACCGCATACGCGAACGGTTTTGCGGATCCGGGAACCAGCCCGCCTGAACGGGTGGATAGCGCCCGAATACGCCG
>NZ_DASSCY010000010.1:0-11039 GCF_035697385.1 Mycobacterium sp. | reverse complement strand
AGGTCGTAGCGAAAATGGTGTTTGTTGGGCGCCGACAACCGCACCTCGGCGATCACCGGATAGGCCTCGAGCACGGCCTTGCCCATCTCGAATAGCGTCTGTTGCAGCGCCTTCGAGTGCACCACGGCGAACTGTTTCAGCAGATGACCCTTGATGCCCGAGAACACGTCGTCCCAATCGACTGACCATTTTCCGGCGGATGGGGCGAACCGCCATTGCGCCACCAGCGAGGTGGCCATCACCCGGTCATGTGTGGGCTCGAGCACCGTGTATCGGTCGGTGAGGAACCCGGCGAACTCCGAACCCGTCGACTTCAGGATGACGAGATCCTTCAGGCCGCCAACCACCCATTCGCCGTCACCGTCGACCGTGATCGCCGCCGTGCGCACTTCCTGACCCTTACGGACCCAGGTGTGGTCGTGTTCGTCTCCGTCGACAACGACTCTCTGCCAAGCAAATTCGTCGATCTCGATTCGTGCGGCCCGCACTGGGCTGATGTCGCGGACGAAGTGGCGGGCCAGTTCCAGCCCGTAGTCCTCGATCGAAGTGAGACCCTTCTCCTTGGCGTATGCGTATACCGTCTGCTTCTGGGTGTCGGTGGGCAACACCTCGGACTGATCGCCGCGCAGGTGTGCGGCGCTGAAATCGCCACGCAGACAGGTCGATACGTTGACATCGCGGATCTCGTGGCGAGATGTGTCGCGGTAGAATCTGACGACCCGGTTCTCGGCCTTGCCGTACTGGGTCTCGCCCAGGATGATGCCGGACACGTTCAGCTCCCTCGGTAGGTCGAATAGGCGTACGGCGACAACAGCACCGGCACGTGGTATTTCGTTGTGGCATCGTCGATCTGGAATGCAATGACGATTTCCGGATAGAAGCTGGGCATCTGCAGGCCGGCGAAATAGGCTGCGGTGTCGAACCGTAACCGGTACAACCCGGACAGTTCGCCGGTGTACAGATCGGCGACGCGGCCGTCGCCGTCGGTGCGCGCATCGGCAAGCACGCCGCCTTCGGCGTCGCGAAGCGTCACCGCAACACCGGTGGCGGGCCTGCCGGTGACCGCGTCCAGAACATGGGTGCTGACGTGCGTCACGGTGTCTCCTTTGGCAGCAGCCGTCGCAGGCGCAGCCGGTTGATCTTGCTCAGCTCGGTGCGCATGACTTGGCACTCGGTCTCGGGATCGTTGGCCAGCCGGCCGGTCAGGATGGTCAGCAGCTCGTCGGCGGATCGCCCGCTCGCGCACACCAGGTACACATAGCCGAACTTGTCCTCATACATCCGGTTCTTGACGGCGAGCTCGGTCCGCACGCGGTCGTCGGCGTCGGCCATGCCGGCTTGTTCGTGCGCCGACAACGGGTTGTCAGCTCGTCCGCCGATGCGGGGGTGTCCGTTCAGTGCGGCCTCGATCTCCGCGTCGGGCAGCTCGGCCAGTACCCGGTCGGCATGGTCAAGCAGCGCGTCGACATCGCGGTACGGGCCGCCGGCCAGCACCTGCTGCGCCCACATCGGCGACGCGCACACTTCGAGCAGTCGGTCCAGGCCGAGCATCGTCTCAGGATCGGCCACGTTCACACTGTTTGCATGTCGAATGGCGCGACGGCGGCCGGTGTCTTGTTGGCAGCTGGCGCTGGCACCCGCTACGGCATGCCCAAAGTGCTTGCCGAGCAGGGCGAGTGGCTTCGATCCGGAGTGCTCGCGCTGTCCGGCGGAGGCTGCGACGACGTCGTGGTGGTGTTGGGCGCCGCTGTCGTCGACGTGGCACCGCCCGCTCGCGCGGTGATCGCTGAGGACTGGGCCGACGGCCTCAGTGCGTCGCTGCGGGCCGGTCTTTCGGCCGTCGACGCACAGTACGCGGTGCTGCACACCGTCGACACCCCCGACGTCGGCCCAGAGGTGGTGCGGCGGGTGCTCGCTGCCGCGCAGTCGTCGCCGTCGGGCCTTGCGCGTGCCAGCTACGGCATCCGGCCAGGTCACCCGGTCGTGATGGCGCGCAGGCATTGGCCAGGCCTGCTCGAAACGCTGCGCGGCGACGAAGGCGCCCGGCCGTTTCTGAGCGCGCGCACCGATGTGGTCGAGGTGGACTGCGCCGACCTGGCGTCCGGCCAGGACATCGACGTCAGGTGACCGTCAGGCCGAGCATGGCCGCGGCGAATCGGCGCACCGACTGGGCCGCGATCGCCGTGGCGTCGGCGTACCCGTCGCGGGTGCGCGTGCGCAGCGTCGCGGCCACCGGGTCCAGCCTCACCTCCGCGAGCATCTCTCCAGTGGTCGGTTCACAGACCGCCCAGGTGTAGCCCGTGTCCGAGGCCCACTGCGCGGTGCATCGGGTGACGTAATCGGGATCGGTCTCGCCGAGCGCGGCCAGCGCGTGCCGGTCATCGATCAGCTCGTCCTGGCGGGGCGCACGCAAGTACCAGGCACCTGCGTTAATTTCGACGGGCTGCATCCGAGTAATGGTAGGTATTGCCTATGGCCGACCACATCCTCGAGCCCGCCGCGCAGGCGATCGCCGACAACACCTCGAAGCCGCCGTTCCTCTACGAGATCGGTCCGGACGCCGCCCGCAAAGTTCTCGACGACATCCAGGCGGCGCCCGTCGACAAGCCGGACGTGGACGAGAAGTGGATCACCGTGCCCGTAGACGCTGAAGCGGTCGGTGAGGTGAGGGTTCGCATCGTCAAGCCGGCCGGCGCATCCGGGTCGTTGCCCGCGATTCTCTACATGCATGGCGGCGGATGGATTCTCGGCAACGCAGGCACCCACGACCGGCTGGTGCGCGAACTGGCCGTCGGCGTCAACGCCGCCCTTGTTTTCGTCGAGTACGACCGTTCGCCCGAGGCCCGCTACCCGGTCGCGATCGAGCAGGGGTATGCCACCGCGCAGTGGATCACCCGCGAAGGCGCGGCCGAGGGCCTGGACGCCTCACGCCTTGCCGTTGCAGGCGATTCGGTCGGTGGCAACATGGCTGCGGCGCTGGCGATCCTGGCCAAGCAGCGCGGCGACGTCCGGTTCACCCACCAATCGCTGTACTACCCGGTGACCGATGCGGGCCAGGACACCGACAGCTATCGCGAGTTCGCCGACGGGCCGTTCCTCACCGCCAAGGCGATGGCCTGGTTCTGGGACGCGTATCTGCCCGAGGTGGACAAGCGTTCTGAGATCACGGTCTCGCCGCTGCGCGCCAGCACCGACGAGCTGGCCGGGCTGCCAGAAGCATTCGTCGTCGTCGACGAAAACGACGTGCTGCGCGACGAGGGGGAGGCGTACGCGCGCAAGCTGATCGCGGCTGGGGTGCGGACTACGGCCGTGCGCTACAACGGGATCCTGCACGACTTCATGATGCTCAACCCGGTGCGGGGCAGCGCGGCGTCGACGGCCGCCGTCGAACAGGCGATCCATATTCTACGAAAGGTGTTGGGGCAGTGAAGATCACAGTAATCGGAGCCAGCGGACTGATCGGCACGAAGGTCGTGGACCTGCTCTCACGTGACGGGCACGAGGTGGTGGCGTCGTCGCGCTCGACCGGCGTCGACGTGCTCACCGGCGAGGGACTGGCCGAGGCGCTCGCCGGCGCCGATGCGGTGGTGGACGTGGTCAATTCGCCATCGTTCGAAGACGATCCGGTGATGGATTTCTTCACGAAGTCGACCACGAACCTGGTTGAGGCCGCGAAAGCCGCTGGTATCAAGCAATACGTCGTGCTGTCGATCGTCGGTGTCGACGGGCTGCCTGACAGCGGCTACATGCGGGCAAAGGTCGTTCAGGAGAAGATCGTCACCGACTCCGGTCTGCCGTACACCATTTTGCGTGCCACGCAGTTCGCCGAGTTCGCCGAGTCCATCACGGCGTCTATGACGATCGGCGACGAGGTACGCGTCCCTGACGCGTTGATCCAACCTGTCGCCGCCGACAAGGTCGCCACCGACGTCGCACGCGCGGCAGTCGCACAGCCGCTCGGCGGCATCGTGAACATCGGTGGGCCCGAGAAGATCTCGTTCGAACAGATGGCTCGCGCGGTCTTGTCCGCCAAGGGCGAGGACAAGACCGTCGTCGTCGACCCGAAGGCCGGCTACTTCGGCACTGCGTTGGCCGAACGCAGCCTGGTGACCCCCGACTAACTACTTGATCTCGGCCAGCACCGTGCCCTGAGTGATGGCGGCGCCCGGCTCGACGGCCAGGCCGGTGATGGTGCCGTCCTTGTGCGCGGTGACGGGGTTCTCCATCTTCATCGCCTCGAGAACAACCACGAGATCGCCTGCGGAGACCTCCTGGCCCTCTTCGACGGCCACCTTCACGACGGTGCCCTGCATCGGTGCGGTAACCGCATCACCGGATGCGGCCGCACCGCCGTGGGAGCCGCGCTTGCGGGCCTTGGGCTTCTTGCGGATCACACCGGAAGCTGCTGGGGCGCCGCCGTTTCCGAGCGCCAGGTCGCCGGGCAGCGACACCTCCAGCCTGCGGCCGCCGACCTCGACGACAACCGTCTGGCGCGGGATGGTGTCTTCCTCCTCGATGGGGTCACCACCGGTGAAGGGTTCGACGGTGTTGTTCCACTCGGTCTCGATCCAGCGGGTGTGGACGGTGAAGCCCTCGCTGTCCCCGACGAACGCGGGGTCGGAGACGATCGCGCGGTGGAACGGGATCACGGTGGCAAGGCCCTCGACGTGGAATTCGTCAAGTGCGCGCCGCGAGCGGGCCAGCGCTTCGTCGCGGGTGGCGCCGTACACGATCAGCTTCGCCAGCATGGAGTCGAACTGACCGCCGATCACGGATCCGGTTTCGACGCCGGCGTCCAGCCGCACGCCGGGCCCGCTCGGCGCCTCGAACTTGCTCACCGGGCCGGGCGCGGGCAGGAAGCCGCGGCCGGCGTCCTCACCGTTGATGCGGAACTCGATCGCGTGGCCGCGCGGCTCCGGATCCTCGGTGATATCAAGCTTCTCGCCGTTGGCGATCTTGAACTGTTGCAAGACCAGGTCGATGCCCGCCGTCTCCTCGGTGACCGGGTGCTCGACCTGCAGGCGGGTGTTCACCTCGAGGAACGAGATCAGCCCGTCCTGGCCGACCAGGTACTCGACGGTGCCTGCGCCGTAGTAGCCGGCCTCCTTGCAGATGCGCTTGGCCGACTCGTGGATCTCCTTGCGCTGAGCGTCGGTAAGAAAAGGTGCCGGCGCTTCTTCCACCAGCTTCTGGAAGCGGCGCTGCAGTGAGCAGTCGCGGGTGCCCGCAACGACGACGTTGCCGTGCTGGTCGGCGATCACCTGCGCCTCGACGTGGCGCGGCTTGTCCAGGTAGCGCTCGACGAAGCATTCGCCGCGGCCGAACGCGGAAACGGCCTCGCGGGTGGCCGAATCGAACAGCTCGGGAATCTCCTCGATGGTGCGCGCCACCTTCATTCCGCGCCCGCCGCCGCCGAAAGCCGCCTTGATCGCGATCGGCACGCCGTATTCCTCGGCGAACGCCACCACCTCGCCGGCGTCCTTCACCGGGTCAGGGGTGCCGGGCACCAACGGGGCCTGAGCGCGCGCCGCGATGTGACGCGCGGTCACCTTGTCGCCGAGGTCGCGGATGGACTGGGGGGACGGGCCGATCCAGATCAGCCCGGCGTCGATGACGGCCTGGGCGAAATCGGCGTTCTCCGAGAGGAATCCGTATCCGGGGTGGATGGCGTTGGCGCCGGACTTCTGGGCCGCGTCGAGCAGCTTGGCGAAGTCGAGGTAGGACTCCGCGGAGGTCTGGCCACCGAGTGCGAACGCCTCGTCGGCGAGCCGGACGTGAGGCGCGTCGGCGTCGGGCTCGGCGTACACGGCCACGCTCTGCAGTCCGGCATCCTTGGCCGCGCGGATCACCCGGACCGCGATCTCCCCGCGATTGGCGACAAGCACCTTGGAGATCTTTGAGCTGGCGTGACTAGGCACTTCGCCTCCTGATTGGCATCTCTCTAAGAACGTCTTTAAGAATGTATCCCGGGGCAGTTTAAGGGGCGATACTGTACGACCCTCGAGGCGGTGTCGGTTACTCGCCAGTACTGCGGAGTCGCCGCTTGATCCTGGCCAGCATGGCCGACATGCCGCGCAGCCGCAGCGGGCTGATCAGCGCCGCCAGGCCCAGATCGGTGTAGAAGTCATCGGGCACGGCCAGGATGTCGGCGGCAGGCTGCTCGTCGAGGCCGGCGGCCAGGATCGCGGCGAATCCGCGGGTGGTCGGCGCTTCGGGCGGTGCACTGAAGAACAACCGGACATGGTCGGGGTCGCTCGCGTCGACATGCAGGAACAGCGGCGACTGGCATTCCGGCACCGGCTCCATCGCGGCCTCTTCGAGCTCGGCAGGAAGCGCAGGCAGCTCACCGGCGAACTCCAGCAGCAGCTGCAGCTTGTCCTGCCCCTGTACCTCTTGAAAATCGTTGACCACCTCGGCCAGCGCGGCCGGCATGCTCACGGCGCGTTGCCCGGCTCTTCCCCAACGGCGACGGGCACCCGCACGGCATTTCCCCACTCGGTCCAGGACCCGTCGTAGTTGCGCACGCCGGGCTTGCCGAGCAGATGGGTCAGCACGAACCAGGTGTGGCTGGAGCGCTCGCCGATGCGGCAGTACACGACGGTCTTATCCTCGGGCTCAAGGAACCCGTAGAGCTCGTCCAGTTCGGCGCGGCTGCGGAAACGCCCGCTGTCATCGGCGGCCTTGCCCCATGGAATGGATCTCGCGGTGGGGATGTGCCCGCCGCGCAGCGCACCCTCTTCGGGGTAGTCGGGCATATGGGTGCGCTCGCCGGTGTACTCCTGCGGCGAGCGAACGTCGATCAGTGGTTGGTCGCCGAGGATGGAAAGCACATCCTCTTTGAACGCGCGGATCGGCGCGTCGTCACGTTCGACGACGGGGTAGCCGGAGGTCTGCTTGCTCGGCACGTCGAGTGTGGTCTCGCGGCCGTCGGAGATCCACAGGTCGCGTCCGCCGTTGAGCAGCCGAACGTCGGGGTGGCCGAACAAGGTGAACACCCACAGCGCGTATGCCGCCCACCAATTGCTCTTGTCGCCGTAGATCACCACGGTGTCGTCGCGCGAAATGCCCTTGCGGTTCATCAGCTCGGCGAACTGCTCGCCGTTGATGTAGTCGCGCACGTGCGGGTCGTTGAGGTCGGTGTGCCAGTCGATCTTCACCGCGCCGGGAACGTGGCCCGTGTCGTATAGCAGCACGTCTTCGTCCGACTCGACGATGACCAGCCCCGGGCGGCCGAGGTTGGCCGACAGCCAGTCGGCGGTGACCAGGCGTTCGGGGTGGGCGTACGCAGAAAGGGCGGGATCGGGATCGGCAGGCAGCGGCACACCTCGAGCCTACCCAGCCGCCACGCCATCCAGCACACACCCGCCACCCGAATCAGCCATCGGCAACGTATCCTCAACACTTGTTGTCGCAACGTCTCCGCGTTAGGAACTCGAGGAAACATGGCTGGGCCAGCAAATTACGATGTCGGAATAGTCGGACTCGGTTATGTCGGGCTTACCCTGGCGACTGTTCTCGCTGAAGCGGGCAACACCGTCATCGGGGTGGAGAAGCGAGCCGATCTGGTGGAGATGACCAATCAGGGCATCCCGCACTTCACCGAGACCGGCCTTCCTGACGCGCTTTCGGGCGTAACGAGGTTCAAGAAACTGGTCGCCGCCGAACAGTTCGACGACAGCTTCTCTTGCGACACATACATCATCACCGTCGGCACGCCGTTGTCGCCCGATGGTGTCGCCCGCGTCGACATGATCGAACAGGCCGCCCGCGACATCGCGGAGAACATGCGTGACGGCGCCCTGGTGATCCTGCGTTCGACGGTCAAGGTCGGCACGACCCGCGACGTAGTCGCGCCGATACTGGCTGCAAGCGGAAAGAAATTCGATATTGCGATGTGCCCGGAACGCACATTGGAAGGTAAGGCGCTGCAGGAATTGCGTGAGCTTCCGCAAATTGTCGGAGCCGACGATCCTGCGGTCGCAGATCGGGCTGCTGCAGTTTTTCGCAGGCTTACGAGTTCGATTGTTCTGGTCTCCGATATCGAGACCGCAGAGATCATCAAGCTGGTGAGCAACACGTTCCGCGATGTGCAGTTCGCGTTCGCCAACGAGGTCGCCAGGATGTGCGACGCGTTCGGGGTCAGCGCGCACGAGGTGATCTCGGCGGGGAAGCTGGGCTACAACCGCACGAACATCCCGTTGCCGGGACTTGTCGGCGGGCCGTGCTTGGAGAAAGACCCGCACATCCTGATGGAGAGCGCCCGCAGCCGGGGCATCACCTTGGAGATGACGTCGGCGGGCCGGCTGGTCAACGAGCGTCAGCCCCACGAGACCGTCCAGTTCATCAGCAGCGAGATCGATCGCCGCGATCTGGTGTCCCCGCTGAAGATCAGCGTGCTTGGGATGGCGTTCAAGGGCCTGCCGGAGACCAGCGACCTGCGTGGCTCGATGGCGATCAAGGTGCTCGACGCTTTGAAGAAGGAGCACCCCAACGCCGAGATCGGCCTGTACGACCCGGTGACCTCGCCGGAGGTGCTGGCGGAGGAATTCCCCGACGAGCGCATCTTCAACCGGTTCGGCGATGCCGTCAGCGGCGCGTCGGTGGTGGTGATCACCAACAACCATCCCTCGCTCGGCACCATCTCCCCGCGCACCATCAACGAGTTCATCAGCCCGAACGGATTCGTTTTCGACTACTGGAACCACTTCAGCCATTTGCCTTCTTCTGAATTGGGTGACTCGTACTTCGCGGTCGGTCGCAGCGGCTGGACGCCTGCCAATGGCTAAGCGCGTCGTTGTCACCGGCGGTGGCGGGTTCATCGGCGCCTATCTCGTGAAGAGGCTCGTCGCCGACGGGTGGGACGTCGCGGTTGTCGACTCGATGGTGCGTGGTGACGCCAGCCGGTTCGCCGAGGTGGCCGACCATGTTGAGCTGTTCACCTGCGACGTGCGCGACCAGGCTGCGCTCGAGCGCGCGTTCAAGGGCGCGGAGGTGGTCATGCACCTCGCGGCGATCAACGGCACCGAAAACTTCTACAAGCAGCCAGAACTCGTGCTCGAGGTCGGCATGCTCGGAGCGCTGGCAGTCGTCAACGCCGGGCGAAACGTCGGCGTGCCCGATCTGGTGGTGGCATCGACGGCCGAGGTGTACCAGACACCGTCGATCATCCCGACTCCGGAGACCATCCCGCTGATGCTGCCCGACAGCCTCAACCCGCGGTACTCCTACGGCGGCGGCAAGATCGCCAGCGAGCTGATCACCTTCAACTACGGGCAGGATCACTACCGGCAGGTGCAGATTTTCCGGCCGCACAACATCTTTGGGCCCAACATGGGCTGGAAGCACGTCGAGCCGCAGTTCATCATGCGAGCGCTGGCGTGTCAGGACGCCGGCGATCCCGCGTTCCCGATCCAGGGCGACGGCGGCGAGACGCGGTCGTTCTGCTACGTCGACGACTGCGTCGAGGGCATCTTGGCGATGTATGAGAAGGGCGGGCACCGCGAGATCTACCACATCGGTAGCGATGAGGAGATGACCATTCGCGACCTCGCCGTGCGCGTCGGCAAGATCGTCGGTGTCGACCTGGACATCCGTCCCGGCCCGGCGCCTGCCGGCGCTACGCGGCGGCGCTGCCCTGATATCTCCAAGATGCGCACCCTGGGATGGTCACCGGAGGTGAGCCTCGACGAGGGCCTCGAACGCACGGTGACGTGGTATCGCGAGCACCGCGACGACGTCCCCGCCAACGACTTGATGTAGCGGTCGGCGCGTCGGAGACCGTCTACGCATCCGTCAAAAGTCCTTGCATGTGAGTTGCTGGTGGGCTAGCTTTGCCAAGCAAGCTGACAGGCGAGACTGCATAAGTGCCTGCTAGCCAATCTTGTGGGGGCGCAAGGGGGGGCGATGGCAACGGCGCGACGATTTGCTGGAGCGGTGCCCGAAACCAGTGTCGTCACGCCTGCCCGCGTTCGTATTCGCGGCCTGGATGGGGCCCGTGGCCTGGCGGCCGTGGGAGTCCTCATTGCACACGTCGCCGACTACTATCCAGCCGAATCCAGCATTTCCGCCCGTATCACGGCGCTGGTCGGTGTCAGCCTGATCTTTTTCTTCGTCCTCAGCGGGTTCTTGTTGTTCTTGCCGTACGTTCGGGCATTGACCGAATCTGAATCCCCGAAGCTGCCGAATACCAAATACTATGCGACGCAACGCTTCGCAAGGGTTTTCCCGGCATACATCGTCATCCTCTTGATCACGAATTATGTGCTGCAAACCGCATACGTCAGCAACCCGATGTTATATCCATTCGGAAGCGGCGGCGGCACAGGCATGATTACAGATCCTGGACAGCTGTTCGCAAACCTGACACTCGTCCAAACTTACATTCCCGAATACTTTCAAACCGGCCTGAACCCGTCTTGGTCGCTGAGCATGGAGTTTGCCTTTTACGCGTGCCTTCCGCTCCTGTGTCTCGTCATCTTCGCGGCGCGTAGGCGGTTATCTTTCGGGGCGTACAAGCTTGCTGTTATTGCGGTCATTGTGCTCGTCGTAATGGGATTTGTTGGCAAGCTGCTGGCGCCGGTCTTGATTCCCGACTACGACACGATGAACCCTTGGCTCACCAACTGGGGACCCAACTGGGGGGCGGTCTACCTGCGGAGTTTTCCGGTCAACGCCGATAACTACGCACTGGGGATGCTCGCGGCGATTGTGATTGTCGCGATGGAACGCCGGAAGTTGACCGAGCGCCTGAGCCGGCGTGTCCGCTTATACAGTGCGCTAGCGATAGTTCCGGCCTGTGCTCTTTTCGTAATATCTCTCGCGCTGAGACGACAGTTCGAAACTACCGCGTTGGCGTTGCTCGGCGCGTTACTGATCCTTGTCATCGTTGCCCCGTCAGCTCGCGGACAAGATTCGATGCTGGCAAACTGGTTTGACATTGGTCCGTTCCGCTTCTTGGGCCGGGTATCGCTGTCGCTGTGTCTTTGGCATTTTCCCATCATGCTGTTGCTGGGTAGCTGGGGTCTGATGCGAATAGGGTC
>NZ_DASSCY010000009.1:0-75537 GCF_035697385.1 Mycobacterium sp. | reverse complement strand
GTGGTCGCGCTAGACAGTGTCGGCGCCGATGACGTTGCAGGGCCACCACTTCGCGCGCTGGCCAACGGTGTTCCGAAGATGGTGGGCGCGAAACTCGCGCTGAAGCTGCCCAACACGGTGCCGCCACCACCGGCGCTCGTGGCGCTGATCGGACCTGACGTGGGCTGCAGACCAGGACCCGTCGCGGCGGGGCCGCTTGGGTTGATCAAGCCGAGCACCGTCAACGCGGTTCGCTCACTATCGGTGCGATCGGTGATCGGGGTGCCGAACGTCGTCAGCATCGGTGATGGCAAGACAGCTACCGGTTGCATGTTCGCGCTGGGGTTTCCGCCGCTCCGGAGAGGACGCGGCTGCAGTGCATCAGAAGCGAATGCCGCAGTGCCGCTGAGGGTTAGCACACTTGCCGCCACGGCGGCGGTTGCCTTGAGCGCCTTCGATTGGTGGCGCCTGCGGTGGCCGGGGGTGTTTTTGTGGACGTGAGATTGTGTGGGCGCGGACATGGCGGTTCCCTCTGTCTGTCGCGAAACATGGTTTGCTGACTGTCTCGCGCCAAACGTTAACCGTCGGCGGTCACCCTTGAATCAGGTGTTTCCCTATATACAGCGGCCGCGCACGGATTGATCAGAGGCGCCGCCGCTAGCGGGCGCCGAGAAGCACGTCGCGCTGATCCGCCATGCGGTCGCGGATCGCGTCCACTACCGCCGCGACTTCCGGCCGGCGCAGCGTCTCGGCGCGGGTGACGAGCCAGTACGTCAACTGAACCGCCACCGCATCGGGCAGGACGCGGACGAGGTCGTCGTGGCGGTCGGCCATGAAGCACGGCAGTAGGCCGATTCCCGCGGCTGCCCGAGTCGCCTCGACATGCACGAAAACATTGGTGGACGTGACCGATTCGCGCATGGCCGGGGCGAAGCTCGTCGCTACGTCGAGGTCGTCGACCTGCAGCATCGAGTCGATGAAGTAGACCAGCGGGAAACGCGCGAGGTCAGCGATGCTGGTCGGGGTGCCGTGCTCGGCGAGGTAGTCGCGGGCGCCGTAGAGACCCAGGCAATAGTCGCCCAGGCGGATTGCCTTGGCGCGGCGCACTTTTGGTTCGCCAACCACGACCTCGACGTCGAGGCCGGAGCGCTGCTGGGTGGCCCGGCGGGTGGCGGCGACAATCTCGACGGCCACGTTCGGATGGTCGCGCTGAACCTGGGCGGCGGCAGGAGCGGCGATGTACGCGCTGAACCCGTCGGTCGCCGAGATGCGGACCACGCCCTCCAGCGTGCGGCGGCCGCCGGGGTTGACGGTCAGGGATCGCACGGCCGATTCGACGGCTTCGGCTGCCGACAGTGCGTCACGGCCCAGATCTGTCAGCTCCCAGCCGCCGCCGACACGCGCGAGCACCCGACCGCCGATCGACTGCTCCAGCGCCGCTATCCGGCGCGAGATGGTGGTGTGGTTGATCCCGAGTTCTTCGGCCGCGGTGTTGTAGCGACCGGAGCGTCCGACAGCCAGCAACACCAGCAGGTCATCGGCACTGGGCCTGCGGCCGGACGGCAAAGTCATATCTGCATTTTTGCAGATGACTGCTGCGGTTTTGGTCATTGCAGCCAGGGGTACCTGCATGAATACTCACAGTCGTCTGTGTGGGGCATCACAATCGAGGAGCGTCCGATGACGATTCACAATGAGACACCGCCCGCCGGCAGCGAACCCGGGTCCGTACCGACCGGCCTCAAGCGGGTGGTGGCCGCTTCGATGGCCGGCACGGTCGTCGAGTGGTACGAGTTCTTCCTGTACGGCACCGCGGCCACGCTCGTCTTCAACAAGGTGTTCTTCGCACAGGCCGGCAGCGAGCTGGACGCGATATTGGCGGCGCTTGTGACCTATGCGGTCGGGTTCTTCGCGCGCCCGCTCGGCGGCGTGGTGTTCGGGCACTTCGGTGACAAGTACGGGCGCAAGAAACTGCTGCAGTTCAGCATTCTGCTGGTCGGTGCCGTCACGTTCCTGATGGGCTGTCTGCCCACCTTCGGGCAGATCGGCTACTGGGCTCCGGCGTTGCTGGTGGTGTTGCGGTTCCTCCAAGGCTTCGCAGTCGGCGGCGAGTGGGGTGGGGCGGTGCTGTTGGTGGCGGAGCACAGCCCCAACCGCAGCCGCGCGTTCTGGGCCAGTTGGCCGCAGGCCGCTGTACCCGTCGGGAACATGCTCGCCACCGTGGTGCTCCTTCTGTTGAACGCGGCGCTTTCTGATGAGTCCTTCCTGTCGTGGGGATGGCGGGTCGCGTTCTGGCTGTCGGCCGTGGTGGTGCTCATCGGCTACTACATCCGCACCAAGGTGAGCGACGCGCCGATATTCCTCGAGGCGCAACAGGAAATCGAGCGGGTCAAGGCCGTGTCGTATGGTGTGTTCGAGGTGCTCAAGCGGTATCCGCGTGGGGTTTTCACCGCGATGGGCCTGCGGTTTGCCGAGAACATCATGTACTACTTGGTGGTCATCGTCTCGATCACCTATCTCAAGCAGCAGGTCGGTGCCGACACCAGCCCCATCCTGTTGTGGCTGCTGGTCGCACACGCGGTGCACTTCTTGGTCATCCCACAGGTGGGGCGGCTGGCGGACCGATTCGGACGGCGTCCCGTGTACATCGTCGGCGCCATCGGCGCGGGGACGTGGGGCTTCTTCGGATTCCCGATGATGGACACCGGTAATTACCTCCTCATCATGGCTGCGATCATCATCGGCCTGATCATCCACGCACTCATGTACGCCCCACAGCCGGCCATCATGGCCGAGATGTTCCCGACCCGCATGCGGTATTCCGGCGTCTCCCTTGGCTATCAGGTCACCTCGATCGTGGCGGGGTCCCTGGCCCCCATCATCGCCGTGAAACTGCTCGACATCTACGACACCTGGGTGCCGATCGCGCTGTACCTGGCCGGGGCCGCTGTGATCACCCTCGTGGCGGCGCTGTTTATGCGGGAGACAAACGGGATTGATCTGGAGAGCGTCGACGAGGCCGATCGCGAGGACCTCGCCAGGAGCGGCGTCGTATGACCGACCTGAACGGCCGCGCGGCGCTCGTCACTGGCGGCGCGAGCGGTATCGGCGCGGCATGCGCGCGGGAACTCGCGTCCAGGGGCGCGGTGGTCACCGTCGCCGATGTCGACGACGTGGGCGCGAAGGCGCTCGCCGACGAGATCGGCGGAAAGGCTTGGGCAGTGGACCTTTCCGATGTCGCGGCGCTCGAGGATCTTCGGCTCGAGGTCGACATACTGGTCAACAATGCCGGCGTGCAGCATGTCAGCCCGATCGCGGAGTTCCCCCCTGAGCGGTTCCGGTTCATGCTCGCGCTGATGGTGGAGGCGCCGTTTCTTCTGATCCGGGCCGCGCTGCCCCACATGTACGGGAACGGATTCGGCCGGATCGTCAACATTTCGTCGGTGCACGGCTTGCGGGCATCCGAATTCAAGTCCGCCTATGTCACCGCCAAGCATGCACTCGAGGGCCTCTCCAAGGTCACCGCGTTGGAAGGTGGACCTCACAAGGTGACCAGCAACTGCGTCGATCCGGGGTACGTTCGTACCGCGCTGGTGACGAAGCAGATCGCGGACCAGGCGCGTACGCACGACATCCCCGAGGATGAGGTAGTGGAGAAGATCCTGCTGAAGGAAAGCGCCATCAAGCGCCTTGTCGAGCCCGAAGAGGTTGCGTCGCTGGTGGGTTGGCTGGCCTCGCCGGCGGCCGGAATGGTCACGGGCGCGTCGTACACCATGGACGGCGGCTGGAGCGCGCGATGACCGAACCGCAGTGGGTCCCCACGGAGCAGGACATAACCGACGCGCGGGTGACCGATTTCGGGCGATTTGTGGGCGAGCGCACGGGTCTGCCCATGGCGGACTATCACGCTCTGTGGCAATGGTCGGTCGATGAGCCGGCTGCGTTCTGGGCGGCATTGTGGGACTACTTCGCGCTCGGCGACGCCCCTGATGTGGTGCTGGACAACCCACAGATGCCTGGCGCCCAGTGGTTTCCCGGTACTCGGTTGAACTACGTCGACCAGGTCGTGCGCAGTGCGCGAACGGACCGGCCCGCCATCGTCCACGTCAGCGAAGACGGCTCGACTGTGGAGTTGTCGTGGGCCGAATTGCTCGGTCGTACAGCCACATTCGCGCGCAGGTTGCAATCCCTGGGGGTCACGTCGGGTGACCGGGTTGTCGGCTACCTACCGAATATTCCCGAAGCGGTCATCGCATTCCTGGCGACCGCGAGCATCGGCGCGATCTGGAGCGCCTGCGGACAGGACTACTCGGCCAAGGCGGCGCTGGACCGGCTCGGCCAGCTCGAGCCAATCGTCCTGGTGACGGCCGACGGGTACCGGTTCGGCGGGAAGTGGCACGACAAGCGTGACGAAATTTCGGCTCTTGCTGCTGGGCTGCCGTCGCTGCGGGCCACGGTGATGGCATCGGAGCTGGCGAGCGCCGACGACGGCGGCGAGCTCGATATCGTGCCGGTGGACTTCAGTCATCCGCTGTGGATTCTCTTCTCGTCGGGAACGACGGGGTTGCCCAAGGGCATCATGCACGGCCACGGCGGTGTCGTGCTTGAACATCTGAAAGCGATTGCGCTGCAGTCAGATATCGGGCCCGACGACACGTTCTTCTGGTACACCAGCCCGAGCTGGATGATGTGGAACTTCCAGGTCGCCGGCCTCTTGGTGGGAGCGACGATCGTCTGTTATGACGGAAGTCCTACCGCTCCAGGGCCGGATGCGTTGTGGGACATTGCAGCCCGCGTCGGTGCGACGGTGTTCGGTACCAGCCCTGGGTATGTGTTGGGGTGTATCAAAGCAGGTGCCGTGCCGCGTAAGGAGCACGATCTGTCGGCACTGCGCACCGTCGGCATCACCGGGTCATCTCTGCCACCGTCGTCGTCGCTGTGGTTGCGGGACAACGTCGGCGAACACGTACAGGTGGCGTCGATCAGCGGCGGCACCGACGTGGTGTCCGCATTCATCGGCGGTGTACGCACCGTACCGGTCTGGCCGGGGGAGCTGTCGGCGCCCTATCTCGGGGTTGCGCTCGATGCGTGGGACGAGTCAGGCAAGCCGGTGCGCGGCGAGGTGGGGGAGCTGGTGGTTACCAAGCCGATGCCGTCGATGCCGATCGAGTTCTGGAACGATGCCGATGGATCTCGGTACCGCGCAGCGTATTTCGAGATGTTCCCAGGAGTGTGGCGGCACGGCGACTGGATCACGATCACCGACCACGGCAGCATCACGGTGCACGGGCGGTCGGACTCGACGCTGAATCGTCACGGCATCCGGATGGGCAGCGCGGACATCTACCAGGCGGTGGAGCGTCTGCCGGAGATCGCGGAGTCGTTGGTGATCGGCGCAGAGCAACCCGACGGCGGCTACTGGATGCCGCTCTTCGTCGTGCTGGCCGGCGATGCGCAATTGACCGACGAACTGAAGGACCGGATCTGCGACACCATCCGCGCCGAGGTGTCGCGGCGGCACGTGCCCGACGAGATTCTCGAAGCTCCCGGCATTCCACATACCCGTACCGGCAAGAAGCTTGAAGTGCCGATCAAGAAGCTGCTGCAGGGCGGCGACCCCGCGCGCGTTGTCGAGAGCAGCGCTGTTGATAACCCCGCGCTTCTTGACTGGTACGCGAAACAGCGTCGGTAGCGCTGCTTTGTAACGCGAGAGTGCGGAATATGATGAATATCAGCCGAATTCCGTCATATATCGCACTCTGGGCGCAGGCGCAGGCGCTAGCGGAGCCAGGATCCAATGCGGCGCAACGCCTCTTCGATATCGCTCGTTGGCCCGGCGAACGAGAGCCGCACGAACGAGCCGCCGCGCACGGTGTCGAAGTCGATGCCCGGCGCGATCGCAACGCCGGTGTCGTGCAATAACTTCGAGCAGAACGACAGCGAATCCGTCGTGTGGTCGGAGACGTCGGCGTACACGTAGAAGGCGCCATCTGTGGGGGCGAGCCGGTCAAGGCCGATTCGACGCAGCCCGTCGAGCAGCAGGTCGCGGTTGGCTGCGTAACGGTGCAGATGCCCCTCGGCCTCGGCGACCGACTCGGGAGTGAAGGCCGCAACCGCCGCATACTGCGGCAGGACCGGCGGGCAGATGGTGAAGTTGCCGGTCAAGCAGTCCACAGCGCGAAGCAGGCCTCCTGGGACCAGCAGCCAGCCGAGCCGCCACCCGGTCATCGCGAAGTACTTCGAAAAGCTGTTGACCACCACGGCATCTCGTGATGTCTGCCATGCGCAGCTGGTCGCCGGCGCGCCTTCGTATACCAGCCCGTGGTAGACCTCGTCACTGATCAGCCGGACACCTGATGCCTCACACCATGACGCGATCGCGGCCAGCTCCTCGGGCGGGATCACCGTCCCGGTCGGGTTGGCCGGGCTGGCGACCACGACACCCTTGACTGGCGGATCGAGCGCGGCGAGCATCTGCACCGTCGGCTGGAACCGGGTGTCCGGTCCGCATGGCATCTCGACCACTTCGCAACCCAACGCAGAAAGGATGTTGCGGTAGCACGGATAGCCTGGGCTGGCGATGGCCACCCGGTCGCCGACGTCAAAGCACGCGAGGAACGCCAATAGGAAGCCGCCGCTCGAGCCGGTGGTGAGCACCACTTCCTGGGGGTCGACGTCGATGCCGTATCGGTCCGCATACGACCCGGCGATTGCCGTGCGCAATTCGGGAATGCCCAACGCGACGGAGTAGCCGAGAACAGTGTTGTTCAGCGCCTCTATCGCCGCCGCGCGCACGGCCGCCGGCGCGCCCACGCTCGGCTGTCCCGCTGAGAGATTCACCAGGTCGCCGTGCGTGCGCTGGCGCTCGGCCGCGGCCAGCCACACATCCATCACATAGAAGGGCGGGATGCCGGCACGAAGCGCAACGCGGTCGCTCACTTGAGCCACGTTAGACGGACGGCCGCCGCTGGGGCGGAATGCGGTCACCGAACAGACGCCGAGCATTCTCCGAACCGACCTGCCGTCGCACTGCTTCGTCCATCGGGTAGGCGGCGAGAAACTCGGCGCCCGCCTTGTTGTCATCCATTGGGTAGTCGACGGAGAACATCACCCGCTCGGCACCCATCACCTCGAGTGTGCAGGCGAACGCCGGTCCATTGAAGTTCCCGCTCAAAGTCACATGGAAGTTGGTCCGAAGGTACTCCGATGGAAGACGCTCGAGCTTGCGGCCGCGCGCCGACGGATCACCCCCCAACCCGTAATACCGGTCGACCCGGTAGGCGGCGAACGGCAACATCTCGCCAAGGTGGCCGAGGATCATCTGCAGTCGCGGGAACCGATCGAACAACCCGGAGTAGATCAGCCGCAGCGCGTGCGTGCCGGTCTCCGCGGCGAAACCCCATGACGCAAGATGCAGGCCATCGCCGACGTAGGGCGCAAACCAGGCATCCATCACCGCGGGATGCGGCGTCGTCGGGTGCAAATAGATCGGCACGTCCAGCTCCTGCGCACACTCGAACAGCCCGCTATAGGCAGGGTCGTCCAAGTAGCGGCCTTGGCAATGACCGTTGATCAGCGCACCCACGAGGCCCAGTTCGTTTACAGCTCTGCGTAGTTCGGCCGCCGCAGCGTCGGGGTCCTGAGTGGCCAGTGTTGCGAATCCGCCCAACCTGTCAGGCATGGAGCGCACCGATTCGGCCAGGTCGTCGTTGGCGCTTCGGGCAAGGTCAACTGCGCGCGGCACATCGGTCTCGTCCTGCACGCCCGGGTCGAACAGCGACATGATCTGGAAGTCGATGCCGGCGGCGTCCATCTGCTCCAAACGCAGGTCGCCGCGGTCATACAGGCGCTGGTAAGCGGTGGTGTTGTTCTCCCGCAACCAGTTACCGACGACGTTCTCGGCACTGGCCGGGTCCCACGCGTAATGCTCTTCCAGGGCGATCAACGACATGGATTCTCCATTCGACAGACCGGGCAAAGCATAGTCTTACGGGCGTGAACCCCCCGGGATGCAACCATGATCACACGCTGGACCTGGCCACCATCTCGAGAAGGTCGCTCCTGGCGGCTTCGTCGGCCGCTGTCGGCGCCGCCGTTCTGAGCGCGTCGGCGTGTAGTTCGGCAACACCGTCGAAATCGCCTGAGTCCCCGCCCGCGCTGCCCGAGAATGCGCTGATCACCCTCGGAGTCCAAGCCGGACCTCCACCGGTCCCCAACATGACAGGAATCTCGACTGCCCTGAAGATCGGCAGCGACGTGTATCAGATCGACTGCGGCTTGGGCTCTTTGAACGCCTTTACCAACGCGGGGCTGCGATTCGACGATCTGAAAAGCATGTTCATCACCCATCTGCACACCGACCACATCGTCGACTACTACAGCTTCTTCCTCTCCGGTGGATATACCGCCTCGAAGGGCAAGGCGCCGGTAACGGTTTACGGTCCAGGGCCGGCCGGTGGCTTGCCGCCGAGTGAGGTCGGCAACGCGGATCCAGCGACGATCAACCCCCGCAACCCTGCACCGGGACTCGCCGCCACCAGCGACGCCCTGCTGCAGGCATACGCCTACACCAGCAACCTGTTCATTCGCGACATGGGAATCGACGACATCCAGAGCCTGCTCGAGGTCAACGAGATCACGGTGCCACCAGGATCGGACTACCGCAGCAGGTCGCCGAAAACTGCCCCGTTCCCGGTGGTTTCCGACGAGAATGTCACCGTCACCGCCACACTGGTCTCCCACTACGATGTCTACCCGGCATTCGGATTCCGCTTTGATCTGAAGAAATCTGGTGTGTCCGTGACCTTTTCAGGAGACACCACCAAGTCCGACAACCTGATTGCCCTCGCCAAAGACACCGACATCCTGGTGCACGAGGCGCAATTCAGCCTCGACGATGCCTATTACCACAACAGATTCCCGCCGAACTACCTGGTGAAGTCGCACACATCGGCAGAGCAGGTCGGTGAAGTCGCCGCGGCGGCCAACGCCAAGCACGTGATCCTGAGCCACTACAGCCCAACGGATCTGCCGGACTCCGAATGGTTCGACGCAATCGGAAAGAACTTCTCAGGCAAGACCACCGTCGCACGTGACGGCCAGGTCTTCGCCCTCTGAACGCTAGAACACCTCGGATTCGAGCCGGCGAAGATGCTCCCTCGGCGGCCCGAGCAGTTGCGCGCTGGCGTGCGCGCGCTTGAAGTACAACTGGATGTCGTGCTCCCAGGTAATCGCGATGCCGCCATGCATCTGCACGGCCTCCGCGGCGACCTTGGAGAACGCCTCACTGGCAGCGACCCGGGCCAGCGCCGCCGTCGTCGCCGACGGCTCGGCGATCGCCTCGTTGACAACCGCCCGCGCCGACTGCACCGCGACATACAGATCGGCCATCCGGTGCTTGAGCGCCTGGAAACTGCCGATCGGGCGGCCGAACTGCACACGGTCCTTGGTGTATTCGACGGTCAGATCGAGGCACTTCGCTGCGGCGCCGATCTGCTCGGCCGCCAACAGGATCGCGGCCGTGCCCGCCAGACCGGGATCGGTGCCGATGTCCGCGGTCTGTTGCGGCTCAACCCGCGCCAGCTTCCTCGTCAGATCCATGGTGTCGACGGGCCGCGCGGTGAAGCTTGTCCAGCGGGTGAGCGTCTTGCCGTCGGCGGCGATGACGATGTCGGCGATGCCACCGTTGACGACATAGTCGCGGCCCGAATTCTCTTCGCGCGAGCGCTCATCGGCTTCGAACACCACGGCGCCGATCTTGGTGCCCTCGGCCAGCCCTTCGAGAGTATCGCCGTCCGGCTCGTCGGATGCCAGCAGCGCCAGCTCGGCCAGCGTGCTGCCCAGCAGCGGCGTGGGGACCAAACTCCGTCCGAGCTCCTCGAGCACCACGGCGGCGTCCCCGAGTTCACCGCCTGCACCGCCCAATTCCTCGGGCACCACCAGTGCCGCGGCGCCGACCTGTTCGCACAGCAGTTTCCAGAGCGACTCGTCGTAGCCTCGCTCCGACGCCATCGCTTCACGCACCGCCGCAGGCGACGCGTGCTTCTCGACCAGTGCGGCGACGGTTTCGCGCAGCAATTCCCGTTCCTCAGTCATCAGAGCGCCTCCAACACCCGCCTGCGGTGCACGGTCGGATCGCCCCACGCAGATCGCAGGGCCTGCACCCGCAACAGCCACAGCGACAGATCGTGTTCCTGAGTGAAGCCGATGGCGCCGTGGGTCTGCAGCGACGAACGCGCCGCCAGCAGGGCGGCATCGGCGGCGGCGACCTTGGCGGCGCTGACATCGCGCGCCGTATCAATTGAATTGTCGCCCAGCGACAGCGCCGCCCCGTATACGAGTGGCCGCGCCAGCTCGATGGCGATGTGCACGTCGGCGAGCTTGTGCTTGATCGCCTGGTAGGACCCGATCACCCGCCCGAACTGACTGCGTTGCTTGGCGTATTCGACCGAGGCGTCCAGCATCGCCTGGCCCGCCCCCACCAATTGCGCGGCCGTGGCCAGCACACCGAACTCGTAGGCGCGCGCGACGTCGGCGGGCTGCGCCTCACCGGTTGCGGTGACGTCGAACAACTTTCGGCTTGGGTCGACGGACGCATGTTGTGTGCCGGGCTGGCCGTCACGCACCGAGCCGTCGGCGGCGACAAGGATCAGGCCCGCCGAGTCGGCATCTACGGCGCGCGGCACATGGGGCGCAAGCGCGACGGTGGCGATCAACTCACCTGCGGCAAGCGCGGCGCTCCGATCGTCGTTGGCCAGCAGAATCGGTGCCACCGCAATGGATTCGGTGACCGGCCCTGGCACACACCACCGGCCCAGCCGTTCCGCGGCGACCACCAGGTCGACCGGGTGCGCATCGATGCCGTCGAACTTCTCCGGTACCGCCAACGCGGTGACGCCGAGGTCGGTCAGCTGCGCCCACACCTTGCGGCCGGGCGCGGTGTCGCCCGCGGCCCATGCCCGAACCGCGCTCGGCAGATCGGCCGCTGCCAGTGCAGCGTCGATGCTGGCCGCGAAGTCCCGCTGCTGTTCGTCAGTCTCAAAAAACACAGTCGAATCTCACCTCTTAGATTCCCGCGGCAGACCTAGCAGGCGCTCGGCGATGATGTTGCGCTGAATCTCGTTGGTACCGGCATAGATCGGGCCGCCGAGCGCGAACAGCAAGCCCTCGGTCCACGAATCGGCGAGCTCGCCGTCTGCACCCCGCATGTCCAACGCGGTCTGGTGCAGTGTCACGTCGAGGTCCGACCAGAACACCTTGGTCACCGACGACTCCGCGCCCAGCTCGCCGCCGGCGGCGACGCGCGTCACCGTCCCGAACGTGTGCAGCCGGTATGCCTGGGCCTTGATCCACGCGTCGGCGACGCGGTCGGTGAACGCCGCTTTAATGTCCCTGTCAGGGTTGGCTTTCCACTGCTGCACCAGCCGTTCGGCCGGTGCCAAGAACCTGGCCGGGCTGCGCAGCGACATGCCGCGCTCGTTGCTCGACGTGCTCATCGCCGCGCGCCAGCCGTCGTGCACCGCGCCGATCACATCGTTGTCCGGCACGAACACGTCGTCGAGGAAGATCTCACCGAAGCCGGTGTCACCGCCGAGCTGCGCGATCGGCCGGACCGTGATGCCGCTGGCCTTCAGGTCGAACATGAAGTACGTCAGCCCGCGGTGACGTTCCGCCTCGGGGTCCGAGCGAAACAGGCCAAACGCCCTCTCCCCAAACGGGGCTCGCGAGCTCCAGATCTTCTGGCCGTTGAGCAGCCAGCCGCCGTCGGACTTGGTCGCGGTCGACCGTAGCGACGCCAGATCGCTGCCGGACTCCGGTTCGGACCAGGCCTGCGCCCAGATCTCCTCGCCGCTGGCCATCTTCGGCAGCACGCGGTCCAGCTGCTCCTCGGTGCCGTGCGCGAACAGCGTCGGCGCCAGCATCGACGTACCGTTGGCGCTGGCCCGTCCTGGTGCGCCGGCGCGGAAGTACTCCTCCTCGTATACCACCCATTGCAACAAGCTGGCATCGCGACCGCCGTACTTCTCGGGCCACGTGATCACCGAAAGGCCGGCGTCGAACAGCACCTTGTCCCAACGCCGGTGTTGCTCGAAGCCCTCGGCGGTGTCATAGGACTTGGTCGGGAAGGAATCCTTGTTCGCCGCAAGGAAGTCACGAACCTCCGCCTGGAATTCGCGCGTGGTGTCGTCAAAGCTCAGGTCCATCAGGCCCTCTCACGAAGTAGCGGCTTGACCACTTTGCCGCCCGGGTTGCGCGGCAGCACATCGAGGAACTCCACCGACCGGGGCGCCTTGAAGTTCGCCAAATGCTCACGGGTGTAAGCGATGACAGTCTGTTCGTCAAGCGTCGCGCCGGGTTTGGTCACCACGAACGCCTTGCCGACCTCGCCGAGCCGTTCGTCGGCAACCCCGATGACCGCGGACTCGGCGACACCGTCCAGGCGTGCCAGTACCTGTTCGATCTCTGCGGGATAGACGTTGAACCCGCCGCAGATGTACATGTCCTTGAGCCGGTCGGTGATCTTCAAATTGCCGGCTTCGTCGACGATACCGACATCGCCGGTGTGCAACCAGCCGTCCGAATCGATTGCGGCAGCGGTGGCTTCGGGATCGTCGAGGTAGCCGAGCATCACGTTCGGGCCGCGCAGCAGTACTTCGTCGTGTTCACCGATACTCAGCTCGAAGTCGGCGATCGGCCGACCACAGGTGGTGGCGACGGTGACCGCGTCGTCGTCGGCGCGGCACATCGTCCCGAACCCGCTGGCCTCGGTCAGGCCGTAGGCGGTCAGCACGATGTCGATGTCCAACTCGTTCTGCATCCGTTCGATCAGCACAACAGGGATGACCGCGGCGCCGGTCACCGCGAACCGTAGCGAGCTCAGGTCGTAGTCGGCGCGCTTGGGATGGTCGAGCAGAGTTTGGTAGATCGTCGGCGGCCCCGGCAGCACGGTGATGCGGTGATCCTGCACGGCCTGCATGGCCTTTTCGGGGTCGAAGGTCAGCTGGGGGATCAAGGTGGCCCCGGTCTGCAGGCAGGCAAGGATGCCGGCCTTGTAACCGAAGTTGTGGAAGAACGGGTTGATGCACAGGTAGCGGTCGTCACTGGTGAGCTGTCCGCACTCGGCCCATGCCGCAGGCGCGTCCAACGACTGCCGGTGCGCGCACAGCGCGCCCTTGCTGCGGCCGGTGGTGCCGGAGGTGAACAGAATGTCGGAGACGTCGTCGGGCTTCACCGCGGCGGCGCGTGCGTCGACTTGATCTTTGGCGGCGAGGCCGCCCCCGCGGCTCACGAACTCGTCCCAGGTTCCGTCGTCCTTGTCGATCGGCACGCGAACGATGTGGCGCAGGGCGGGCAGCGCATCGCGGTCCAAGTCCGCGGTTTTGTCGGCGCCGAGGAACTCACCGGCGGCGACCAGAAGGGGAGCGCCAGTGCGGGCGAGGATGTCGGTGGCCTCGCTGGCGGTGTAGCGGGTGTTCAACGGCACCAGCACGCCGCCGGCGTAGTGCGTTGCCAGACACGCCACCACCCAGTGCCACGTGTTCGGCGACCAGATCGCGACCCGATCCCCGGCGTTGACGCCCAGCGCGATCATCGCCGCGGCGGCCCGTCGGACCTCTGCCCGCAATTCACCGAACGTGAACCGCCGATCATCGGTGACCAGCGCATTTCGGTCGGAGAATTGGTCGGCAATCCGGTCGAGAACCCGCGGAATGGTCCTCGGATGGCCAGTCATGGATGCTCCTCTAACAAAGCAAGTGCTTGGTAGGTTAGCCTACAAGGGTGATACAGGTCCAGGAGTTCAGGGCCGAGGTCCGCGAGTGGCTGGCCGACAATCTGGTCGGCGAATTCGCCGCGCTCAAGGGCCTTGGCGGGCCGGGGCGCGAGCACGAAGCCTTCGAGGAACGGCGAGCGTGGAACCAGCATTTAGCGGCGGCAGGTCTGACGTGTCTTGGCTGGCCGCAGGAGCACGGCGGCCGCGGCCTTTCCGTCGCGCACCGGGTGGCCTTCTACGAGGAATACGCGATCGCCAACGCGCCAGCGAAGATCAACCACTTCGGTGAAGAGCTGCTGGGGCCGACGCTCATCGCGTACGGCACATCCGAGCAGCAGCAGCGGTTCCTGCCCAAGATTCTCGACGTCACCGAGCTGTGGTGCCAGGGCTACTCCGAGCCCGGAGCAGGCAGCGACCTCGCCAATGTGTCGACCACGGCAGAACTCGACGGCGACCAGTGGGTGATCAACGGCCAGAAGGTGTGGACGTCGCTGGCGCACTGGGCGCAATGGTGTTTCGTGGTGGCTCGCACGGAGAAGGGCTCCAAGCGTCACGCCGGGCTGTCGTATCTGCTGGTGCCGTTGGACCAGCCCGGTGTCGAGGTCCGTCCGATCGTGCAGCTGACCGGGGACTCCGAGTTCAACGAGGTGTTCTTCGACGACGCCCGAACCGATGCGAATCTGGTGGTCGGCGAACCCGGCGACGGCTGGCGGGTCGCGATGGGGACACTGACATTTGAGCGTGGTGTGTCGACACTCGGCCAGCAGATCGAGTACGCCCGCGAGTTGTCAGGTGTCGCAGAGTTGGCGAAACGCACTGGCGCCGCCGATGATCCGCTGATTCGGGAGCGCCTCACCAGGTCGTGGGCGGGGCTGCGCACCATGCGGTCATACGCGCTGGCGACGATGGACGTCGAGCAGCCCGGTCAGGACAACGTGTCGAAACTGTTGTGGGCCAACTGGCATCGCGATCTTGGTGAGATCGCCATGGACGTGTTGGGCCGCGAAGGTCTGACGCTGACCGATGGCGACTTCGACGAATGGCAGCGGCTGTATCTGTTCTCGCGATCGGACACCATCTACGGCGGTTCCAACGAGATTCAGCGCAATATCATCGCCGAGCGGGTGCTCGGCCTACCTAGAGAGGTTCGCGGATGAGCGCTTGCGCGAAGACCATAGGAAAAGCCGCATGAGCCTGGCGGACGCGCCGAAAGAGATTGACGGACACGGCCTTCTGGCCGGCAAGGTCGTCGTCGTGACGGCTGCCGCAGGCACGGGCATCGGATCATCGGTAGCGCGGCGTGCGCTACTCGAGGGCGCCGACGTCGTCGTCTCCGACCACCACGAGCGGCGATTGGGCGAGACCCGCGACCAGCTCGCAGAGCTCGGCCTCGGTCAGGTCGAAAGTGTGGTGTGCGACGTGACGTCCACCGCGCAGGTCGACGCGTTGATCGCCTCGACCACCGCCCGGATGGGACGCCTGGACGTATTGGTCAACAACGCAGGCTTGGGTGGGCAGACCCCCGTCGTCGACATGACCGACGAGGAGTGGGACCGCGTCTTCAACGTCACATTGACGTCGGTGATGCGTGCGACGCGCGCGGCGCTGCGGTACTTCCGCGAGGCGGACCACGGCGGCGTGATCGTCAACAACGCCAGCGTGCTTGGTTGGCGCGCGCAGCACTCACAGTCGCACTACGCCGCGGCCAAGGCCGGCGTGATGGCGCTAACCCGGTGCAGCGCAATCGAAGCTGTCGAGTACGGCGTGCGGATCAACGCGGTATCACCGAGTATCGCCCGGCATAAGTTCCTGGAGAAGACCAGTTCCTCGGATCTCCTGGACCGGCTGTCGGAAGGTGAGGCGTTCGGGCGTGCGGCCGAGCCATGGGAGGTGGCCGCCACCATCGCGTTCCTGGCCAGCGACTACTCCAGTTATCTGACCGGCGAAGTCATCTCGGTGTCGAGCCAGCGGGCCTGACAGACCGCGATCTCCACCGAATCTTCACAAACGCTGCCAAGAAGCCCCACATCCGGCCCCTACAGTCAGATGTGTGAAGCGAATCCTGGTGGTCGACGACGAGCCGACCATCCTGGACGCCGTCGCGACTCGGCTGCGTGCCGAGGAGTTCCTGGTCGAGACCGCCGTCGACGGACCGTCGGCCGTCGCCGCGGCCGCGGCCTCCCAACCGGACCTCGTGGTGCTCGACGTCATGTTGCCGGGCTTCGACGGGTTCGAGGTGTGCAGGCGGATCCAGGCGGCGCAGCCCATCCCAGTGCTGATGCTGACCGCGCGAACCGACGAAACCGACATGTTGATCGGGCTGGGTATCGGAGCCGACGACTACCTCACCAAACCGTTCAGCATGCGCGAACTCGTCGCGCGCGTCCGGGTGCTGCTGCGCCGCGTCGACCGGAGCGACCCAGCCCAACCACTGTGGATTGGTGACCATCGGATTGATCTGCAGGCCCGCAGGGTTCACAAGGGCGACGACGAAATCCACTTGACCCGAACCGAATTCGATCTGCTCATCTTTTTGGCGGGCCGGCCGCGCACGGCTGTCTCCCGCGATGCCCTGCTCGAACACGTGTGGGGCTGGGCGTCCGGGGTGGAAAGCCGGACCGTCGACACTCACGTAAAGGCGTTGCGCCGCAAGCTCGGCTCAGAACTCATCCGCACCGTGCACGGCGTCGGATACGCGCTGGAGCTACCGCGTTGAGCAGGCTTGCGGCTGTGTGGGATCGGCTGCCCAGGCCACTGGATCCCTTCAGCTCGTTCAAGATGAAGATGGGCCTGCTCGTCGGCAGCGCGATCACCCTTGCCGCGTTCACGTTCTGGATCGGCGCGAGCTGGCAGTTCCGGTGGGCGTTGCTCGCCGCGCTGGCCACCTCGCTCGCACTCACCCAATTCCTCGCCCACGGCATGACATCGCCGCTGCGGCAGATGACCGCGGCGGCGCGCGCCATGGCGCGCGGCGACTACAGCGCGCGTGTCCGCGCCACGTCCAGAGATGAGATCGGACAGTTGGCGGCGGCTTACAACCAGATGGCGACGGATCTGGGCGCCGCCGACGAGTATCGACGCGGCCTCATCGCCAACGTCTCGCACGAGCTTCGGACCCCCATCACGGCGTTGCACGCGCTGCTGGAGAACGTCGTCGACGGCATCGCGGAGCCGGATGACAAAACCATGCGGATGGCGCTGTCGCAGACCGAGCGACTCAGCGAGCTGGTCACCAACCTGTTGGACCTGTCCCGGCTCGAAGGCGGCGCTATCGCATTGCAGCCCAGCATATTCGGCGTCAAGCGGTTCCTCGAGGAGGCCGTCGGACACGTCGCGGTGGCTGGCGATGGGGTGCAGGTGACGGTGCAAGTGTCGCCTCCGGATCTTGTCGCCATCGCCGATCAGGCCCGTCTGCGGCAGGTGGTCGTCAACTTGGTGGACAACGCCATCCGGCACAGCCCTGCGGGCGCAAGGGTCTCCGTGATCGCGAGTGCGGCGCAGCCGACAGGGCTGCGGGTCGAAGTGTGCGACGAGGGGCCAGGGATTCCTCCCGACGAACGTGAACGCGTGTTCCAGCGCTTCACAAGGGGCGCGACATCGGCCGGCGGTACCGGACTCGGATTGGCGATCGCCCGCTGGGCGGTCGAATTGCATGGCGGCGCCATCGAAGTGATGGACGCCAGGACTGGTTGCCGGATCGGGGTCACAATCCCCGCACCGGCGGTAGGCGAGGAACAACGATGACGACACCGCAGAGCACGATGTACCCGGGCTGGTACGGGGCACCGCAAGCGCCGCCGCCCCCACCCGTGTTCGGTCCGCAACGGCCGCGGTACGGCGAGCCCGGTTGGACCATCTGGCCGCACCGCATCTGGCCGCTCGACCCGCTGGCCGCCGCGCCGCGCCGACTGCTGATGCTCGCGCTTGTCGCCGGCGTGATTGGTGCCGCGTTCTGGCGGATCTCCGTGCTCAGCGTGGGCTACCTCCTTGTCGGTGCCCTGGTGTTCGGCGTCGTGTACGGCACCGCCGGGCGTCGTCCGACGCGCGGTGAATGGCTCGGGATCACTGTCACCCTGGCGCTGCTGGCCGTGCCCGCACTGCTCGCTGCGGAATGGCTTGGGGTGCTGTGCGTGCTGGCTGCGTGGCTGGTCGGCTGGAGCACGCTGGCGTGCGGCAGGACGTGGACCGCCGTGTTCACCGGCCCCTTTGTGCCGTGGCTGCTGCCCGCGCGGGTGATCGGGTGGGTCCGTCGCGCCGTCCCAAAGGGCGAACTCAGGTGGAGTCGGCGGCCAAGCGCGGTCCGGATCGGCGTCGTCGCGGCAGTCACCGTTGTGCTCGTGCTGGTGTTCGGCGGCTTGTTCGCGTCCGCCGATCCAGCCTTCGCGCGGCTGATCGAACTCCTAACACCCGAATGGAACCCCTACGAGGCCTATGCCCGCGCCCTGGTGTTCGGGATTGTGCTGAGCTTCGTGCTGTTCGGCGGCTACCTGGTGCGCTTCGCCCCCAAGCTCGATGCGCTCGCGCCGGGTCCAATGCGTCCGGTGCCGAACTGGGAGTGGGCGGTGCCCCTTGCGGTGCTGGACGTGCTGTTCATCGGGTTCGTCGCGGTTCAGGCCACGGTGCTGTTCGGCGGGCATGCGCACGTCCTCGAGACCGAGGGACTGACCTACGCCGAGTACGCACGTCAGGGCTTCTGGCAGCTGCTGTGGGTGTCCGCGCTGACGCTCCTGGTGTTGAGTGGCGTCATCCGGGTGGCAAGGCGGCAGGCTGCACCGGATCGCCGGCTCTTGCGGTCTCTTGTCGGAATCCTTTGTGCCACTTCGGTTGTGGTGGTGATCTCGGCGATCCACCGGATGTGGCTGTATCAACAGGCCTACGGGTTCAGTACCGAGCGCGTCATGGTGATCACCATCGAATTGTGGCTCGGCGCGGTGTTCATCCTCGTCGCCGTCGCAGGTATTCGGATGACGGGGCAGTGGTTGCCGCAGGCGATCCTGATGGCCGGTGCGGTGGCGTTGCTGGGACTTGCCGCGACGAATCCCGAGCGGCTGATCGCCGAGCGCAACATCGACCGGTACGAGCAGACCGGGCTGTTGGACACCGCCTACCTGTTTCGGCTGTCCTCGGACATCGAGCCGGCACTGGCCCGGCTGCCCGAACCGATGCGCGTATGCGCGATGTACCGCAGTGACGACCGGGACGCCTGGTACGAGTTCAATCTGTCGCGGTGGCGTGCCACCCACGACGGCGCGCCGCGTGGCGATGAGTGCGGCCAGTACTGGCTGAACTATCGCTAAAGTCCCCGGGACTTACCTAGCAAGCGCTTGGTTGCTATCCTGGTCGGGTGGACAGGGCGCTTCCGAGTCGGCGCGACGAGCTGCTCGAACTCGCCGCGACGATGTTCGCCGACCGCGGATTGCGGGCCACCACGGTGCGCGACATCGCCGATTCGGCGGGCATCCTGTCCGGCAGTCTCTATCACCACTTCGCTTCCAAAGAAGAGATGGTCGACGAGGTGCTGCGCGGCTTCCTTGACTGGTTGTTCACCAGATACCAGGAGATCGTCGACACCGAACCCAACCCGCTGGAGCGGCTCAAGGGCCTGTTCATGGCGTCGTTCGAGGCGATCGAACACCGGCACGCGCAAGTCGTCATCTACCAGGACGAGGCCAAGCGGCTGTCGTCGCAAGCGCGGTTCTCCTACGTGGATGAGCGCAACAAAGAGCAGCGCAAGATGTGGATGGACGTCCTCAACCAGGGCATCGAAGAGGGCCACTTCCGTCCGGACCTCGACGTCGACCTGGTTTACCGGTTCATCCGCGACACCACCTGGGTTTCGGTCCGCTGGTATCAGCCGGGTGGGCCGCTCACGGCCGAACAGGTCGGCAGGCAATACCTCGCCATCGTCCTCGGCGGGATCACAACGGAAAAGGATTGACATGGCTGGGATTTCGCAGGCGTACGTCGTCGAAGCTGTGCGCACCGCAGTCGGCAAGCGAAACGGATCGCTTGCGGGCGTGCATCCCGTCGACCTCGGAGCCGCCGCGTGGCGCGGCCTGTTCGACCGTGTCGACGTCGACCCCGGCGCGGTCGATGACGTGATCGCCGGCTGCGTCGACGCCATCGGACCCCAGGCGGGCAATATCGCACGACTGTCGTGGCTCGCCGCCGGATATCCGGAGGAAGTGCCAGGAGTCACCGTTGACCGGCAGTGCGGATCGAGCCAGCAGGCGATTTCCTTTGGGGCACAGGCGATCATGTCAGGTACCGCCGATTTGATCGTGGCGGGCGGCATGCAGAACATGAGCCAGATCCCGATCTCGTCGGCGATGATCGTCGGCGAGCAGTTCGGCTTCACCTCGCCAACCAACGAATCGAAGAGCTGGCTGCACCGCTACGGCGACCAGGAGATCTCGCAGTTCCGCGGCTCCGAGATGATCGCCGAGAAGTGGAACCTCTCGCGTGAAGAGATGGAGGAGTACGCGCTGACCAGCCACCAGCGCGCGCTGGACGCGATCCGCGCCGGGCACTTCGAGAACGAGATCATCGGCGTCGAGGGCTTCGTCACCGACGAGGGGCCCCGCGAGACCTCGATGGAGAAGATGGCGGGCCTCAAGACTCTTGTCGACGGTGGCCGGTTGACCGCCGCGATGGCCAGCCAGATCTCCGATGGCGCCAGCGCCGTGCTGCTCGCCTCCGAGCAAGCCGTCAAGGACCACGGCTTGAAGCCGCGCGCCCGCATTCACCACATCAGTGCCCGCGGCGCCGATCCGGTGTTCATGCTGACCGGACCGATCCCGGCAACCCACTACGCGTTGGAGAAGACGGGGCTGTCGATCGAGGACATCGACACGGTGGAGATCAACGAGGCGTTCGCACCCGTCGTCATGGCATGGCTCAAGGAGACCAAGGCCGATCCGGAGAAGGTCAACCCGAGCGGCGGCGCGATCGCCCTGGGACACCCCCTCGGTGCGACCGGCGCGAAACTGTTCGCGACGATGCTGAATACGTTGGAGCGCACCGGCGGTCGCTACGGCCTGCAGACGATGTGCGAGGGCGGCGGCACCGCCAACGTCACCATCATCGAACGGCTCTAACCCTTCCCCTCGCGGCAGGCGTTACTGCGCCAACGCCACTCCGCCGAGCGCGAGGATCCAGCTCGCGAAGCTGCCGACCAGGAAGTACTCGGTCACTTCGTCGATGCCGATGCCACCGTTCTCGCGGGCCTTCTGTGCGTTGATCTCCGGGAACCGGACGATGCTCTTGGCGGCGACGACGGCCGTCGCCGCGGCCAGCTGACCGGCCAAACCCAGGCCGACGATGAGCAGGCGTTCCATCGGGCCGAGCAGCCGGCCGCCTTTCAGCTTGTCCGACGCCTGCGGTTGGCCCGCCGGTTTGACCGCGCCGACGGAGCCAAGCACCAAGCGCACCAATTGATTTCCCGTCACAAGTTGCAACAACACGACGCCCACCACCATCAGCACGCGATTCGGCGACACCTCGTCGAGACCGGGCAGTCCGACCCACCCCGACCATCGCTGCACCAAGCCCGCGACGTCAGAACCCCAGCCCGACAACAGGATCAGCACTCCGGCGGCACCGCCGAACACCACCAGCGGCGTCACCTCTCGCTCGCCGGTCCGCTCGGCGCGCGCACACAACACGACCCACCAGACGCTCGCCGCCGCGGCGATCACCAACAGCGCGATGTCACCCAGGTGCCACAGTCCCGCCAGGACCGCGCAGCAGACGACGGTGAGAGGCGCGACGGCGACCGGCACCCAGATGCGGTCGGTGAGTCTGCGGCACACGTCGGCGATGCCCACCGCGATCAGCATCACCGCTAGTCCGCTCACTTTAGGCTCCGTAGGTATTGCGACGCTTGAACAATCAGGTCGAGACCATCGCGGCCGGCGCGCTGCGACACCGCCGAGGCGCTGATGCCCTCGGTCGTCGCGATGTCCTTCTTACTGCGGTTACTCAACAGGCCCTTCAGAATCCGTATCGATCGGTCATCCAGCGATCCAAGCAGATGGTCCCGACACAACAGCGCAGCGTTGACCGCGTCGATGTCGTCGCGGTTCGTGCCGCGAAACGACGTCCGCGCCAGCGCCAGGCCCGGTTGCCGTTGGGCCGACGCCGTCCATTCGATGGCCTCCCGCGCCGCCCACCATCCCGGTCCGTCCTGAATTCCCGCATCGGGGTCGAGCACCACCACTTCGCCCCAGCCGATCCCGAACCGCACGTCGATGTCCGGTACGACGGCCAGCCACAGCGACAGCGCCGCATCGATCGCGCCGCCCACTGTCGGATAGCTGCCCTGAAACTCGTCACCGACGGTGAACGCCGGCGGGTCGATGGCGTCGGGCGCGATATCGGCCAGCGCCCGATTCAGGGCGCGGTGTTGCGCACTTCGGTCGGCGACGCGACGGGAGCCCACGACGTCGCCGATCACGGTCGCCCGGGAAGTGGATGAAGCGATAGACTTCACCTTCGACATATGAAGAGTATAGCTTCAGCATCTCGATATGAAGCTCACAGCTTCATATCGAACTCACACGACGAGTGCGGCCGCCGCCTGCAGGTGCTTGACCGCGTCATTCACGATGGACTCGACCAGCTCCGCGCATGACGGCAGGTCGTCGAGGATGCCTGCGACCTGGCCCGACGCCAGCACACCTGCCGCGGTGTTGCCTTCGACCAGCCCGGCCTTCAGCAGCATTGGTGTGTTGGCCGCCATCACCACCTGCGACCACGTCAGCTCTTTACCGTGCCTCATCTCGAGGCCGTCGCTGATCATCGACCGCCATGTCATGCCGGACATCTTCTTGAACTTCTGGGCATTGCGCACCGCCGCGCTGAACCCGCGCAGGCGCGATCCGCTTTCCAGCTTCTCGACGAGCCCGGTGCGCAGCACGCGATGCGGCATGCCGTCGACGCGGGTGGACACCACGGTGCCGTCAAGCGCCGCCTGCAGGTACCGCTGCTTGACCTCGTCGGGCACGGTGGAGTCGGAGGTCAACAGGAAGCGCGTGCCCATGGCCACGCCCGCCGCGCCGTACGACAGCGCCGCCGCAAGGCCGCGGCCGTCGAAGAACCCGCCCGCCGCAACCACAGGGATGTCTTCCCCCTTCAACGCATCCAGAACCGACGGCAACAGCAGCGTCGTCGCCACCGGCCCGGTGTGCCCGCCGCCCTCGCCGCCCTGGACGATCACCGCGTCGGCGCCCCAGCCGGCGACCTTCTTGGCGTGCTTGGCCGCTCCGACCGACGGAATCACCACCACGCCAGCCTCTTTCAGGCGGGCAATGAGTTCGGGCTTCGGCGCCAGCGCGAACGAGGCGACCTTCACGCCCTCGCGGATCAGCAGATCGACGCGATCATTCGCATCGCCGGCGTCCGCGCGGATGTTGATGCCGAACGGCTTGTCCGTCGCGGCCTTGACCTTGGTGACGGCGGTCTGCAGTTCCTCCAGCGTCATGGTCGCCGACGCCAGGATGCCAAGGCCGCCGGCGTTCGCGGTAGCCGAGACCAGCCGCGCACCTGCCACCCAGCCCATCCCGGTCTGCACCACCGGATGCTCGATGCCGACCAGCTCAGTCAGCGGCGTGCGCAACTTAGCCATTTGTCACACCCGTATTTCCTTGTCCCGCAGTGACTTCGGGTCGATAACCTCGCGGATCAGCTTTTGTTCGTCGACGGTCGGAAGCCGGGTCGGTTCTGCCTTGTCGAGATCGTGTACCTCGAACGACGTGTTCTCCTGAACCTCTTCTGGCGTGATCCCCGGATGCAGGGACACCGCGCGCATCTGATAGTTCGGCCCGTTGAAGTCGAAGACCCCGAGGTTGGACACCACGCGGTACACGTTGACGAAGCGGTACGCCGGATTCGACGCATCGACCTTGTCCCAGCCGATGCCGGACACCACGTCGACAGACTCGCCGAAGACCCGCTTGGAGTGGTTGCCCACCCAGTAACTGGTGGCGTGGTTGATGGTGTTGCCCGGTGCGCCGCGAACGCCGAACATCTGGCGCTTCGGGTGCTGCAGGGGCCCGAACGCCGAGAGGTTCTGATTGCCGTAGCGGTCAATCTGGTTGGCGCCCATGACCACATGCCTGCGGCCCCATGCGAGAGTCTCGAAGACCCGGCCGAACGGCATCCACCCCTCGATCGCGCCGACGGCGCCGATGGCCGGTGTGTCGGCCAGTAATTGCGCCTCGCCGTCGGACAGCAGGATGTCGGGGGAGAAGGTCAGCCGCGCCAGGCGCGCCCCGATCGACACCATGGTCGCCATCGGGCTCACCATGATTTCGCCTGCGTCACGGAACAATTCGGCGCAGGCAACGGCGCACACCTCGGCGCGGGTCACGGAAATCACTTCTTGTTCTCCTCAGCCGCCTGGAACTTGCGAACCGCTGCCTGATAGTCGGCCTCGCTGCCGGACAGGTAGGTCGCGACGAACTGCTGCCAGCTCTCGTCGGATGCGGCGGCCTCGGCGTAGTGACGCTGAAACTTCTCGTCGCGCCCGTAATCCGGTGCGGCGGTGGTGAAGTGGGCGCCGCCCGGCGCTTCGACGACGGTATCGACCATCATCCGGTTCACCAGCAATGCCTGCGGAGGAACGGCCTTGACCAACTCCTCGGTGGGCACCACCTGCTCCACCGACAGGTGACGCTTGTCCGCTGCCATCAGGTAGAGGTCGTCGAAGTACGGGTCGATGCCCGTGTAGGCGGCATTGCCGGCAGCGTCACCGAGATTCATGTGCACGAACGCCGCGTCCAGCCGCAGCGCGGGCATCGCGATCAAGGTTTCGAAGCCGCCGCCGGGAGCGGGGTATGGCGACGTCACCGTCGACAGCTCGCCTTCCCAGAAGTCCGGCACCGAACTGCCCAGCCCTGCGCGGATCGGCAGGAACGGCAGTCGCTGTGCCGCCGCGTGCAGGCCGCACCGCAACATGCCCTCGTCCATCTCGCGCGCCTCGATGGCGCCGGACGTGCGTGCCTTGGCGAACCATGGATCGTAGAACGGCGGCGAATCCAGCGAGACGAAGCCGTAGTACACCCGCCGCACTTTCCCTGCGGCGCAAAGCAACCCGATGTCCGGTCCGCCGTAGCTGACCACGGTCAGGTCTTTGACGTCGGTGCGCAGGATGGCTCGCACGAAAGCCATGGGCTTGCGCCGCGAGCCCCAGCCGCCGATGCCGATGGTCATGCCGTCACGCAACTCGGCGACGGCTGCGTCCAGAGTGGTCCTCTTGTCGGTCACGACTTGCCTCCCTTGGAGGTCCCCGCGAACGCATCGCGGTGCTCATCCGACACACCGGCGAGGTTCAGCTCAAAGGTAAAGCCTTGTTCCATGCGGTAACTCGAATTGACCCGCTGGACGTCGATCAAGTTCAGCGCTTCCTTGGCCGCGCGGATCACCCGAGTGTCCTTCGCGGCGATGTCGCGGGCCACCCGCAACGCCGCCTCGTCCAGATCGTCGCGCGGCACCACCTCGTGCACCGATCCGAAGTGGTGCAGGGTCGCCGCGTCGACGGTGGCGGCGGTGAAGAACAGTCGTCGCATCATGTGCTGCGGCACCAGCCGCGACAGATGCGTCGCAGCGCCGAGCGCGCCACGCTCGACCTCGGGCAGCCCGAACGTCGCGTCGTCGGAGGCCACGATGACGTCAGCGTTGCCGACCAGCCCGATGCCGCCGCCGACGCAGAAGCCGTTGACGGCCGCGACCACCGGCACCGCGCACTCGTACACCGCGCGGAACGCGGCGTAGCAACCCCGGTTGGCGTCAATCAGCGCCGTGTAGCCCTCGGTGCGCTGCATCTCTTTGATGTCGACGCCGGCATTGAAACCGCGACCGGTGGCCCGAAGGATCACGACGTGGGTCTGCTGGTCCTCGCCGGCCTTGGTGATGGCGTCGGCGAGTTCGAACCACCCGCGCGACGGAATGGCATTGACCGGTGGGTAGTCGACGGTGACCGCGACGATGCCCGGCTCGAGTGTGGAAGACGTGATGGTCATAGCACTTCCTGGTGACGGTAGGAAAGCAAGCACTTGCTTGGTACGCTAGCACAGTGACCGACGCGCCAGACATCAACCTCGGACTCAAGGACAGGGTCGTCCTCGTGACGGGTGGCGTCCGCGGCGTGGGCGCTGGCATCAGCGCGGTCTTCGCCGATCAGGGCGCGACGGTGGTGACATGCGCGCGCCGACCCGTCGAGGGATTGCCCTACGAATTCCACTCCTGCGATGTGCGCGACGACGACGCGGTTGCCGCGATGGTCGACAAGGTCGTCGCCGATCACGGCCGCCTCGACGTGGTGGTGAACAACGCAGGAGGCTCACCGTACGTCCTAACTGCGGACGCGAGTGCGAAGTTCAATCGAAAGATCATCGAGCTCAACCTGTTTGGACCGCTGTCGGTCTCGCAACACGCCAACCGGCACATGCAGACGCAATCGCAGGGCGGGTCCATCATCAACGTCGCCAGCGTCAGCGGCCGAAGGCCGACCCCTGGCACCGCCGCCTATGGCGCCGCGAAGGCGGGCGTGGAAAGCCTCACGAACACACTGGCCGTCGAATGGGCGCCGAAGGTGCGCGTGAACGCGTTGGTGGTGGGCATGGTCGAGACCGAACAGGCCGACCTCTTTTACGGCGACGCGGATTCGATCGCAGCGATCTCGGCCAAGGTGCCATTGGGTCGCCTCGCCAAGCCAGCCGACATCGGTTGGGCCGCAGCGTTTTTAGCCTCAGATGCAGCGTCGTACATCAGTGGCGCGTCGCTCGAGGTGCACGGCGGGGGAGAACCGCCGCATTACCTGGACACAACGACCGCGAACGCGATCAAGTAAGGAGACAGCGGATGGGTTTGCTCGACGGCCGGGTGGTCATCGTGACGGGAGCAGGTGGCGGCATCGGGCGCGCACATGCGCTGGCGTTCGCCGCTGAGGGCGCGCGCGTGGTGGTCAACGACATCGGGGTGGGGTTGGATGGCTCACCCGCCGGCGGGGGCAGCGCTGCGCAAGGTGTCGTCGACGAGATCACCGCCGCCGGAGGCGAAGCCGTGACGAGCGGGGCGAACGTCGCCGATTGGGCGCAGGCCGAGGGCCTGATCCAGACCGCCGTCGACAGCTTCGGCGGGCTCGACGTCCTGGTTAACAATGCGGGCATCGTCCGCGACCGGATGTTCGCCAACACCAGCGAGGAAGAGTTCGACGCCGTCATCGCCGTGCATCTCAAGGGGCACTTCGCCACCATGCGGCACGCGGCGGCCTACTGGCGTGCGCAGTCAAAGGCAGGTAACACCCCCGACGCCCGCATCATCAACACCAGTTCCGGCGCCGGCCTGCAGGGCAGTGTCGGACAGGCCAACTACAGCGCCGCCAAGGCGGGCATCGCTGCCATGACGCTGGTGGCATCGGCCGAAATGGGCCGCTACGGCGTCACCGTCAACGCGATCGCTCCGTCGGCGCGAACCCGGATGACCGAGACCGTGTTCGCCGAGATGATGTCGACACAGGACAAGGACTTCGACGCGATGGCGCCGGAAAACATTTCGCCGCTGGTGGTTTGGCTCGGTAGCGTCGAATCCAGGGACGTCACCGGCAGGATGTTCGAGGTCGAGGGCGGCATCGTGCGTGTTGCAGAGGGCTGGGCGCACGGACCTCAGATCGACAAGGGCGCCCGGTGGGATCCGGCGGAACTCGGTCCGGTGGTCAAGGATCTGCTCGCCAAGGCCCGCCCCCCGGTTCCGGTTTACGGAGCTTGATGGCGACGCCGAGCGGCTCCGGCACTTAACTTAAGCCAAACCGCCGCTGAACCGTCCCTCCGCGGACCATGATGGACGGGTGAGACGATACGGACGAGGCGCCGTTATCGGCGCAATGTTGTTGCTACTGGCCGGGTGTGGTGGACAGCGCGGTGACGACTCAGCGGCCGCGGAAACCGAGCCGACGTCGTGCGAAGTGACCACCGACGCCCGGCTGAGCATCGCGACGGGGAACACCACCGGGGTTTACTACACCCTCGGCGGCGCGTATGCGGAGGCCATCAGTAAGGCCACCGAGGGCAAGCTGAAAGCCACCGCTGCGGAGACGTCCGCGTCGCTGCAGAACATCCAGCAGTTGGTGGCGGGTACCCATCAGATCGCGTTCTCGCTCGCCGACACCGCCGCGGACGCTGTCAACGGCACGGCGTCGTTCGACGAGAAGCAGCCGATCGCGGCGCTCGCGCGGCTGTATCCCAATTACACGCAGGTGATCGCCCGCACGGACGCCGGAATCAACTCGATTGCCGATATGCGGGGCAAGCGCGTTTCCACCGGCGCGCCGAATTCCGGCACCGAGGTGATCGCCAACCGGATGCTGGAGGCGGCCGGACTCGACCCCGCCAAAGACATCCAGGCGCAGCGCACCGAACTGGGTAAGACCGTCGAGGGCATGAAGGACGGATCGATCGACGCAATGTTCTGGTCCGGCGGCCTGCCGACCGGTGGCATCACTGATCTGTTCGTCAGCCAGCGTGATGCCGTCAAGTTCCTCGATGTCACAGACACTTTGACGAAGCTGCAGGAGATCAACCCGATCTACGAACGCGGCGTCATCCCTGCGAGCACCTACCAGACGCCGGCGGATGTGCCGACAGTCGTGGTGCCGAATGTGCTTCTGGTCAAAGACGATATGGACGGAAACACCGCCTGCGTGCTGACGAAGGCGCTGTTCGAAAACAAGGCCGATCTCGTGCAGGCGAACAAGGCGGCGGACGGCATCGCGCTCGACACCGCCCGTCAGACCAGCCCGGTGCCGCTGCATCCCGGCGCGAAGAAGGCGCTCGACGATCTCGGCGCCGCCACCTGACCGAGATCTCGCCCGCCTCCTACGAGGAAGAAAAGCCGGCGCGCCGGCTGACCGGGTGGGTACAGCACCTGGTCACGGCCGCCTGCGTCCTGGTCGGCCTGTTCGCGCTGTATCAGGTGTTCTTTCCGCTGGCGCAGGGCAACCAGGTCTCGCTGATCTTGTTCCTGGCGGCGGTGCTGCCGTTGACCTTGTTGTGCTATCGCTCGGGCGTGCGGTTCCGTCGTCGCTCGGACCCACAAACCACCCGTGACAACCCGACGCCGATCGACTGGCTGCTCGCCGCGGTGGCGTTGGTGGCGTGCCTCTACCCGGTGCTCTCAGTCCAAATCGGCGATGGCGGTGGCGGATTCGACGAGTTCCTCAGCCGCCAAGGCACGCCGGGCGTAACCGACGTCATCGTCGGAACGATCGTGTTGCTGTTGGTGTTGGAGGCCTGCCGCCGCACGACGGGCGTCGCGCTGCCGATCGTGTTGGTGCTCGCCCTCGGCTACGCCTACTACGGCGGCTACCTGCCGCAGGGTGCGGCGATCGCGCACGCCGGCGTGGACTGGGACCAGATCATCAGCGCATCGTTCATCCAGTCGACCGGCCTCTACGGCGTGCCGTTGGACGTCGCGGCAACGTACATCGTGCTTTTCACCATCTACGGCGCCGTGCTGGATGCGTCGGGCGCAAGCAAGTTCTTCATCGACCTGTCGTTCTCCGCGTTCCGCAGATCTCGCGCCGCGCCGGGCCGCACCGTGACGTTAGCCGGGTTCCTGATGGGCAGTGTTTCCGGTTCGGGGACCGCGACGACCGTCAGCCTGGGTTCGGTGACATGGCCGGTGCTGCGGCGCGCTGGCTATCCGGCCGAGAACGCCGGAGGAATGTTGGCCGCCGCGGGCATAGGCGCGATCCTCTCCCCGCCGACGCTGGGCGCTGCTGCCTTCATCATCGCCGAGTACCTACAGGTGTCATATCTGACGGTGCTGGTCTGGGCGATCGTGCCGACGATCCTGTACTACCTCGGCATCCTGCTCGCCGTCGAGATCGACGCCCGGCGCTACGCCACCCGTGAGGTCGATGTCGAAACGGAATCGACGTGGCGGCTGCTGGGCAGGTTCGGCTATCACTTGATTTCGCTGGCGACGATTGTCGTGTTCCTCGCGATGGATGTGTCGGCGGTGAGGGCAGTCGTCTACGCGACGGTGGTGCAGATCGTGCTGTCGTACCTGGACCGCGAACACCGGCTCACGCCGGCCAAGCTGTACGGCGCACTGGCCACGGGTGTGCGAGGCGTCCTTTCCGTCGCAGCGGTGTGTGCTGCGGCGGGCGTCGTCGCCGCGATGATCACCCGAACCGGCCTGGGCTTGCAGCTGAACTCCATCCTGGTGAACACCGCACGCACCATCACCGAAAACCCCACGGCTGTATTGATTTTCACCGCGGTCTTCGCGGCGTTGGCGGTGTCGGTGCTCGGGCTCGCGGTGCCCGTTACGGCGTCGTTCGTGATCAGCTGGGTGATCATCGGGCCTGCGCTGCAGGATCTCGGCGTCTCGGCACCAGCGGTGGCGATGTTCGTGTTCTATTTCGCGGTGCTGTCCGAAGTGACTCCGCCGACGGCACTGGCCTCGGTCGCCGCTTCAGCGATCACCGGCGGCCGGGTGATCCCCACCATGATGCAGACGTGGAAGTACACGCTGCCCGCCTTCCTGGTGCCGTTCGCGTTCGTGATCACCGACAACGGCGAAGGCCTTCTCGGCCTGAAGTCGATTGCCGACATGGCGTGGACGGCGGCGGTTGGCGCACTGGCAGTGGCGGCACTGGCGGTGGTCACCGGCGGGTGGCTGATCCGCAAGGCAGGTTGGCCCGAGCGGCTGCTGTGTGTACCGGCGGCGGCGTTGTTGCTGTACATGCAGCCGGTAACGATGGCCGTGGGAGCAGGCCTGGTTGCGGCCGCAGTGGTCCTGAATCTCGTTATCGCTCGCAGAGAACCAGCGGAATCACCCGATCAGTCGCCTGCCGATAGCCCCGATACGGCGGATACATCTTGATCAGCCTGGGCCAGTAGCACTTTCGTTCATCGTCGCTGGCGTCGCGCGCGACAAGGTCGAGGTGCTCGTCGCGAATCTGGATGTGCACCTTAGGGTCTTCCTTCAGGTTGCGGTACCAGCCTGGGTCGCGGGCGCGGCCGCCGAACGACGCCGGCAGCACCACCCGATCGCCGTCACGCAGATACAGCGTCGGCGTGGTATGCGACTGGCCGGTCTTGCGTCCGGTGGTGGTGATCAGCGCCGCGGGAAACCACAGCAGCTTCGCCCCCAACCGCCCGTTGGTGCGCTGATACACCCAGATATGGGCGCGCGCGAAGTACTTCATCAGCAGCGCAAGGAACTTCGAGTTCCGGACCCATCGCCGCTCACTCATTCGACCTGACTAGCCGCAGCGGACCGTTTGCAAACCAACTGACCGAATGGCGTCAAAGCTAGGGGGTCAAGACCCCTCCCGGTGCCGACCCGACGTGTATAGGCGGGCCCGGTAGCGGCGACGGTTGCATTACATGGGTGGGCGCATCGCTGGGCAGCGGGTTGCGGCCCTGCGACTCTGCCGGCGGAGGGGCCGCACACCCTGAGTCATCTTGCGCGTTCGCGTCCGTCACAACCCCACCGCTTGTCAGACAGCACCAGGCGGCGTCTCGGATGGTCTTCTTCATGCAGTCGTCGTACGCCCCGATGTCCCATACCTGCTCGGCGCTGGCCACGGCGGCTGATCCGATCGCCAGGCCTAGTGCGAGCGCTGGGCCCGCTAGGTAGCGGGTCACACGGATGCGGGTCGTCTTGGCCATATCCTTCTCCTTCACGCGAGCTTTTCGCTTGGGAACATGCTCGGCTGAGAAGTCATCGGCGTTCTAGTCATGGATTTGTACCGACCATGGTCCTGAATTTGTACTAGCAGCGTGATGAGGGATGCGGTCGCCTAGTGCCCGAGTCATTACCTATGAGGCAGTAGTTCCCCCTTGCGATGAGATCCCGTCGAATCGGATCACCGCTGCTACACGGCGGACACTTGACCCGCGAAACGTACGTTTTGCAGAGCAAGTGCGAGAAGAGGGCGACAAAACGTACGTTTCGGCGATCCACCGCCGTCGACTTGTGCCCACCAACCGGCCCATCAAAGCTGCCAGTGAATTATTGACTCAGGACACTAGGGCGGTGCGCCTACTTCTTGGTGCGACGGCTGCCGCCGTGCCAATCCTCTTCGATGCCAACTGTTTCGGTGTCGACGCCCAAGGCGGCCAGCTGCGGACGCTCTCGCAGACTGCGCTTGATCTCCGCGAAGCCTGCGAAGCCGGCGAGGCCGATGACGTGGTCCCAGAGCCGGCCGGCGTCGTCCGGACTCGGCAGCCTGCTGATCACCGGGCCGAAGAACGCTGTGCCGCCAGGCGGTTGGAAATGCAGGATCGGCGTTCCGACATCGCGACCCGTCAGGGCGAGCGCCTCTTCGGTCTCGGCGCGGATCATGTCATCGAACGATGTGTCATCGAGCGCGTCGGCAAGGTCGACGGGCAGGCCGGCATCGCGCAATAACGGCTCCACCAGTTCGCGCGCACCTTGACCCGATGCGGTAAGGGGATCGTTGTCGCGGCGCGTGTCGAACAACCGCGTTCCGATCGCGCTGTATAGGGGCCCGACCGCGTCCCGCCCATGGTCCGAGCGGGTTCGCGCGCAGACCCGAAGCAGTCGCAGGCCCGCGGTATGGCCGGCTTCGTAGTCCTCGGGGAAATGCGTGGCGTAGTCCACGTTCGCATTGACGATCCGCAGTGAGATGAACCGCCAGTCGACGCTGTAATCGCGCTGGGCGGCCACCATGCGCACCCACTTGCTCGTCAACCAGGCGAACGGGCAGACCGGGTCGAAATAGAAATGAAGGTCGGCCGGTGCGGTCACGGTTCGCAGACCACGAGCGGGATCACCCGATCGGTCCACGACTGGTAGTCGTCGTACGTCGGGTACATCTCTGTGAGCCGCGGCCAGTACTTGGCGCGTTCCTCTTCGGTGGCGTCGCGGGCCGTCAGCTCGAGTACTTCTTTTTTGATCTGAACCTGAACCTTTGGGTTGGCCTTGAGGTTCAAGTACCACATCGGGTTCTTGTCGCTGCCACCCTTGGACGCGGCCACCACCACGGTGTCGCCGTCGCGGTGGAAGTAGAGCGGACTGATGCGGGGCTCTCCGCTCTTGCGTCCGATCGTGGTCAGCAGCGCCACCGAAATGCCCTGGAAGTCACTGCCGAAGCCCTCGCCGTCGCTGCGGCGGTACAGGTAGGTGTTGATCTTCGACATCCACTTGATGAAGAAGTCGGCGGGCTTCGTGTCCATGAAACGGGGACGTGTGTTTGGCATTGTTCGATGCTACGGCCCCAAGCCAGCACTGATGGAGTGTCTGCAAGTTGACGTGGCGGACTGCATCGCTGGGCACACTTACCGCAATCTTTCACGGACGCGCATTCGCGTTTTGGATTAGGAGTTCAATCCGCCTCGCCGTAACAAGCTTGTACTGCAGTGAGCGCATCAACGGTGCCGCCTTCTCGTCCGGCATGTTCGAGGCGAACTCGATACCTGAACCGAGAAGCGAACTCCCCCAGGATATTTCCGTGAGCACTAAAGCGTGTGCCCAGTCTAGGTCGGATAAAGCATTGCGTTGCTTAATGTCCGCCACCAACCGATTAATCAACTGGATGAACTCGGCCTCAGTGGCCACACCAACTAGCGGCGCGAGCACTGGGGCGCCCGCCGCAGGACCGAGGTACTCGTTGAGGCCCAACACGAGCAGCTGGCGTTCGTCGTCGGTGAGCTCCACGTCAACTGTGTGGCCGGTCGTCATGAAATGATCCTAACCTTTTGTTGGACAAACAATTTGGAATGGTTCATGAGCCTGGCCTGCTTGGTGTTCCGCCAACGCCGTCGAAATCGACCACGGGCAGATCTGACTCGCCGCCCCCAGGGGGGATGACGATCTCGGGCTGGCCGACCATCGGCGGAATGCCGCCTCGCGGACCGCGCGACCCTGGTGGTTCGGCAGGCGGCGCGCGGAACGGTGTGTCGGCCAGCTCAGCGGGCGGTATCGACGGCAGCCGCGTCGGCATCTTGGATTCTAGATACGCTTCGCCGGCCCGCGGCTTAAAAACGGTTCCACCGTCGGCGGCACCCGCGTCGCGGATCACGATGATATTGGTCTTTGGGTCATAGAGCGCTGGCGCGCCGTCTGCGGTTCGCCCGACGATTAAGCTCCCGGGATTAGTGCTGTTCGTCCGCAATATGCGCTCAACCTCTGCGGCGATTTGATCCTTCGACATACCTGGGAACTCCGCGGCGTGCTTGACGCCCGCGTGACCGTAGGCAATCTTCTGGGCCGTGCGCGTGATTGGGTCGTCGCTCCACCCGCCGGGCGGTGGATTCGGCGACGTCCACGGCGGCTTCTCTGGGATTGGGGTGCTGCGGAAATCGACTGCCTGGATGACGTTTTCATTGCCATCGAAATCTGGTCCTTCCCGAAAGGAAACCGTGCCCAAGCTAGCGCCGAAGCTGCTGATCCTCGCAGCGGCATCTTGATCCGCCCGGGATAACGCAAGCGCCTTTGCCCGAATCTCTGCGGCCAGCAACTCGGCTTGTGCTTGGCGGGCAGCCAATTCCTCCAGCGATACTGACGTCTGCCCGTCGGTCACAGAGAGGTCTTCCCCGACGACGAATCCTTCGGCTTGCGCCTCGCCGATCGCATGAAGCGCTTGCTTCTTCGCAAGCTCAAGCTCGTCAACCGCGCTACGAGCGATGTTTGCGGCACCCCGGAGATCGTCAGCCAGACCGCGGACCTTCAGCTGGTCGGCCTTGGCTCTCGCCTGGGCTGCATCCGCAGCAGAGCCTTCCCACGGAAGTCCACCGGGTAATGGCATTTCGCGGGCGACGCGATCAAACGCGTACTCCCAATTGTCGGCAGTATTACTCCAGAAAGTCGCCGCCTGACGCAGGTGCTCGGTGTCCCACGCCCGGATTTGCGACAGCGTAGGCATCACTGACGGGGCGGGCATTGATCAAACCCGGTACGTGGGGCCCACTGCCTCGATGGAGCTGGCCAAGAGCTCATCCTGGCTGACGTATCTCGTCGCGCCTTCCGAGAGTTTCGTGCCGGTGGCAGTCATCCGCGTCGCCATCGCGGCGGATACCGATCTGACCCCAGCATTCACTGCTTGTACGGCAGTCACGGTTGCTTGACTTCTCAGACCAGTGACAACGGGCGCAGCTGACGCGGCCAGTTCACCGGCTAGTCCCTCGCACCATTGTCCCAGCGAAAGCAACCCCTCGGCTTCGACCCTGACTTCCCCCACACGAATGACTTTAGTGTGCTGCGTCTGTGAAATGGCACGGTAGTTTAGGGGAGGCTTGTTACCACCGGGCCACGCCGCAGACGAGTGATGACCAGCGGGACCGGCTTGCGGCCACGAGCCACTCCGCACATGAGACGTCAGACAACCATTAGGACTTGATCAGGAAAGGGCGGATGCTCGCGCGGATCTGGTGGATCTGCCCGTCGGTCGCAGGGATGACGAACGTCTCGTTGATGTGGGCGCCCACTCGCCGCCCGCCGATCGACGGTTTGGTCTCCAGATCGAAACGAGCCCGCACGACGTCGCCGTCGACGGTGAACTCGGGCACGGTCGTGGCCCGGATGACCCGGTACTGCGGTCCGCGATTCAGGCTGCGGCGCAAGTGATTTCCCGAGAATCCGGTCTTGAGTCCCACCTCGACGCGTGTGCAACCAGGTGCGAACGGAACCTTGTCGGCATCGTGGCTGACCAGCGCGTCGACGTACGCCTGCGCGGCCGCGATCCGTTCGGTGTCCGAAGCGGGCACTAGATGCGTTCGATGATCGTGCCGGTGGACAGCGCCCCGCCGGCGCACATGGTGATCAGTGCGGTGTTCTGATCGGTGCGCTCCAGCTCGTGCAGCGCGGTGGTGATCAGTCGGCTGCCGGTGCTACCGACGGGATGCCCCAGTGCAATTGCGCCACCGTTGACGTTGACCCGCTCCATGTCGGCCTCGTGAACCCGCGCCCACGACAGCACGACCGACGCGAACGCCTCGTTGATCTCGACGAGGTCGATGTCGCCCATCTTCATGCCGGCCTTCTCCAGCACCTTCGCGGTGGACTGCACGGGACCGTCGAGGTGGTAGTACGGCTCGGCTCCGACCAGCGCCTGGCTGATGATCCGCGCCCTCGGCTTCAGCCCCAGCGCCTTGGCCTTGTCCTCGTCCATCCACAGCACGGCCGCCGCGCCGTCGGAGATCTGCGACGAAGTGCCCGCGGTGTGAATGCCGCCCTCGATCACAGGTTTCAGCGACGCCAGACCCTCCAGAGTCGTGTCGCGCAACCCCTGGTCGCGGGTGACGACGTGACGCTCGGACGTCGGCTGCTTCTGCTCGTCGAGCACCGGCGCCTCGATACCGCTGATCTCACGGTCGAACCGGCCCTCGGCCCAGGCCTGCTTGGCCTTGCGCTGAGAGTCGAAGCCGAACTGGTCGATGTCCTCGCGAGTGATGCCGCGCCGCTTGGCGATCCGCTCGGCAGCGGTGAACTGATCGGGCAGGTCGATGTCCCACGACTCGGGCCGCAGGATGCCGCGATCAGGCCCGGCGTTGGCGCCAAGGCCGACGCGGCTCATCGCCTCGATGCCGCACGCGATGCCGATGTCGATGGCGCCCGCAGCGATCAGTCCCGCGATCAGGCCGTTGGCCTGCTGACCGCTGCCGCACTGGCAGTCCACGGTCATCGCGCCGACGTGTTCGGGCAGGCCGGCAACCAGCCAACTCACCCGAGTGATGTTGTTGGACTGCTCGCCGTACTGCGTTACGCAGCCGCCGACGACCTGCTCGACATCGCCGGCGTCGATGCCGGCCTTCTCGACGAGCGCCTTCTGAGTGGCGCCCAGCAGCTCGGTGGCATGCAGGCCGGACAGCCATCCGTTCCGCTTACCGATCGGGCTGCGAGTGGCTTCAACGATGACAGGGTTACCCATTCCGTCAGGCTAGAACACGTTTCATTACTCTGACAAGCAAGGATTGTGACCTGCCTTTTTTCTGCGCAGAAGGCATGTTTTACTGGAACTAGAACACGTTGCAATTGAGGAGTTCACACCTATGCCGACCCCCAATATCCCAGCTGATTTCGACTTCCTCGACCCCGACGTCAACCTCGCGGGCCTGCCCGTTGCCGAGCTTGCCGAACTGCGCAAGGCCGAGCCGATCCACTGGGTCGACGTTCCCGGCGGCACGGGCGGCTTCGGGGACAACGGCTACTGGCTGGTCACCAAGCATGCGGACGTCAAGGAGGTGTCGCGTCGCAGCGACGTCTTCTCCAGCTGGCAGAACGGGGCGATCCCGGTCTGGCCGAAGGAAATGACGTTCGAGAACATCGAGTTGCAGCGCAACGTCATGCTCAACATGGACGCGCCGCACCACACCCGGCTGCGCAAGATCATCTCCCGCGGCTTCACGCCCAGGGCAGTCGGACGCCTGGAGGACGAACTCGCCCAGCGTGCCCAGAACATCGCCAAGACCGCGGCGGCAGAAGGGAGCGGCGACTTCGTCGAGCAGGTGTCGTGCGAGCTGCCGTTGCAGGCAATCGCCGGCCTGCTCGGTGTGCCCCAGGACGACCGCGACAAGCTCTTCCGCTGGTCCAACGAGATGACCGGCGGCGAGGACCCCGAGTTCGCCGATGTCGATCCGGCGCAGTCGTCGATGGAACTGATCATGTACGCGATGGCGATGGCGGACGAACGGGGCAAGAACCCCACCGACGACATCGTCACGACGCTGATCCAGGCCGACATCGAGGGTGAGAAGCTCACCGACGACGAGTTCGGCTTCTTCGTGATCATGCTCGCCGTCGCGGGCAACGAGACGACCCGTAACTCGATCACCCACGGCATGATCGCCCTCGCCGACAACCCGGATCAGTGGGAGCTGTACAAGAAGGAGCGCCCCTCGACCACGGCCGATGAGATCGTCCGCTGGGCCACGCCGGTGTCGGCGTTCCAGCGGACCGCCAACGAGGACCTCGAATTGGGCGGCGTGCAGATCAAAAAGGGTCAGCGGCTGGTCATGTCGTACCGCTCGGCCAACTTCGACGAGGACGTCTTCGAAGACCCGCATACATTCGATATCCTGCGCGACCCGAACCCACACGTCGGGTTCGGCGGCACCGGCGCGCACTACTGCATCGGCGCGAACCTGGCCCGGATGACGATCAACCTGATCTTCAACGCGGTCGCCGACCACATGCCGGATCTCAAGCCCATCGGCGAGCCCGAGCGGTTGCGGTCGGGTTGGCTCAACGGCATCAAACACTGGCAGGTCGACTATTCGGGCGCCGGCGCCAAGTAGCTCGAACTTCGCAATCGAATCGCCGCGTGCGGAGCACGCAATTGAATCAAGGAGGATTCGGGTGGATTTCACACCGGACCCGGAGCAGCAGGCTGTCGCCGATGTGGTGACATCGGTGCTCGGGCGCGACAACAGCTGGGATGCGCTGGTAGCCGGTGGCGTCACCGCGTTTGCCGTGCCGGAGCGTCTCGGCGGTGACGGCTTGGGTCTGCCCGAGGTCGCGACGGCGCTGACAGAGATCGGTCGGCACGGCACTGTCAGCCCCGCGCTTGCAACGCTTGGCCTTGGCACCGCGGTGCTGCTGGACTTGGCAACCGACGAGCAGCAGGATCGCTATCTCGCAGGTGTCGCGAAGGGTTCGGTACTGACCGCGGCATTGAATGAAGCCGGTGCGCCACTGCCGGACCGGCCTGGCACGACATACGCCGGGCTCAAGCTGAATGGCACGAAAATCGCGGTTCCCTATGCCGAACAAGCGGATTGGCTCGTCGTCACGGCCGACAGCGCGGTGGTGGTGATATCGCCGAAGGCCGCGGGAGTCCAGCTGATGAAGAGCCCGACATCCAATGGCGGTGACGAGTATTCGGTGACGTTCTCCGACGCTGAGGTGGACGGCGTTCTGGATGGCGCAGAGTCTCACCGGGTCAACCAACTGGCGCTCGCCGTGATCGGAGCGTATGCATCTGGGCTCGTTGCCGGCGCGCTGCGGCTGACCGCGGACTACGTGGCAAACCGGCACCAATTCGGCAAGCCACTTTCGACTTTTCAGACGGTCGCCGCACAGCTCGCGGAGGTCTACATCGCTTCGCGCACACTGACATTGGCTGCCACGTCGGTGGTGTGGCGGCTGTCAGAAGGACGTGACGCCGACGACGATATCGACGTCCTCGGCTACTGGCTGGCGTCGCAGGCGCCGCCGGTCATGCAGCTCTGCCACCACCTGCACGGAGGCATGGGCATGGACATCGACTACCCGATGGACCGCTACTACTCCACCATCAAGGACCTGACCCGGCTGGTGGGCGGGCCATCGCATCGTCTCGATCTGGTGGGAGCGCAATGTTCATCGAACTGACCCCCGAGCAGCGGCAACTGCAAGCCGAACTGCGGCAGTACTTTTCGGGCCTCATCTCGCCCGAGGAGCGCACGGAGATGGAGGCCGACCGGCACGGCAAGGCCTACCGCGCGGTCATCAAGCGGATGGGCTCCGACGGCAAACTCGGGGTCGGCTGGCCCAAGGAGTTCGGCGGATTGGGTTTCGGTCCGATCGAACAACAGATCTTCGTCAACGAAGCACAGCGGGCCGACGTGCCTCTGCCGGCAGTCACGCTGCAGACCGTCGGGCCAACCCTGCAGATGTACGGCAGCGAAGCGCAGAAGAAGAAGTTCCTGCCCGCAATTCTCGCCGGTGACGTGCATTTCGCGATCGGCTACACCGAACCCGAGGCCGGCACCGACCTCGCGTCGTTGCGCACCACCGCGGTTCGGCACGGCGACGAGTACATCGTCAACGGACAAAAGGTCTTCACCACCGGGGGTCATGACGCCGACTACATCTGGCTGGCGTGCCGCACCGACCCGGAAGCCGTGAAACACAAGGGCATTTCGATACTTATCGTCGATACGAAGGATCCCGGCTATTCCTGGACGCCGATGATCCTGTCCGACGGTGCTCACCACACCAATGCCACGTACTACAGCGATGTCCGGGTGCCGGCCGACATGCTGGTCGGCGAGGAGAACGGCGGCTGGCGGCTGATCACCACTCAGCTGAACAATGAGCGTGTGATGCTGGGGCCGGCCGGCCGGTTCGCCAGCATCTACGACCGCATACATGCGTGGGCGTCCAAGCCGGACGGTAATGGTGTGACGCCGCTCGACCACGAGGACGTGCGCCGCTCGCTCGGTGAGATCCACGCGATCTGGCGGATCAACGAGTTGCTCAACTGGCAGGTGGCGGCGTCCGGCGAGGACATCAACATCGCCGATGCCGCGGCAACCAAAGTCTTTGGCACCGAACGCGTTCAGTACGTCGGTCGGCTCGCCGAGGAGATCGTTGGCAAGTACGGCAACCCGGCCGATCCGGAAACCGCCGAGCTGTTGCGATGGCTCGACAGCCAGACCAAGCGGAATCTGGTGATCACATTCGGCGGCGGAGTGAACGAGGTGATGCGCGAGATGATTGCAGCTTCAGGTCTGAAGGTGCCGAGGGTGCCCAGATGAGTGCGGTCGAGGACATCCAGAAGGCGGCCGAGCGGGTCAAGGCCGAGGGCAAGAGCAAGCCGCGGGTTGGCCGTCATCCGGTGAACCAGCCGATGGTCGATCACTGGCTGGACGCGATGGGCGACAAGAACCCCATCTACGTCGACGAGGAAGCCGCCAAGGCGGCAGGACATCCTGGCATCGTCGCCCCGCCGGCGATGATCCAGGTGTGGACGATGATGGGCCTGGGTGGTGTTCGTGCGCCCGACGATCCGCTCACCAAGATCCTCGATTTGTTCGATGACGCAGGCTATATCGGTGTCGTCGCAACCAACTGCGAGCAGACCTACCACCGGTATCTACGGCCGGGTGAAGAGGTCAGCGTCTCGGCCGAACTCACCGACGTCATCGGCCCCAAGCGGACCGCGCTTGGCGAAGGCTTCTTCATCACGCAGAAGATCACCTGGCAGGTCGGCGACGAGGATGTCGCCGAGATGATGTGGCGCATCATGAAGTTCAAGCCGGCCGACCAAGAGGGCGCGAAACCAACCGCCGTGCCCGAAGATCTGGACGCCGGCTCTATGATGCGGCCCTCGTCGTCGCGGGACACCAAGTTCTTCTGGGATGGAGTGAACGCGCACGAACTGCGCATCCAGAAGCGGCCCGATGGCAGCCTGCAGCATCCCCCGGTGCCTGCGCTGTGGGCCGACCCTAAAAAAGAGGCGGCGCCGTCCGATTATCTTGTGGCCAGCGGCAAGGGCACCGTTTTCAGCTTCGTTGTGCACCACGCACCGAAGGTGCCCGGCCGCACGCTGCCGTTCGTCATCGCACTCGTCGAACTCGAGGAAGGCGTGCGGATGCTCGGCGAGCTCCGCAACGTCGACCCAGCCAAAGTGGAGATCGGAATGCCTGTTCGCGCAACCTATATCGATTTTCCCGAAGGCGACTCGGGTCCGGCGTGGACGCTGTATGCCTGGGAGCCGGACGCGTGAGCGCGCCGGCCATAGAGATCGGGACCAAGCTCCCCGAACTGTCGTTGTACGGCGATCCGACGTTCATCGTGTCGACGGCGATCGCGACGCGCGACTACCAGGACGTCCACCATGACCGCGACAAGGCGCATGCCAAGGGCAGCAAGGACATCTTCGTCAACATCCTGAGCGACACCGGCCTGGTGCAGCGTTACATCACCGACTGGGCCGGACCGAACGCGGTGATCAAGACGATCGCTCTGCGGCTCGGCGTGCCGTGGTACGCCTACGACACGGTGACGTTCAAAGGCGAGGTGACCGCCGTCAACGACGGTCTGATCACGCTGAAAATCGTTGGCAGCAACAGCCTTGGCGATCACGTCATCGCGACCGCCACGTTAACCATCGGCTCTTCGCGCGAGCGCTCATCGCAGACCATTGGAGGTGCCTGATGCCGGGCCAGCTGTCCGGAAAGGCCGCGATCGTCGGCATCGGCGCGACTGACTTCTCCAAGAACTCCGGGCGTAGCGAGCTTCGGCTTGCCGCCGAGGCGGTGCTGGACGCGCTGGACGACGCGGGTCTGACTCCTGCCGATGTCGACGGCATGGTCACGTTCACCATGGACTCCAACACCGAGGTTGCCGTCGCACGGGCGACCGGTATCGGGGAGCTGAAGTTCTTCTCGAAGATCCACCATGGCGGCGGCGCGGCTTGCGCGACGATCCAGCAGGCGGCGATCGCGGTTGCCACGGGTGTCGCGGAATGTGTTGTCGCATACCGGGCTTTCAACGAGCGTTCGGGTATGCGGTTCGGCCAGGTGCAGATGCGGCTGGTGGAGAACGCCGATTCGACGGGTGTCGACAACTCGTTCTCGTATCCGCACGGGCTGTCTACCCCTGCCGCGCAGGTGGCGATGATCGCCAAGCGGTACATGCATTTGTCGGGCGCGACGAGCAAGGACTTCGGCGCCGTCTCTGTGGCCGACCGCAAGCATGCCGCCAAGAACCCGAAGGCCTATTTTTACGAGAAGCCGATAACCATTGAAGAGCACCAGAATTCGCGCTGGATCGCCGAACCGCTGCGCTTGCTGGACTGCTGCCAGGAAACCGACGGTGGCGTCGCACTCGTCGTGACAACGCCCGAACGGGCGAAGGATCTCAAGCACCGGCCCGCCATCATCGAGGCCGCGTCGCAGGGATCCAGCCCGGATCAGTATTCGATGGTCAGCTATTACCGGCCGGAACTGGGTCTACCCGAGATGGGCCTGGTCGGCAGGCAGCTTTGGCAGCAGGCGGGGCTGAAGCCGACCGACATCCAAACCGCGATCCTCTACGACCACTTCACGCCGTTCACCCTGATCCAATTGGAGGAATTGGGGTTCTGCGGCAAGGGCGAGGCGAAGGACTTCATCGCCGACGGTGCGATCGAGATCGGCGGGCGGCTGCCGATCAACACACACGGTGGCCAGTTGGGCGAGGCGTACATCCACGGCATGAACGGCATCGCCGAGGGTGTCCGGCAGCTCCGCGGCACCTCGGTGAACCCGGTGCCAGACGTCGAGCATGTGCTCGTCACCGCAGGCACCGGCGTCCCAACTTCGGGCCTGATTCTCGGCTGACGGCAACGCCGTGAACGGCGTTTGACCGACGCTTCGTATAGAGCAACGATCAAACGTCCTGTGGCTACTCCTCTAAATAATTCGCTGTGCAACTAAACAGCAAATTGATTTACTGTAGCGTCAATATGGTTGGGGCCCTCAGCAATCCGATCCTCCATGGAGCGATTTTCGGCAGGAGCTGCGACCCTGATCCCGTGTTATTCGCGGTAAGACGGGATCGGCGGAGACGCCTCGACCGACGCGGCTACCTCAACGCACACCAAAGCATCGGAAGGTGGTGCAAAAGGTAGATTGTGTTGCGGAATACTGATTTGATTGAGATCGCGGGGGAGACGCAGCTAACGGATTGTGGGAGAGTGGCAACCACTGGCGGGGACCGGTGGCCCATATCGATCGTCATCATCGACTGTCAAGATGTGGTCCACGCTGGTATAGAGGCGTGGCTGACTGGAAGTCAGCCACCGATCAAGATCGTCGGCAACTACTCCGGACCCGAAGAGTTCATCGCCGATCACCCTGAGGCCACGCCCGGGGTAGATACCGTCGTGTTCGCACTGCAATACGAGGGCAGCAGACCCCAGTTCGATGCGCTTCGTGCCCTATGTGCCGGCGGTCATCGGGTGATCGTGTACTCCTACCTTTCGACTGACGAAGTCATTTTGACCAGTCTGGATATGGGGGCGCTGACGTATGTGACGAAGTCGGAGAGTGGCAATCACCTGTGTGCCGCCATCCATGCCGCGGGCTCCGGCACGGCCTACGTTTCCCCGCGGATGGCGAAAGCACTGCTCGACGACAAGCGGCTCGGCCGTCCTCACCTGAGCAAGCGAGAGAAAGAAGTTCTCGTCGCGTGGTTCCAGACGGAGAACAAAGAGCTCGTTGCCAAGCGCCTATTCATTGAACCGTCGACGGTGCGATCTCACCTTCAGCGGGCACGCGCGAAATACGCCGCGGTCGGCAGGCCGGCGCCCACCAAGGCGGCGCTCGTTGCCAGGGCGATACAAGACGGAATCCTCAGCGCTCACGACCTGTGACGCGTTAACCGGCGTGAGCAGATGACAATCGGCCCCTGTTAGCAAGCATCGACTGTTCTCGAAAAGTACGTGCAAGTCAGTTTGGGCAACTTTCTACCAGAGAGTCCGAAGATTCTAACGGCGAGTAGGTCAAACGTATGAGTGGGCCATCCACTCAACGAAGCAAATGCACGTCTAACCGGCTGTAACACGTCGTACAAACGGATGAAAGGTATCGCGCTCCTGCGTATCGAGCGCTACCGTCTTTGACTGGGGGAGTGCATTTCAGCAAAGTCTCTGTCCGAACGGGTGGTGGGCCGATGGCTACGGATAGCAACAAAGCGTCGTGTACGGACATTCGGTGGCGTGAGCCGCATAAATCGACACGGGTGGGCCTTGTCGGCTTCGGGTATTGGGGATCGAAGCACGTCCGTGTGTTAGCCGGCCTACCCGGCGTGGATGTCACGGTCATCGAACACCAGCCGGATCGGCTCCGGGAAGCAATGACCAGTTTCCCCGGTATTCAATGCGCTTCGCAGCTCATTGAGGTCCAAGACGAGCTGGACGCCGTCGTCATCGCCACACCCCCCGAAAGCCACGGCCACGTCGCGCTGCAGGCATTGCGGGGCGGTCTGCATACGTTGGTGGAGAAACCGCTGGCGACGTCCATTTCGGCAGCCGAGACCCTAGTGGAGACGGCAGAACAGGTCGGCGTGACCTTGATGGTCGGCCACACCTTCGAGTACAACGCCGCGACCCGAAAGCTCAAGCAACTAGTCAGCTCCGGTGAGCTCGGACGAATCCTCTATATCCACACGGCGAGGCTGAATCTCGGTCGCTACCAAGACAACTGCAACGTGATATGGGATCTCGCGCCGCACGACATTTCCATCATCGCCTATCTAATGGACGAGTTCCCAGACACTGCCTCCGTCTGGGCACAGCGCAACTTGGGTGACGTGCACGCCGATGTCGCCTACGTCCGGCTTGACTTCGGGGGGGCATCGGCGCCGGCCTTCATCCACGTGAGTTGGCTCGATCCGAACAAGGTCCGTCGAGTTACCGTCGTGGGCGATCGAAAGATGGTGGTATACAACGACCTTTCCGAGACGGACCGCATCCGCATCTACGATGTGGGCGTTGTGCCGGCCGAGGTCGGTGCGTCATCGGGCACATATGCGATGCCTGTCACCTACCGCACCGGTGATATCACATCGCCGTACGTGCCCTTCGTTGAGCCACTGCTTGTACAGGACACACATTTTATCGACTGCGTTCGGACGGGCCGTAGACCGGACACGCCAGGCGAAGATGGCTTGGCCGTGGTTAGGGTGCTCGCCGCCACCGACGAGGCGTGCACCACCGGTGCACCCGTTCGGATCCAACCCCCCAAAGTGGATCGCAGTGCACCGGTGGTGCCTCCCGCGGAGGCTGCGTCATGACCGAACTCTTGGAGGCGGTGCCGTTTCTAAACCTGCCCGCCGTCAACGGTGCCCTCGAGGGCGACTACGACCTCGCGTGGAAGAGGGTGCTCGAGCACGGGCGGTTCGTCGGTGGCCCCGAAATCGAACAATTCGAGGCGAGCTTCGCTGATTACTGCGAAACCGCGGCCTGTGTAGGGGTAGCGAATGGCACTGACGCGCTGGAACTTATCCTCGTCGCTCTCGGTATCGGTCCCGGCGACGAGGTGATCGTACCGACCAACAGCTTCGTCGCCACAGCGGAAGCGGTATGTGCGGTCGGGGCACGTCCACGGTTCGTCGACGTGCTGCCTGACACGTTGCTGATCGACCCCAGCGCGGTAGCAGCCGCCGCGGGCCCGGCCACGGCCGCCGTCATCGCGGTACATCTGTTCGGTCAGCCGGCCGATCTTGGTGCATTGCGTCCCGTCGCCCGCCAATACGGTCTGGCCGTCATCGAAGACGCCTGCCAGGCGCATGGCGCCCGGCTGCGTGGGCGGCGCGTTGGCAGCCTCGGCGACGCCGCAGCTTTCAGCTTCTATCCGGGCAAGAATCTTGGGGCGCTGGGCGACGGTGGTGCAGTCGTCACACGCGACCCCTATCTCGCCGCGCGGATCCGCCAACTCGCCAATCATGGCCGTGCCGAGGCGGATTGGCACCGCCACGATCGACGAGGACGCAACAGTCGGCTGGACACATTGCAGGCGGCAATCTTGTCAATCAAGCTCTGCCAGTTGGACGGCGCGAACCTCGCACGACGCCGAGCAATGGACCGGTACCGTGGGCACCTGCCCCCATCGTGCAAGCCCGTAACGACCAACCCTGACGCGGAATCCGTACACCACCTCGCGGTGATCCGCGTCGAAAAACGCGCGACCGTGGCGGCCGAACTCAAGAGCCACGGCATCGGTTGCGGCATCCACTACCCGATCCCATGTCACCACCAGCCGGCCTTCCGGGAGTTCGCTGAGTCACTGCCGGTCGCCGAGCAAGCTGCAAAGCAGATCCTCTCGCTTCCGATGTTCCCGACGATTGCCGACGCACAAATCGATAGCGTCTGCGACGTGCTGTCGACGGTGACGACATGACGAATCAGTTGGGCCGACGTCAGAGTGCCGGCGAGGGCGGCGACACGCTCACGGCGGAAGGCATCATTGGAAACGGAAGCAAAGGCGTTGGGGCAACTGCGGATTCCGTCCGAAGCAGCGAGCGGGAGAGCCACGCCGCCAACAATCCGGCCAGGCGCCATCACCGCGTAAACGCACACGTCCGTCTCGTCATGCTGGCTGTCTTGATCGTGGCAGTCGGCGCAGGCGCGGGCTTCATCGGCGCTTTGCTCCTGCCCAAGGAGTACGCGGCCCGTGCGGAGCTGAAGTACAGCCTGTCGGAGTCCATGCCGAATGCACTTCTGCGCGAGGATCGCCAGCTCATAACCCAGCAGGTCTTGCTCGAAGGCCGGGGAGTTCTCGCGCCGGTTGCGTTCGACAATGGGATGAGACCCGAGGACCTGGCCGAGAACGTCTCCGCGAAAGTAGTCGACAACAGCGAAATTATCGAGGTTGAGGTACGCGACCGAACCCGGGAGCGGGCCCACATGCTGCTGACGGCGGTCGTCGCCCGGTATCTCATCGTCGCAAACAGCAACTGGCAGGACCCCGTTCGCTCCTATGTAGAGTCCGAGCTCGGTCCAGTCCGCTCCTATCTGGAGTTCCAACTCGGCGAAGTGCAGAAGCAGCTGCAGCTAGCTACTCTGCCGCCGGAGAATGCGGCTGAATTGACCCGGCGGGCGGATACGCTGCGCGGTCTCCTGGGTCCGCTTCAGCTGAAGCCCGTCGGCCCGGATTCCCCGTCAGCGCCACCTGCCGAGGTGCTGACCGAGCCATACCCCGTTGCCGAACAAGCTTTTCCGAAGCCCCGGTTCGCCGCCGCAGCTGGAGGGGCAGCGGCACTCGTTGTGGCCGCATTCGTGGTTCTTCTGGTTGCTCGGAATCGCCTCCGGTCGTGAGATGACATGCTCTTGTCGTCGATCGGTCGGGTTCCACCTCAAGCGAGTGCGTTTCGCAATTCAGCGACGGTGTCCGCCTGGACGTTGGTGAGCCGGGTTACCGGCCTGGGCCGGGTCATCGTGATCGGCGCGGTGCTGGGACCCACCTTTTTGGCCAACAGTTTCGTCACGACGAACGTGATGCCGAACCTTGCTTACCTCGCCATCGCCGGCAGCGTGCTCAGTGCAGTTGTCGTGCCGGCGATCGTGCGGACCACGGCCGCCACCGGGAACCAAAGCGCTGTCGACCTTCTTGGTCAGCTGGCGGGCTTTTTACTACGGGTTGCGGGCTTGGCGTCGGCGCTACTACTAGTGGGTTCCCCGGTTATCGCCTGGCTTCTAACCTTCGGCATCGCCGACGCCGCGACACGTAGCCGGGCCGAGCATCTCACGGTGGTGATGCTTCTCTTCATCGCACCTCAGATCGTGTTCTACATGATCGCGACCCTCGGCGCGGCTGCTCAGCAAGCAAGGGGCCGTTTCGCACTTGCGGCGGCGGCGCCGGCGGTCGAGAACGTCGGGGTGATAGCGACTGTTGCCGCAGTCGGGTTCGTGTTCGGGACGGGCGTCGAGATGGACGCCGCCCCTCTGGGCTTGGTGGTTCTGCTTTGTCTGGGGAGTACGTTGTCCGTCGCGCTGCACATGGCGCTGCAACTCTTCGGGGCGTCGCGCGTTGGCCTGCCGATACGTCCGCGCCTACTGCGTCGGGCTGATTCCGTCACCCTCGAAGTGACACATCGGATCGGGCAGTCGATTGTCGTCGCGGCGAGCCCGTGCGTCGCCTACTTCGCCCTATTGGCATTGGCGGCAACGGTGCCCGGCGGGGTGCTCGTCGTGCAGATGGCCTACCACGTCTATGCGCTACCTGTGGCTCTCGGCGCTCGAGCGGTGTCGACGGCGGTGATGCCAGGACTCTCGGTCGCCGCAGGCAGGAGCGATCGAAAACTGTTCAGCGAGAAGGTGCGCGAAGGGATCGCCTACACGTTCATCGCCAGCTTGCCGCCGTTGTTCCTCATGGTGGCATTCGCCTCGCCGATCGCCGATGTCCTCGCGAACGGCCGGCTCCGTGTCGAAGAGCTGATCCAGGCTCTCGCCGGTTGCCTTGTTGTGCTCGCGGTGGCGCAGGTCGCCGCTGGGCTGCGTGAGGTCTGTCTCCAGGGCTTGTTTGCCCGGCTCGATGTGCGACGTCCGCGCATCATCGCCCTGAGTGGGCTCGGTGTCACGCTGGCGGCGGGTCTCTTCACGCTCCACGTGCTTGCCGGTACCGATCGGCTGATCGGATTGAGCTGCGCGGTGCTGGCAGGGGATATAGCGGCGGCCGTGACCGCCATGCTCCTATTGCAGCGGGCGGTGCGGCCCGAAGCGCTCGCGGACCGCAGGCGGCTGATGGCCGCGGCGCTGGCGTCAACCGTCATGCTGCCCGTGGTCGCCGGCGGTTGGCTACTCATCGACGTGCTGGCGGACAACCGCATCGAGGACCTCTTGATCATGGGCCTGACTTCGATGCTGGCACTCGGACTGTTCGCTCTGATACTGCGTAGGCACACCAGGAGTCGTCTCGGGGTGGCCGCGTGATCGTTCAGGTACGGGATGCCGAGCCCCAGCCGCGGACCGAATCCCCGGTGCACGGTCGCATCACGACTGCCGCCTTTGCGGCGGCGTTCCTCGCCGGACTGCTCGGTGCCGTTGCGGGCTGGTTGGGCATCGTCGTGGCGGTCGTGATCGGTCTGGTCTGCCTTGTCGCCTGGCGGCCAGTGCTGGCCGTCTACCTGTACCTCGCGACTCTGCCGTTCATTGCCGGAATCGAGCGAGGTGCGCTGATCCCGCTGATACGACCCAACGAAGGCTTATTGGTCCTCCTCATCGCCGGTGCGATGATCGGAGGCTATGTGCGCGCTTTGAGGGGCGTGCCGCTGCAGCTTCGCCTCCGCCCGTGGGATGTACCGCTCGCTGCTTTCTTTCTTCTTGCCACCTTTTGGCCGATCAGCTCAATGTTGTTGCGGGGCATACTTCCATCCGCCGGAGACGTCTCGGCAGTACTGCCGGCGTGCAAACTGGCCGGGCTCTTACTGCTGGTCCGCATCACGGTACGGACCCCGAGGCATGTGCTGTGGTGCATCCGGCTGATCATCGGTTCGGCGGTCGGCGTCGCTGCGATCGCCGTGCTGCAGAGCCTGAGCGTCGAGCCGATTCCTACGCTGCTGCTCGGCAGCTGGTACCGGGCCTTGGCGGGAGAACTCCACCGCGGCACGACGACACTGTCGAACGCGATCGCCACGGGCGACTACATCCTGATCGGGCTGACCCTGCTGGTCACGGCGGGGGTCTGCGGCTTGATGGGTTGGTGGGCACGGATTGCAGCCGGGCTGGTACTCGTGGCAGGGGTATTGGCCGTAGGCCAAGTCTCGATCTGGTTGGCGGCGCTCCTTATTGGTGCCTTGATCGTCCGGCGTCTGCCCTCGGCGAAGGGGTCCGCGCTCCGCCTTGCGCCGATCCTGGGTATCGCGCTGCTGGTCGGTGCCCCTGCTCTTTTCAGACGAATCGGCAGCTTCTTCGGGGATGGTTTCCCCCCTCAGGGTTGGCGCGTGCGATGGGACAACGTGGCCCACCACTACCTTCCTGAACTTCTCGAGAACGGTCAGCTACTCGTCGGAGTATCACCAAACTGGGTCCTGGTATCACCCGATACCTGGCGCGAATTCGTCTACCTCGAGTCGGGCTATCTTCAGTTCCTATGGGTCGGCGGGGTGCCGCTGCTGCTCGGCTTCGTGGTGCTGTCCCGGGCCGTTCTGAGTTTTGCCGGTCAGCTTGGTAAGCGATCCGACGGTGTCGGCGCCTGCGCATCCGCGCTTGTCATCGTCTGGTGGATGGTCGTCTTCTTGCTCGTCTTCGACGCGCACTTGTTCATGCGCGGGCCTGGCGACCTTATTTTCGCGCTTCTCGGCGTCGTTGCAAGTAGAGCCGTTGAGGAGAGGAACGATGATGCTTCTGGCTGAGCGTCGGACTACGGCACGGGAGCGGGTGGCGCGCCGGGGCGCGGACATCCTCATTGCGGGCACTGCCCTGGTTGTGCTTTCGCCGCTGATGGCCATCATCGGAGTTGCCATCAAAGTGACCAGCCCGGGGCCGGTTCTGTTCAAACAGCATCGCGTGGGACTCGGCCGAAACACATTCTGTCTGTGCAAGTTTCGGACGATGCGCCTCGGCGGCGACGATACGGCGCTGCGCGAAATGATCGCCCGCGAGCTGCGGGGTGAAGATACCTCCAGCCGAGGTAGCCGCAAGCTCGACGGTGACAGCCGCATCACCCGGGTCGGCTCCGTCCTGCGCCGCAGTAGTCTCGACGAGCTACCGCAGCTGATCAACGTGCTGCGCGGAGACATGACTCTCGTCGGACCACGGCCATGTCTGGCCTGGGAGGCCGAGATGTTCCCGAGCGAGTTCGACGAGCGGTTCGCCGTCCGCCCTGGCCTGACCGGACTTTGGCAGGTGAGCGGCCGCAGCACCATGGGCACCCTGGACATGCTTCGCCTCGACGTCTGCTACGCCCGCCACCACACGCTGCGCGGTGATGTCGCGATCCTCGCGCGGACTCTGCCGGCAGTCCTGCGCGGTGATGGTGCCCGATGAAGACGACAATGCGCGTGTGCCTCGTGCGTCAGTACTACGTTCCGCTCGACACCCGGGTGCTGCGGGAGGCTGAGGCACTAGTGGACAGCGGCCACGAGGTCGACCTGGTGTGCCTGCGTGACAAGGGTGAGCCCAGCCGGGAACGTCGCGGCGCCCTGCACATCTACCGTCTGCCGCTCTCCCGCAAGCGCGGCGGGAGCACGCTGTGGCCGCTGGCCGAGTACGTCTTCTTTTTCTGCGCGGCGACAGTGCTTGTCAATCTCCTGCATTTACGCCGCCGCTACGCCGTTGTACAGGCGAACTCCGTTCCAGACTTCCTGATTTTCGTCGCGGCCATCCCCCGCCTGCTCGGTGCCCGCGCGGTGCTCGATCTACACGAGCCCATGCCCGAGTTCTACGCCAGCAAGTTCGGCAGCGGTCCGGATCATCCGGGCGTGCGACTCATGGCCTTCATCGAGCGGATCAGCATTCGCTTCGCCGACGAGGCCATCACGGTCACCGATCCGATGCGTGACCGGTTCGTGGCGCGCGGCGCCGACCCAGGGAAGATCACCGTGGTGCTCAACGGCGCGGACGAGAAGGTCTTCGACCCCAGCCGGTGCTCGCCCGCTACGTCGGACGGCGAGTTCCGCCTTGTGTGCCATGGCTCGATCGAAGAACGCTACGGGCTCGACACCGTCATCAGGGCGGTCGCCTTGCTCGCCGACGAGCTCCCCGCGCTCCGGCTCCGGATCTATGGGCGGGGCACCTACAAGCAGGAGCTCGAGCGGCTCGTCGCCGACCTTGGAGTCGGCGATCGAGTGTGGTTCAGCGAAGGCTTCGTCCCCATAGACGAGCTGGTCCAAGCCTTGGCCGAGGCTGACGCAGGCGTAGTTGCCATGAAGCAGGACGCGTTCCGAGACCTCACCCTTGCCAACAAGATGTATGACTTCATCACCATGCGAAAGCCGCAACTCGTATCTCGCACGCGGTCGGTGGAGGTCTATTTCGACGAAACGGCGTTCGGCTTGTTCCGTTCGGACGACCCCATGGATTTGGCGCGCGCGATTCGAGAAGTCGTCGCCGATCCGCAGCGGCGGGCGGTAATGGTCGACTCCGCCGCTAAGCAGGGTGATGCCCACCGCTGGCCACTCACTGCGCCCCGCTACGTCGGGGTGATCGAGCATGCCGCTGGGCTCGGTCGCCACTCCCGCCGGGGCACTGCAGCAAACGGTGGCGCGCAGAACAAGCAGCATTGGGACCGGGTCGGCGCGGCGTACAGCCGAAGCTGGGAGCCTGCTGCGAAGCGGGTGATGAGCGATCTCGAGCTTGGCTTCGTCGAGGGCCATGTGCCCCGCCGTCCCGGGCTCGCGGTGATGGACGTCGGCATCGGCAACGGTCGCATCATCGAGCGCCTGCTGTCGCGTGATGAGGTCGCCGCACTCGACGGACTGGACATCGCGCCGCAGATGGTGGATGTGTGCCGGATGAATGTCGGCGCCAACCCAAAGGTTCGAGGTTTGCACGTGTGCGATGTCTCCGCCGAGCCCATACCGGTGCAGGGGGAGCTGGACTTCGTCAGTTGCATCCGCGTGCTGAAGTACAGCCGAAACTGGGCCGACGTCGTTGCCAAGCTCGCGGCCAAGCTCGCGCCGGGCGGCGCGCTGGTCTTCACCATGCCGAATCGGTGCTCTCTCACCCGGCTGTCACGCGCGTACGCCGTCGAGTACCACCTCAGCACGGAGGCGGAGCTCCGATGTGTGGTCGAGGCCGCTTCGTGCGAGCTGCTGGAGATCTCGGGGTTCGCCAAGCTGCCGGACCTGTTGTACCGGACTGCGTCCGGTCCCGCATCAGCGCGCGCCGTGCTCGGCGTGGAGCGGCGGCTCGACGCAGCAATGGGGAGGGCCCGATTTGCGCGCGAGCTCTTCGTCGCGGCCCGTAGGCGTTAGCCGATCGTGGACCGCGTTTTGCAGCGCTCGCCCCATCGCACCGTCAAGTTGGAAGATGGGGGCGCAGTGGTGCGCAAGGAGTTCACAGGACCGCTGGCGTCGGCTGAGGCGGCGCGCGAGCATGACCGCCTGCAGCGTTTCCACCGCGCGCTCGGAAGCGATGGCAGGGCCCGGTGCCCGCGGCCCATCGATGTCGGCACTGATGACCCCGTATTCGTCCGCATGGAACGGGCGCCAGGCGAACCCCTTCTCGCTCAACTTGCTTCCCGGCTCTGGACCGACGAGGAGATCAAACAGCTGGCCAGTGTCTTCGCCGCTGCGGTGCGGACCTATGTCGAAACCTTCGACGAGCCATACTTCGACTTCCACTTACGCAACGTGACCTACGAGCCTGCTGAGGGTCGAGTGTGGTTCTTCGATTTCGGGGTCCCGAGCACCTTCGCGCCCGACCTCGTCGCCCGCCTCCGACAACGCGCACCACTCGACGTCAGCGTCGCCAACCTGCTCGGCTCCACACTCTTCGAAGCGACCCGCCCGCGGACGGTGCTTCAGCGCCGGCGTCATCGCCAGTCCCTCCTCCTCGCCGATGCCATCATGTCCGAGCTTCCAGTGATCGCGGCCGAGGTAGATGGTGTCGCCCGTGATGTGTGGAATTCGGCTGCCGCTCAAGGTGATTGGATGGCGATGGCGTGGTATCGATCTTTCGGCAAGTTGGTCGGGCCGCCTATGCGTCGCGCCGCATTCGGAATTGGCAGTCAGCGGATCACCGGGTCCTAACCAGCCCAGTGGATTCCTGCTGGTAGGAACGTCCGCACACGCACGCGAGGTCATCTCCAAGCGTTGTCCCACATTCACAGGACCAGCCAATAAGGCGGCCCGGATTTCCGACGATAATTCCATAAGCGGGAACGTCTTTCGTCACCACAGCGCCCGCTCCGACGAATGCATGTGCGCCGATTGTGAGACCACACACCACCACGACACCGGCGCCCAAAGTAGCGCCGACGTGGACTAGCGTGGGAAGCAACTCGTCGCGGCTGCGTTTGATCGCCGCACGTGGTCGCAGGTCATTGGTAAAAACCACTGCCGGCCCGAGAAACACATCGTTTTCGATTGTCACCTTGTCAAACAACAGGGCAGCGTTCTTCACGGTGACGCGATCACCGATCGTGACGCCGTCCTCTACGTATGCGTGATCGCAAATATTGCAGTCGCGCCCGACTTTGGCGCCAGCCAAGACGTGCGCGAAAGCCCAGATCCGGGTTCCCGCACCCACATCATCGCTTTCACACAGTCCGTGCGGATGGACAAAGACGCCGTTCGATTCACTGGAGTTCATGACGAGCTAATCGCCGCAGGGCTGAGTCATTTCAGAGTCTGTCGACGTGGTAGGGGGCGAAGTCGACCACTTCATGGTCATCGAAGTATAGGCCCGAAACCAATGCTGAAACGCCCAGTCCGCGCCCTATTTTGATGCTATGCAGGGTTAGCAACAACCCAACCATCCCCTCCTAAGAGGACCGATGATGTCACGACCTCGGCGCTGGACCACTGTAGAGAGGCGAGCGGTGCTCATCCTTTCCGCGGTGCAGCGGCGGGATGGTATCCGATGAGCACGGCGATGCCGGGCAGTCGAACGGTGATCGCCGCCGATCCTCGTACCGATCCGCGTTGGAACACGCTCGCGACAGACGCGCAAGGCAGCATCTTCACCTCGCCGCCTTGGATCAGATCGGTGTGCGACACCTACGGATTCACACCGCAGGCGCGGATCGCCACCGACGCCGCGGGACGTCCGACCGACGGTTTCACGTGGGTACCGATCAGTGACTTCCGCGGCGACCGGCTGATCAGCCTGCCATTCTCGGATCGCGCCGAGCCGCTCGTCGCCGATCCCGCGATGTGGTCGTCTCTGGTCGACGACGCTATGCGCCACGACGCCCCCCTCACGATTCGCTGCCTCGACGGCGCGGTGCCGACGGCCGACGCCCGGCTCGTGCGGGCGGAGGAGGCCGCTTGGCACGGCACGCCTTTGGACGTCGCCGTCCAGGACATCTACCGGTCACTCAGCCCGGCGACCCGCCGAAACATCGCTGCGGCCGAGCGCAACGGCGTTTACGTCGACGCAGTCACCGGGCTGGACGGTCTCCGTGCCTATCACCGACTCCACGTGTCACTGCGAAAGCACAAGTATCGGCTTCTGGCCCAGCCCTTTGCCTTTTTCGAGCGCATCTGGCAGGAGTTCTCTGTTCGCGACGGGATCGTCACATTACTCGCGCGCGCTAACGGCGAACCGATCGCGGGTGCGGTCTACCTGGTGTGGAACGACGTCGTGTACTACAAGTTTGGAGCGTCGCTTGCGAGTGCGCTGTCTCTGCGGCCGAATGATGCGGTGGCGTGGGCGGCCCTGCGCTGGGCATCGGAGAGAGGACTTCGTCTGTTGGACTGGGGGCTGAGCGATCTGGATCAGCCGGGACTCGTCGCGTACAAGCGCAAGTGGGCCAGCCAGGAGCGCCGGATCGTGACGCTCTGCTCACCGAGTCCGAGCGATGACAGCGATCGAGAACTCGACGGTCTCCTCGGCGAGTTGACTCGACTGCTCACCGACGATGCGGTGCCCGATGAGATCACAGAGCGGGCGGGGTCGTTGTTGTACCGCTACTTTGCCTGATTGGCCGGACACCGCTCGACGCGCCAGCCCGAAGCCGGTGAGCAGTCTGCTCGACCAGGCGCCTGCCGGCCGGCCAACGTTGGGTGAGATCGTAGGCGACTCGGACCACTCGCGACGAGATGATCTCCACGGGCATGGGGTAGCGGAAAGGTGTCCCGCCGAAAGATGCCTTGAACGCCTCGGAGCTCGTCAATTTGGATGTGTCCGGGGGGTCTTCCAGGAGTATCGAAACCGCCGCATCGCGAATGCCTCCAAAGTCTAACCAGCGGTACCCGTTAGCCTTCGCCCAGCGAATCTCCTCCCACCGAACCGCGGACGAGATCGCCAACTTCCGCACCGCCGAGTCCCGTTCCATGCCGGTCAGGCGTCCCGTCAGCACACCGCCACAGCCGGTGAGTAGATCGGCTACCACCGGCCGGCCCTCGAGCTCCCCGATGAACAGCTCGGCGTGGCCAGCAGGGGCCAGCAGGCGATAGAGATTCGCCATGTAGCCGTGCGGAATGGGCTCGAAGCCGTGATGCTGCGCGGTGGCCGCATGCAGTCGGGCTAGTAGCGCGACATCATTGAGCGTCCCGCGGCGGACACGCACCCCGTGCTCAGGCCATTTGCGGCCCCGCCGCCGCGTTTCCTTCGGAAGCCGGGCCCACAAATAGTCCTCGTCGTTCGAAAGGTCCACGCGGAGAGAGGCTTCCGGGGCGATCCCGGCGTGAGATTGCCGGAAGCCCAAGCGTCGAAGTTCGAGGCTGATGTCGTCACCCCCGTACGGGGGCTGGATGAAAAGCATCCTCATGTGACGGAAGGCGAGATCGTGCAGCGCGGTGGCGAGTGCGGTGACGACCGACGCCCGGTCAGCCTCTAGTGCGACGATCGGACCGTAGGGCACGTAGCCGACCTCGCCGACCAGAGGCAAACTGCGCCTCAGCACGAGCGCTCCGCCGACTAGTTCGCTGGCCCGCCACGCAAACACGTACTGCGGTTCGAAACCGGCTGCCCGACGAATGTCTGCCCACGCGGACAACTGAGCGACGTCGCTGCCGGGCACCGTCTCCACTAGCTCATCCCATGCGGTGAGCACGGATGTGTCCGGGCGACGTATCAACTCGGCGGACACCGGCTCGCTGCCGGGCCGAATTACATTGCAGGTGTGCGGCTTTGACACAGCGGTAGTTGGTGGGGGATCGAGCAGGCTGTCCACGACGTCCGAATAGCGCTGACGCTGCACCCGCCACGAATAGGGACGGGCAACTTCCTTGGCCCGCGTCGCATAGCACGTCGCCAACTCCGGCTCGTGGTACAGACGATCAATGGCGCGGCCCAGGCTGCTCGGGTCGTCGGAGACGAACGGCTCGAAACAGCCTGCGGGAAAGGTCTCCTCCACGGAACGGGTGGTCGATACGACCATCGGGATGCCCATCGTGATGAAGTCGAACATCTTGCCCGCGAGCGTGAGATCGCGGAAGGTGTCCTGCTTCATCGCCACCACACCGACATCGGAGGTGGCTAACGTCGCCACGAGTTCGTCGATCGGAAGGAAGCCTGCACTGAAAACAACCCGATCCGACACCCCCAAACTGGAACTCAACGCCTGTAACTCGCAGCGCTGTGAACCATCGCCGACGATGCGCAACTCCAGGGTGGGGATCGCCTCAGCCAGTCGAGCGACTGCCCGAATCGCTGTATCCAGCCCGTACTGAGGCTCGATCGTGCCGTGGCTGACCAACACGAATTTCTCGTTGGTGCCCTCGCGCGGAGGAAATCGGGTGGGGTCGAAGAGCTCCGCATCCGACCCATCCATGACGACGGTGATCTTGTCCGGAGCGGCACCGCGGCCAACGAACGTCTGGCGCATCTGCTCTGTCACTGTGAGAGCCGCATGTGCGAACCGGATACTCGCCTGCTCGCATGAAGCGATCAGCCGGATGGCCGGATGTCCTTGCGCGGCACCCAACTTCGTTGCGAAGAATTCCGGCAGCGGTTCCTGCAAATCCAGCAGCACCCGAGCTCCGGTGAGCCTCGGGATAAGCGCCGCGAAGACCAGAACATCTGGAGGGGAGTTGACCTGGACGAGGTCGAAACGGCGACGCAGGTGCAGCACTGCGACTCCGAGGCCGACCAAGGCAAGGAACATGGCGTACTCGGCGAGACGACGTGCGGTTCCCGCCCCGGCATGATGGCGCAGCGGCATCCGGCTGATGTAAAGGCGACCGCGATGTTCGCGCAGCGGTTCACTGCTGTCGCGCAGGCACACCACATGCACCGAGTGGCCGCATTCGAGGAGGGCATTGACCTCGCGCTGCAGCCGCGTGTCGCGGAAGTAATGGCATCGAATCACGCACACCCGGGGCATGATGTCTCCTCGATCTTGTCTGACACCGTGCTGATCGCGTGGAAACACCTTATCCCGCTATCGCGGCCCTTCGCGTAGAGTTTGCTCAGACCCATCGAACGGGTTCAATGTCTCCGACTCGCGCCGGGGGGATAGACAGATGGCGCAGCTGGCTCACCGCAGGTTCACCCTGGTGTGGATACTCGGCCTCTCGGTAGCGGCTCTGGCCATTGCACTCGTCATGGTGGTCGACACCGCTCGATCGCGGCCCGAAAGCGCGAAGCCGCAAGCCGCAGATACGCAAGCCGTAGATACGCAAGCCGCAGATAAGGGAATTGGCCGAGCACTGGACCGACGAGTCGAATTGCCACCCGACATACCGCTGGTCGGCGGGACGCTCGCGGTCGGCGCCGACCTACCGTCGGCTGACCACTGCGTTGCACACGCCGAGCAAGTTGGATCCCAACGTGAGCAGATCGCGGAGAACAGGGAAGCGAATCTGTCGGTTCCGGCGTCTCTCACGCTGCCGCCGTGGCCCGACTTCTGGAATGACTCGGCGAACCGACTGTTCGTTCCCCGAATCGATGGGAAATACGCGGGCACGACTGATCAGATCATCGTGTGGGGCGCCTGTAAGTGGGGCATTGATGCCGAAGTCGTCCGCGCGATGGCCGTGGCGGAATCCTCGTGGCGCCAAGACAAGGTCTCAGACTTCGCAACTGATCCGGCCTTATGCGTCGGCGGCGCGGCCGTGCCGTGCCCGACGAGCTTCGGACTGCTGCAGCTCAAGCACACCACACGGCCGGGCTCATGGCCCAACTCTAAGCAACACACGGCTTTCAACGTCGATTACTCGCTGGCCGTCCTGCGCGGGTGCTATGAGGGATGGGTCAACTACCTCGAAAACGGGTACACGGGCGGCGACCTGTGGGGCTGTGTGGGCTGGCATTACTCGGGAGAGTGGAAGGACGGTCTGGCGCTGAAATACATAGAGACCGTGCAACATTGGCTGGACGTACGGCCCTGGACGCGTTGGTAGCTCAGGTTTCGGATGTGCCCGCGTTTCGGCGGGCGTGTTTGCCATACAGCAGGCGCGTCGACGGGCCCACTCGATGGCGCAGCATGCGCATGAACCCGGCTGAATTCAGGATTCTATCGATCCGGTAATAGACCCGAGGCGAGATCTTTGTCATGAGCGGGTCGCGCCGAGCCAGGAGCAGGGCGCCAAGCGCTGACACGGGAAGATTCGCATAGCGGTCGTAGTTCTCGAACCACCGTTGGCTGAACCATGCTTCCGTTTCTGGACCGATGAGCGCCGCCCGCCGCTTCTTTTCGTATGCGTCGAACGCGTCGGCAACAGTCTGCTTGGTCTGTAACTCACGCGCGAGACAGATCGCGTCTTCGAGTGCAAGGCGCATTCCCGAGCCAATGGAGAAGTGCGTCGTATGCGCGGCATCCCCCATCAGCACGACGTTCCCGGAGTACCACCGCTCGTTCGTGACTGTCGGGAAATTCATCCACGGCAGCGTGGGATCCGCGCGTCCGGGAGTGCTCATCAGCGACTCGCCCTTGAGGTGTTCGGCGAAGAGTCGCTTGAGGATAGTCAAGCTCTCACGTGCCGATGCTTCATGTAGGCCAAGACTCCGCCATGTGTCTTCGGTGCACTCAGCGATGAAGGTGCTCGTATTCCCGTCGAAACCGTAGGCATAGAACCAGACCCAGCCCGTCGGGCTGCGTACGAAGCCAAACGTGAAGGACGGAAACTCCTTCGTCGTACCGAGCCAGACAAACTTGTTCTTCCCGCGGACGACGTTCGTCCCAAAGCGTTCGTGATCGCGTTCGCGCAGCACGCTGTAAATACCGTCACATGCGACCACGACGTCGGCGTCCGCGAGTTCGGTGGCCTCCGCTACGTCGGTGTCGAAGCGTATGTCGACACCGAGCGCGACGGCGCGCTGAGTAAGGATGTCGAGAACGGTGGCGCGCGCGATGGCGTAGCAGCTGCCTTCGAATTCGACGCGTTCACCTTCTCGATCGAGGACGATTCCGCGCCACCTGAACGCCGATTCCGCGATGCGAGTGCCAGTGATCTCGTCGGTCGACTGCAACTCGATCATCAAGTCGTCCCACACCGTCAAGCCCCAGCCGCCGGCATAGCCGGGCGGCCGCCGTTCGAGCACCACGACATCGTGGCTCGGATTCGCGCGCTTCACCAGGAGCGCAAAATACAAGCCGGCGGGGCCAGCACCGACGCAGAGAATCCGCAAGCCAACCCTTTCTCCGCTACGCATTACCCCGTGCCGACAGGCGGGGTCCAGTCCGGCCGAGGTCTTCCCGATACCAGCATCTACGTGTCCATTGACGCCAGGTTAGGCGGCGAAGTGCAGATCTAGCAATCATGTGACATCTACTGCCAGGCCTTCAACTCGATTGCTGGTTTGGATGAAGACATGCCCCCGAATCTTATAGAATATTGACGCAAATGACGACATTTCGGCGTTGCCAAGTCATCTGAGCTGGGGATTCCCTGTCAATGTACTTGATCCCGCAAGCGCCGATAACCTGGGCATTCCGGTCAAGTCACGTCCTTTGAGTTCTAATGGGCACCCGCCTGGTGTCAGTAGCCGACGTGTTACGAGTGTCATCGTCATAGTTTCACGACACGGTCAATCAATGGACAGGCGCTTGATCTTGAACTTCGCCGCAGGCAGGCTACGGTCACTTGACGTCAGATCTAGCAAAGTTTAGGATCTTGTGATCTGTAACACACAGGGGTGGACCGGGCCGCCGGTAAGGGTGGTGGCACGTATGGCTCGGGAACGCAACGCTCGGGCCGTGGGATCGGGTCCGGAGCGGAATCAAGCTTGCGGCGGAACTGATGATCCGCCGAGGAGTGCTGGCCGTCGCTCTTCGTCGTCTCGCGGCCCTCCCTCAGGTGGAGGCCGCGCCGAATGCAAGCCGACAACTCAATTTCGCGGGGATCCATAGAAAGGTTCATCCACTAGAGGGTGCGGGCTCGTGCCCAGATTCAGAATACTTATGGCGCTTCGGCGCGACGACGACGCCGAAGAGGGGGCGGCATCGTCGTACACCGAAGCGAACCCGGCCCGTGCTCGGCCGCGGCGGTCTGCTCGTGCTGTATAGCAGCGGCAATGGTGGTGCCAACGCCAATAGCGACAACAATGGCAATGGCGAGAAGTCCGGTACGGCCCTGAATTCCAGTCCCAGTACTCGGCTGGGGTCGAATCTAAACGCCAATTCAAAACGCAATGATGCTGTGGCCGAGCCGAAGCCGAAGTCAGCTGACAGTCCACCGCTTGTGATGGGCCAGCTCTTTGATATCCCAACGGCTCTCGTTACCGAACGTATTGGTGGACCTCCGGGTCAGGATCCGTTGCGGACGTTGGTTGGTGCGATCAACGGGCGGGGCAAAAACGTGAGTTGTTGGTTCGGCTGACCTGAAAGGGGCTCTACGGCGGGGCCGTGACGACGGCCCCGTCGCCAGGGCAATAAGTGAGGGGATAAGCAATTGATGAGTGATTCGGTTGGCGGCAAGGGCGTCGTGACGGCGGTTCTGCCGCGGCACCGCAGCCAAGGACACTGCACTTGCGGCTGGGTCGGCAGACCGCGCTTGTTGCTGTCGTCGGCGAAATGCGATGCGCTCATCCATGCCGCACAGTGTGGCTGCGAGCCTGCGATCCCCTTGATCCGACCAGAACCCATGCCGGCACTAAAACCGCTTGGCACGCTTGATGTCGAGTGCCCCGCCGGCTGCGGCGCGACTTTTCCCGTGCCGCTCGAGGTGGCAGATTCAGTGGATGACGGCGCCGTGGTGGCGCCACGACTGCATAGCCTCGTCTTGAAGCACCTGATGGACTGCTCGCTAACGGATCCGGTGCGCGATCCTGTGCGCACCAACCGGACCGATTCGGCACGCACGAACCGGACAAGGTCCCGACACCGCACATAGACTTCGATTGCCGGCGCACTTCAATTGCGTCACCTACTACCCTCAGTACCGCAGGACGAGACATGGGGGTTGTGACGTTGATTGTGAGGCGCGCGGAGGTCATGACGTGAGGTCGTCTGAACCACCGGACTCGTGGCCGTCCGCTCCGGAAGGCACGTTCGCAGAGCCCGACCCGGACGATGCCGATACAGGCCCGCTGCACATTTCCGTTCCGCCACGGGCCTTACCCGAGGGCGGACTGCCGGGTGATGCCCGGCTGTACACACCGACCGATTCAGACTGGCCGCGCCGTTTCGAACCGCTGCTCGTCAACCCGCGGCCCGTGCGTCGTGCACGCAAACCAACCATTCTGCTCGCCGTCGCCACCCTCGCGGTGGTCGTCGTTGGTGGCCTTGCGGTGTGGTTGTTGCGTCCGTCGTCGTCTGCGCCTAGTTCGGCCGCCAACGATTCCGCGACATCGACCACCGCGCCCTCGAGCTCACCGGAGACCGAAGCACAAGCCCGGCTGTTGCGATTGCTTCCGGCGGGTTACCCCTCCGATTCGTGTAAACCCGTCTCCCCGCCGGACGGTGCGCCGGCAGAAGTCGAGTGCGAGAACAACATCGACGCCGGCGGCCCGCAATCGGCGACCTACACGTTGGCAAGCGACGAGGCCGCGCTCGATGCCGCGTTCAACGACATCGTCCGGACGGCCACCAGAGTCAACTGTCCGGGCAACATTCAGTCGCCTGGCCCGTGGCGACGAAACGCGACACCTCACAAGACCAGCGGTGTGCTGTTCTGCGGTCTCCAGGAAGGCCGCCCAACGGTCGCATGGACCGACGAAGACGACCTCCTGGTCAGCACCGTCCAATCAGGCCCGCAGGGGCCAACATTCGACCAGTTGTACGCGTGGTGGTCGTCCCACTCCTGACCTAGTGCGTCAGGGAGCGGGCACCGGCGTCGTGGTAACGGGGGTGATGGGCGTGCCGTGGCTGCCGTCAGGTGCGGGCACCGGCGACTCTTCCACACTTGCCGGCCGCGGTGCGCCTTCGGGGGCTACCGGAACAGGAGTCACTTCGCTGCCCGGAACGGCTTCGCTGCCCGGCGGAAGGGCTTGGCTGCCAGGCGGAAGGGGAGTTCCTTGGCTGCCTGCGGGCAGTTGTGTCCCCTGGCTACCCGCGGGCAGCGGTGTCCCCTGGCTACCCGCGGGAGGAGGCGTCACTGCCGTGGTCGTCGGAGGGGCGGTGGCCTCTGCCGCCGCGGGTGCAGGTGCCGGGGTGGTCGTCGCGGAGGCAGACGGCGCCGGACTTGTCGCCTGATACGGAGTCGACCGGGGTCCGGTCCGCGGGACCGAGGGCGGCGGTTGCACCCAGAGCAGAAGATCCTGACCGCCCACGTTGTACACGACACTGTCGGGTCCCTCGCCCGTCACATCGAAGTAGACCTTCCCAGTGGTCTTTTGGCCTTGGGCGAGGGTGGCGGGGTTGACCCCTTGCGGGGTAGCGGCGCCGAACAGCACCCGGTACGTCTGACCGTTGCGGGCACGGGCGTTGAGGTTCGAGACGATGGGGGTGGCGCTGCCCTGGAGGGCTTCGTCGGTTGCCGTCGCCTCCCAGAGTGTGCCTGCTACCGGGTAGGGGATGACGTCGGTGCTGGCTTTCAAGTCGCTGATGGTCCAGCCCTGAATGACGGCCCCGTCAACCAGCTTTACCTGGCTGCCTAGTGTGCCGGTGGTGGTGTCCTCGGCGGCGGCGATCGGCGCGCCGATGATGACGGCGGCCCCTGAAGTCGTTATGGCCGCGGCCAAAGCGGTTGTGATTGCGGTGATCTTCAACTTGGTGCACTCCTGACTCAATCCGACAGGCGGCATCCCCGGCGAATGGGGATGATCATGAAGCGAAGTTAGCAGGTCGCGCCGAAATTGTGGACTCTGGATGGGTTGCGGTGCTGGCTATTTCGGGTTGCTCACGGCCCCGTCAGCAACCGTACAACCAAATCTCCCAGCCCCCATTGCGTTACATTTCGCGGGAAGCTGGCCAGACGGCAAAGACACCAACGAGGCTGCAGGGAGGGGTTCCTGCAGCCTCGTGGTGGTACTTCTCGAAAAAGAGATCGAAGACGGTTGCGTCCTAGCCCAGGATCCGCAGAAGTCCGGTCCGGCCGTTGCCGATATTGACAGCACCCAGATTGCCGCCGCCGATCTGGACGAGGCCACCGTTTGCGGTGCCGACGTTGACGGCGCCGCCGTTCAGCACGCCGATGTTGGCGAGTCCCACGTTGCCCGTGCCGATGTTGGCGATGCCTAGGTTGAGGTTTCCCTGGTTGGCGATGCCATTGTTGAGAGAACCGCCGAACAGGCCATTGGCCACCCCGCTGTTCAGGGCACCGGGGCCCAGCAGGTTGTTCGCGATCCCGGTGTTTCCGGTCCCGCCGTTGAGGATGCCGCTGTTGCCGGTCCCGCTGTTGAGCAGGCCGTCGTTACCCGGCGTGAAGTTGATCCCGCTTTCAGCCGAGGCGGCGCCGGCCCCGACGAGAGCGATGGCGCCGGCCCCAACGAGCGAAGCGCCGAGTAGAAGAGTTGAACGGAAGAATGACATGGCTGCTCCTTAGCTGCCTGGACACTGACGGGCTAAATGTTAGACACACTTCACCTCGGAAAGCGAGCATTTCGGCAAACAAATATTGATACCAATCGTATGTCTTCGCAATTTGCCGACAGCTACACAGGCAATGTAACGCTGGGCCAAGCCAGCTATCTGAGCGCTTGTAGGCCGGAGGGCATAGTGCCTGGACAGAGTATTGACGCGCATTTCAGCACGTCAGTGCCGATAGTGAATATTGACCGAAGTATCGATTTCGGCAAAGTGGCATGCCAGTCGGTAGCAAACGAAGAACTACACGAAGTTGACGAAAAGGCAAACTAGTACGGCTAAGGGCGGCAAGCCCGGGCGTGTCTGACTCGGGTATGAGGCGCCAGCAGACGCCCTTTGCTGTATCAGCGTTCGCCGGTACGGCGACCTCAAGCGCTAGGCGGGAATGAACTCCACGCCAGCCAGTGCGACTGCATCGTCCCGCTCGGGTGCGGTGACCATGGCCGAAAAGCCGTCGCCTTCTTTCCAGATGCTGGCCTTGAGCGTCTCGCCGGGATACACCACACCGGCGAAGCGGGCGCCATAGCTGCCGACCCGCGCGGTGTCACCGTCCAGCAACGTGTCCACCATGGCCTTGCATGTCATCCCGTATGTGCACAGCCCGTGCAGGATGGGACGCGGAAACCCTGCCGCCGCAGCGAATTCCGGATCTGAGTGCAGTGGGTTGCGGTCGCCGCACAGTCGGTACAGCAGTGCCTGTTGCGGCGAGACCGGGATGGCCACCTCGAAGTCAGGAGCGCGCTGCGGTGGCTCAGAGGACGTCGACGGCCCCCGCTCCCCGCCGAAGCCGCCTTCGCCGCGCGCGAAGATCGACCGCTTCTGCGTCCACAGCAGCGTGCCGTCTCCAGTGGTCACCGTCGTCTCCGACGAGATCACCGCTGCCTTCCCTTTGTCCCAGACGTCGGTGAACTTGGTGACCGCGCGACCGGTGCCCGCGGGTGGGATCGGTCCTGGCACCGTCACCGCTTCGCTGGCATGCAGAACCTTGGACAGTTCGATGTCGATGCCAGGGAACTTCACCGTCGGCGGCTCGGTCATGTGGAAGCTGGCCGCCACGTTGCCGAACGTGGGCAGCACCTGCGGGGTGTCGTCGATCAGGTAGCGCAGCTCGCGCGGATCCATCGGGTCCGAACCCGCGCCGAGTCCCAGATGATAGAGCTGGATATCGGTACTGGTCCAAGAGAATTCGATGGGATCCAGTTCGGCGCCGAGCGCCTCATCGAGATTGATGGGCATATCAGGCCTTCCCGGTGTTGGTCCCCCGCAAGCGGGTGGTGCCCCCAGTCGCCGGCCGAGCGGCTCCGGCGACGTGCAGGGCCGCCAGATATCCGAACGTCATGGCCGGACCGATCGTCCCGCCGGGACCGGGGTACGTGTGCCCCATCACCGGCGCGCTGACGTTACCGGCGGCGTAGAGACCGTCGATCACCGAACCGTCGTCGCGCAGCGCGCGGCCATGGACGTCGGTGCGGATTCCGCCCTTGGTGCCCAGGTCGCCGGGCACCATTTTCGCGGCGAAGTACGGCCCGTGGCTGATCTCGCCGAGGTTCGGGTTCGGCTTGTTGGTCGGGTCGCCGTAGTAGCGGTCATACGCGCTCTCGCCGCGGTGGAAGTCCTCGTCGACACCGGAGCGGGCGAACCCGTTGAAACGCTCGACCGTCGCGGTCAGGGTTTCGACCGGCAGCCCCGCCTTGCCTGCCAGTTCCTCCAGCGTGTCGGCCTTCACGATAACGCCGGACTCCAGCCACTTGTTCGGGATGCGTTGCCCCGGCTGCAATCCCGCGAAGATGTAGCGGTCGCGGTACTGCTGGTCGAACACCAGCCAGGCCGGAATGTTCTCGCCGGGACCGGGCCCCTGGCCGTACACGCCGCCGTACATGTGGTGACACGCCTCGACATACGGCATCGACTCGTTCATGAACCGCGTGCCGGACATGTTCACGATGATCGAACCGGGGGAGTTGCGCTCGGATAGTGCGAACCACGGTGAGCCGACCAGCGGCACCGTCGGTCCCCACCACGCGTCCTCCATGACATCCAGTGCAGCGCCGAGCTTTTCGGCGGCGATGATGCCGTCGCCCGTGTTGGCCGTCGCGCCGACGGTCCATTCGGTGGTGATCGGGGCGCGCTGGTATTTCACTCGCATCTGCTCGTTGTGCTCGAAGCCGCCGGATCCGAGGATGACGGCCCGCCGCGCCCGGATCAGTTCCGGCTCAGCGGATTCGGGCGCTCCTGTTTCGCGGACGTAGATGCCGCGGACGACACCGTCTTCGACATACAGGTCGGTCAGTGCGGTGTTCAGGCGAACCGGAACCCCGGCCTTCTGCAGCCCGATGCGCAACGGGGCGATCAGCGCCCGGCCCATACCGACGAGGTTCTGGCCGGTGGCCTTGGCCCACATCGTGCGCGCGCCGACCTTCAGGCTCCGCAGCACACCGCGCGGGTGGCGCTTGAGCTGGTTGAGGCGCACGTAATCCTGTTGCATCACAACGACGTTGAGTGGCACCTTGCCGTAGGGCGGCTCGAGGCCGGGCAGGTCGGCGCCGAGCTTGCGCGCGTTGAACGGCTTCGGCTCGATCGACCTGCCGCCGGGCCGGCCACCAGGAGTCTCCGGGTAATAGTCGGAGTAGCCGGGCACCCAGCACATCTTCAGCGGCGAGTGCTTGAGCACGAACGACAGCATCTCCGGGCCGCGGTCGAGATAGGTGTCGATGCGCTCGGGTTCGACGACGTCGCCGATGATGCTGTGCAGATATGTGCGCGCCGCCTCGGCCGTGTCCGTGACGCCGTCGCGCTTGAGGACCTCGTTGTTCGGGATCCACACACCGCCACCTGACCGCGCAGTGGAACCACCATAGTGCGGAGCCTTCTCGACGACTACTGTTGATAGTCCCTGGTGGGCGGCGGTGAGGGCAGCGACCATGCCGGCGGCGCCGCTTCCCACCACGATGACGTCGTACTCCTGACCAGTCATGTAGAACACGTTATAGAATTGGCCGGCCTGGGGACAACTGCCCCGGTCCAAGAGACGAGGGGACTTCGCATAGATGCTCAGTGTCCAGGTGCGTGACGAACTGGCCGCCGACCTCGCCGAGGCAGAGCGCAGTCGCATCCCCATCGACCCGTTGACCACCGGCAATCCCGATATCGACGTCGTGGATGCCTACGAGATCCAGCTGATCAACATCCGCCAGCGGGTCGCCGAAGGTGCCCGCGTGGTGGGACACAAGGTTGGCCTTTCGTCCGAGGCCATGCAGAAGATGATGAACGTGGACGAACCCGACTACGGGCACCTGCTGGACGAGATGCAGGTATACGAGGACCGCCCAGTCAAGTCGGCGAACTATCTCTACCCACGCGTCGAGGTCGAGGTCGGCTTCATTCTGGCCGACGACCTCCCGGGGGCCGGTTGCACCGAAGACGACGTGCTGGCGGCGACGGCAGCGTTCGCCCCGTCCATCGAGCTGATCGATACCCGCATCAAGGACTGGAAGATCAAGCTGTGCGACACCATCGCCGACAATGCCTCCTCGGCAGGCTGGGTGCTGGGCGAGGCGCGGGTGTCGCCCAAAGACATCGACATCCGCAATATCGACGCGGTGCTTACGAATAACGGCGAGGTTGTCGCCAAGGGCCGCAGCGATGCGGTGCTCGGAAATCCGGTCACCGCGGTGGCCTGGCTGGCGCGCAAAGTGGAGAGCTTCGGTGTGCGCCTGAAGGCCGGCGACATCGTGCTGCCCGGGTCGTGCACACGTGCGATAGATGCACCGCCCGGCAGCAATTTCGTCGCCGACTTCGCCGGGTTAGGTTCAGTCCGGCTGACTTTCGAATAGCTAGGGGAAAACACATGCCGGAGAAGGCTTCTGTCGCCATCGTCGGGTCGGGCAATATCAGCACCGACCTGCTGTACAAGCTGCTGCGGTCGGAGTGGCTGGAGCCGCGTTGGATGGTGGGCATCGATCCGGAGTCCGAGGGTTTGGCCCGCGCGCGAAAGCTTGGCCTGGAGACCAGCCACGAAGGCGTCGACTGGCTTCTGGGCCTGGATGAGAAGCCGGACATGGTGTTCGAGGCCACCAGTGCCTACGTGCACCGCGACGCTGCCCCGCGCTACGCCGAGGCCGGCATCCGCGCCATCGATCTGACGCCCGCGGCGGTGGGCCCTGCCGTCATCCCGCCGGCGAACCTGCGTGAGCACCTCGACGCCCCGAACGTCAACATGATCACCTGCGGTGGGCAGGCCACCATCCCGATCGTCTACGCGGTGTCGCGCGTCGTGGACGTGCCGTATGCGGAGATTGTCGCTTCGGTTGCGTCCGTGTCCGCGGGGCCGGGCACCCGGGCCAACATCGACGAGTTCACCAAGACCACCAGCAAGGGCGTGTCGACAATCGGCGGCGCCACGCGCGGCAAGGCGATCATCATCCTGAACCCTGCTGATCCGCCAATGATCATGCGCGACACCATCTTCTGCGCGATCCCTGAGGACGCCGACCGCGATGCCATCGCGCAGTCGATCAAGGATGTGGTGGCCGAAGTGCAGACCTATGTGCCGGGCTACCGGCTGCTCAATGAGCCTCAGTTCGACGATCCGTCGGTCAACTCGGGCGGCCAAGCCCTCGTCACGACCTTCATCGAAGTAGAAGGCGCGGGCGACTACTTGCCGCCGTATGCGGGAAACCTGGACATCATGACCGCGGCGGCCACCAAGGTCGGCGAAGAGATCGCCAAAGAGTCGTTGGCATTAGCTGGAGGTCAGGCATGAGTACCGAAGACGACAACGAGTGAGGATCGCAGCGAGGAACGAGCGAGGACCGGAGCGAGGAGGAGTCGAGGAATGAGCGCCGACGAGATCTATTTCGATCCGATGTGGGACATCCGGATGACCGATACGTCGCTGCGCGACGGATCCCACCACAAGCGTCACCAATTCACCAAGGAGGAAGTCGGTGCCATCGTCGCGGCACTGGACACCGCCGGTGTGCCGGTCATCGAGGTCACTCACGGTGATGGGCTGGGCGGGTCGAGCTTCAACTACGGGTTCTCCAAGACACCTGAGCAGGAGCTGATCAAGCTCGCTGCCGAGACCGCCAAGGAATCCAAGATCGCGTTCCTGATGCTGCCAGGGGTCGGCACCAAGGAGGACATCAAGGAGGCGCAGAACAACGGCGGGTCGATCTGCCGCATCGCCACCCACTGCACCGAGGCCGACGTCTCCATCCAGCACTTCGGTCTGGCCCGCGAGCTCGGCCTGGAGACGGTCGGTTTCCTGATGATGAGCCACACCATTCCGCCGGAGAAGCTGGCTGCCCAGGCCCGGATCATGGCCGACGCGGGATGTCAGTGCGTCTACGTCGTCGACTCGGCAGGCGCGCTGGTCCTCGAGGGCGTGGCCGACCGCGTCGCGGCGCTGGTCGCCGAACTCGGCGACGACGCGCAGGTCGGTTTTCACGGCCACGAGAACCTCGGACTCGGCGTGGCCAACAGCGTCGAAGCCGTGCGTGCGGGAGCCAAGCAGATCGACGGATCCTGCCGGCGGTTCGGCGCGGGTGCTGGCAACGCACCGGTCGAGGCGCTGATCGGGGTGTTCGACAAGATCGGCGTCAAAACCGGTATCGACTTCTTCGACATTGCCGATGCGGCCGAAGAGGTCGTCGCGCCCGCGATGCCTGCCGAATGCCTGCTGGATCGCAACGCGCTGATCATGGGCTACTCCGGTGTCTATTCGAGCTTCCTCAAGCACGCCATCCGCCAGTCCGAGCGCTACGGGGTGCCCGCGCATCAACTGCTGCACCGCGCGGGCCAGCGCAAGCTCATCGGTGGGCAGGAGGACCAGCTCATCGACATCGCGCTGGAGATCAAACGCGAACAAGACAGCGGGCAGGTGCCGGCGACGCGCTGACACGTCAGCGGTTAGCTGGGCTAAAAGAACTTTTTTTGGCGGCGCGATAACCGCCGCTGTGCAGTCGCGACGCTCCGGATCGGCGAGGCGATCCGGCGGTGACGTCGTTTAGCGATCCCGGTCTTCGGTTAGCCCTCGGGGCGCGACGCATCTGTCGCACATTTCGCAGACCGAAGGAGAGTTATCCGATGAAGATGTCCGAGAAGACCGTTCGACGCGGCCTGTACGGCATGTTCGCCGGCGGCCTGCTTGCGTTTGGATCCGCAGCGATCATTGCGCCGGTGGCCAACGCCGAACCTCAACCCCCAGACACGGACAACTGCACCGTGAGCGGGATCGCCAACACCTCGAGCACGGTGTCGGCGTCCACGAGCACGTACCTCGCGTCGAACCCGGCCGCCAATGAGGCGCTGTCGGAGATTGCGACGAAGCCGCAGGTAGAGGCCCAGGCGGCCTACCAGCTGTACTTCGCCGAGAATCCGCAGATCGAGTCCGAGCTGCAGGCGATCAATCAGCCGGCCGTCGACCTCGCGAATCAATGTGGCATCGAGGTGACACCGACGCCGATTTCTGAGGTGCTGTCGGACCTCTAACAAGTAACACCGGCAAGATGGGGCGGTGACCGCCGTCCCGACCGAGCGCCGCAGGCGTATCGGTTCGATGGAGGTCTTGCTCGCTTCGCTCATCGCGCTGGCCCTTTCGGCCGGCGCGATGAGTGCTTTCGTGGCCGGTACCGCTGAGGTGGCCGTCGCCGCGACGGTGTTTTGCGGCGTGTTCGTGCAGGCGTTGCCTTTTCTGGTGCTGGGCGTCGTCATCAGTGGTTTGATCGCGGCGTTCGTGTCGGCCGACAGGCTCGCGCGCTGGCTGCCCCGCCGTCCGGCGATGGCCGTCGCGGTGGCTGGTGTGGGCGGTGCCGCCCTACCCGGCTGCGAGTGCGGTTCGGTGCCCGTTGCGCGGCGGCTCTTCGGCGAGGGCGCATCTGGGGCGGCCGCGCTGACGTTCATGCTGTCCGCGCCCGCCATCAACCCCGTCGTGCTGGTGGCCACAGCCGTGGCATTTCCCGGTGAGCCCGCGATGGTGCTGGCCCGCTGTGTCGCTTCGTTGATCACAGCGGTGACGATGGGGCTGCTGTGGCTGCGGTGGGGCCGCGCCGAATGGATCACCCGCAAGCTGCCCCGTCCGCATGAGGCAGGGGCATCGCGCTGGAGCGTCTTCACCGAGGCCGCGCGCCACGATTTCCTGCAGGCCGGGTCCTACCTCGTCCTTGGCGCTGCGGCCGCCGCGGCGCTTCGGGTCGCCGTCCCCGCGTGGGTGTTCGAGCACCTCGCCGGCAACCTCCTCGTCGGTGTGCTGACCATGGCCCTATTCGCGGTCGTGCTTGCGCTGTGCTCCGAGGCCGACGCGTTCGTCGCCGCCAGCCTCACGATGCTGCCGCTGCTGCCACGACTGGTATTCCTCGTCGTCGGGCCTGCGATCGACGTGAAGCTGTCAGCGATGCAGGCCGGGCTGTTCGGGCGTCCGTTCGCCGTCCGCTTCGGGCCCGCGACGTTCGTGGTCGCCACCGCGGTCGCGACCGTCGTCGGCCTCGTCGTGCTTGGTGGTGCGCGATGAGCCGCGGAACCCAGAACGCCCTGCTGCTGCTCGTCGGGTTGAGCATCGTGGTGATGGCGGTGAAGGGCTCCTACCTGCACTACGTCAAACCGTCGCTGCTGCCGTGGCTGATCGCGGCCGCCGTAGTGCTGATCGCGCTCGCGGTGGCGGCCATTGTGCGCGATCTGCGCGATGGCGTCGACGGGGCCGATGGCGATGACGGTCACCGGCATCGCCCCTGGCTGGTGTGGGTGCTGTTGGTGCCCATCGTGCTCACCACGTTCGTCGTGCCGCCGCCGTTGGGCGCCAACGGCGCCACTCCGGAAGCGGTGGCGTCGACCGAACCGCAACGCCGGCCGTTCCCGCCGCTGCCTGCCGGCCGCGCGCCAACCGTTTCGCTACCCGATGTGCTGATGCGGGCCGCCACCGATTCCACCGGCAGCCTCGACGGCCGACTGATCACCATGACCGGCTTCACGCTGAAGTATCCCGACAGCACCGACCTGGCTCGGGTGGTCATCGTCTGCTGCGCCGCCGACGCACAACTGGCGCGGATCCACTTGTCCGGTCCGGCGCTCGGGGTCGCGGCCGGCTACCCGGAGGACACCTGGTTGCAGGTGGAGGGCACCGTGACACCTGGGACATCAACGCCTGCGACGAACTTCATCCCCACCCTGGCGGTGACGAGCGTCAAGCGCATCGACAAACCCGCCAACACCTACGCGTACTAGTCGGAGGGTGCGGGCACGATGGGCACATGGCGAGTCGCGAGCAGGCCCAGGCAATTCTCGAACAGCTAGCGGGCCCACAGGCGACGCTTCGCGACGACCAGTGGACCGCCATCGAGGCGCTGGTGGTCCACCATCGCCAGGCTCTCGTCGTACAGCGCACCGGCTGGGGAAAGTCAGCCGTGTACTTCATCGCCGCCAAGCTTCTGCGGGCCGCCGGTAGCGGACCGACCGTGATCGTCTCGCCGCTGCTGGCCCTGATGCGCAACCAGGTCGCCGCCGCCGAGCGTGCCGGGGTTCAAGCAGCCACCATCAACTCGAGCAACATCGCAGACTGGGAAGAGATCCACCGCCGGGTCAAGACCGGTGAACTCGATGTACTTCTCGTCAGCCCAGAACGCCTGAACAACCCCGACTTTCGCGACAATGTGCTGCCGGCGCTGGCCGGTGACGCCGGACTGGTCGTCGTCGACGAAGCGCACTGTGTTTCGGACTGGGGGCACGACTTTCGGCCCGACTACCGCCGGATACGCACCCTCATCGCCGAATTGGGAACAGATATCCCGGTTCTCGCGACGACGGCAACCGCCAACGACCGAGTGGTCGAGGATGTCGCGAGCCAGTTGGGTGTCGGGGGCCGCGACACGCTGGTGTTGCGCGGCGGGCTTGACCGCGAATCGCTGCGACTCTCGGTGGTGAAGACCGACAGTCCAGCACAGCGGGCGGCATGGATTGCCGCGCAACTGAATTCGCTGCCGGGCTCGGGGATCGTTTACACGCTCACCGTCGCGCAAGCGCACGACATCGCGGCCATGCTGCGCGAGCAGGGCCACGCCGTCGCCGCCTATGCCGGCTCCACCGAAGCCGCCGAACGCGAACAACTCGAGGCCGATCTGCTCGACAACAAGGTCAAGGCCCTGGTCGCAACATCGGCGCTGGGCATGGGATTCGACAAACCCGACCTCGGATTCGTCGTCCACCTCGGGGCGCCGTCCTCGCCCATCGCGTATTACCAACAGGTGGGCCGTGCGGGCCGGTCGACCGACAGCGCCGAAGTCATCCTCCTGCCAGGGCGCGAGGACACCGACGTCTGGCGCTACTTCGCGTCCGTGGCGTTCCCCTCGGAAGCCATGGTGCGCAACGTCATCCGTGCACTCGAGCCCGACCGCCCGCAATCGACACCCGCGCTGGAACCGCTGGTGGATCTCGGACGGACCCGGCTGGAGATGGTCCTGAAGGTGCTCGATGTCGACGGCGCGGTCCGACGCGTCAAGGGCGGATGGGTCAGCACCGGCGAACCGTGGAGCTACGACGAGGAGAGGTATCGAAAGCTCGACGAGGCGCGCAAGCGCGAGCAGCAGGCCATGCTGGACTATCTCGACACAGACGGATGCCGGATGGTGTTCCTGCGCAGCCAACTTGACGACCCCGAACTACGCGACGGGGACCGCTGCGGCCGCTGCGACAACTGCGCAGGGCCTCATCTCCGCGCTGACATCGACGTGGCGGCGGTGGAGACCACCCGGCAGCGGTTGATGCGCCCCGGCGTCGAGATCACGCCGCGCAAGCAGTGGCCGTCGGGCCTGGCCAAGCTCGGCCTGAACCTCAGCGGCCGCATCGGTGACGGCCCGTCAGCGGGGCGGGTCATCGGGCGGCTGACGGACTTGGGCTGGGGCGCCCGATTGCGGCGCCTGATCGACGATCCCGATCAGGAGGTGCCGGACGAGGTGGTGCGCGCCGCCGTGCAGGTGCTCGCGGCCTGGACCTGGGAGACCCGGCCTACCGCGGTGATGGGCCTGGACTCCGCACGCCATCCGATGTTGATCGGTTCGCTGGTGGACCGGTTCGCGCAACTGGGTCGTCTGACCAATCTGGGAACGCTGAGGTATTCGCCTGAGCATCGCCCGGTTGCCGCCGCGAACTCCGCGTATCGCGTTGCTGCGCTACATGATTCGTGGGAAGCGCCGGATCCTGCGGTGATCAGTGCCGCTGGCGGTCCGGTGCTGCTGGTCGACGACGTCACCGATACCGGATGGACGCTGACCATGGCGGCACGTGTGGTGCGCGGCGCCGGGGCGGTCGACGTGCTGCCGTTCGCGCTGGCGAGCGTCAGCTAGGGGCGTGGGGCAATGCCTGCGCCGAGTGTGCGATGGCTGTGCCGAGTGTGCGCTTGCTGCGGAATTTTGCGAAGATCTCGACGCTGCATGCACACTCGACGCGATGAGCGCACACTCGGTTGGGTCGTGCCGATAACGGTGGGCGTCGAGCCGACTTCTCGGCCATTCCCGCGAACCTCTACGTCAGCGCACTCGTCACGGGATGTCGCTAGCGGCGTCGCGGATCGCGCACCGCCCTGATCGCCAGAAAACCGGTGGGCTCGCGATGCAAGCGCTCGTACCGGTCCTGGTCGATCTCGGCAGCCGCAGGGGTCGGACGCGGCTCGATCAGGCGCTCGATGAGGAAGCCGGCTTCGTGCAATTCCTCGCAGGTCTGCTCGAGTGGGGCCAGCCAGTATCGGACCCGCCAGCCCCGACTCCACACCTCGTCGATGACCCGTACATCGAAGTAGTTCCCGCCGTGTCGCAGCCAGTCACCGGTGGGATGCTGTCGCGACAGCACCAGCGCCCCGTCAGGACGAAGCACGCGCCGAAGCTCCCGCAGCGCGCGCGCCCTGTCGTCGACGTACTCCAACGCAAGGGCGAACAGCACGAGGTCCACAGACCCGTCGGGCAGCCAGTCGAGCGGATCGGCGAGATCGTGCGCCCGAAACCGGCCTGAGGGCACGCGCTGCCTGCACAGTTCGGCCATTCGCGGACTCTGGTCGAAGCCGATTACGTC
>NZ_DASSCY010000008.1:0-4824 GCF_035697385.1 Mycobacterium sp. | reverse complement strand
CGCGCCGACGATCTTCATGCTTACATACAAGCTCTACCGAGCAATGTCTGTCAACAGCCGAGGTATTCCAATAAACTGTCGCCATGACGACGCCGCCGCAGGGTTCGAACCGGGAACGCGTGTACGCCGAGCTGCGGCGACGCATCGTGACCCTGGACCTGGCGCCTGGCGCTTCCTTGTCGGAGAACGAACTGGCCGCTCAGCTCTCGGTCAGCAGGACTCCGGTTCGCGAGAGCCTGATTCTGCTCGCCGACGAGGGGCTGGTGCAGATCTTTCCCAAGCTTGGTTCCTTCGTGGCCAGGATCGATCCCGAGCGGGTGGCTGACGCGCAGTTTGTGCGCGAGGCGATAGAACTCGCCAATATCCCGACGGCGGTGGAGCAGGCCGACGGCGCCGCGATCACCGAGCTGCGTGAATTGATCGCCGTCCAGCGCGAAACCACCGACGTGAACACATTCTTCGAGCTCGACGAGCAGTTCCACCGGATGCTGCTGGCGGCCGGCGGCCATGGAAATGCCTGGCGCACGGTGGTGGCGGCCAAGGCTCATCTGGATCGGGCCCGGCGCCTGGGCATGATGGGCGAGAGTTCGATCCAGGCGTTGACCGATGAGCACGAGGCCGTAGTCGACGCGGTGGACGCCCGCGACAGCGACAAAGCCGCTACGGCGCTGCGCAGCCACCTGCGCAAGGTCTTCACCGACATCGGGAAGATCCGCGAGCGCTCGCCCGAGCTGTTCGCCGACGGCACCGCCAGCCGGCCAACGCGCCGCGTTGTCGCCGTCTGGCAGTAAATCCCATCGCCGTACCGCCCGATGAGGGTGGCCTTGTCGAAATCAAGTGTTGACAAGAGCTGGCTCTCAGAGCTTGTATGTAAGTGAACCGGCTCACATCGATACTTCCCACGAGCAAGGAACAGCGATGACCCACAACCTCGAGGCGCCGCCATCCGGCGCCGCACCGCGTACGACCAGCGATCTGACCAAGGCCGCGGTGTCCGGGTGGCTCGGAACCGCGATGGAGTTCATGGACTTCCAGCTGTACTCGCTGGCCGCCGCCATCGTCTTCAACAAGATCTTCTTCCCGGACGTCAGCCCGGCGATCGGCCTGATCGCGGCGATGGCCACGTACGGCGTCGGTTATGTCGCGCGGTTGGCAGGCGCGATCTTCTTCGGACGCATGGGCGACCGGATCGGTCGTAAGAAGGTCCTTTTCATCACCATCGCGCTGATGGGCGCCTCCACGACGTTGATCGGTGTGCTGCCCACCTACGCGATGATCGGCATCTACGCACCAATCCTGCTCGTGGCTCTGCGGCTGATCCAGGGCTTCGGCGCGGGCGCGGAGATCGCTGGGGCGACGACCATGCTGGCCGAGTACGCACCACAGAAACGACGTGGCCTCATCGCGTCGCTCGTGTGTCTCGGCACAAACTCGGGCACGCTGGCCGCTTCGGGAATTTGGGCGCTGCTGCTCGCGGTGCTCAGTGACGAGCAACTGCTGAGCTGGGGCTGGCGCATTCCGTTCCTGCTGAGCTTCGTGCTGATGCTGTTCGCGGTGTGGCTGCGACTGAACCTCAAGGAAAGCCCCGTTTTCGAAGAGCGTCCCGACGTCGTGGACGGCGTGGCGCTTTCGCGTGACGAACTGGAAGCCGCGGCCGCCGCTAAACACGAGAGTGTTCTGGAAGCCGGGTTGCGCCAGCGCAAGGGTAAGGCCTTCCTCGTCGCGCTGGGCTTGCGGTTCGGCCAGGCGGGCAATTCGGGCCTGGTGCAGACGTTCCTGGTCGGATACATCGCGTCGACGTTGATGATGAACAAGTCTGCGGCCACTAGCGCGATCATGTACGGCTCTCTTGTCGGCTTCGCCACTATCCCGATCGTGGGTTGGCTCGGCGACAAGTACGGACGTCGACCGATCTACATCGTGCTCACCACGTTGACCGCACTGCTGGCGTTCCCACTCATGCTTGGTGTGACAAGCGGCAGCAACGTCGTGATGGTGCTGTCGATGATGATTGCGCTCAACATCGGTGTGCTGGGCCTGTTTTCGCTGGAGAGCGTGACGATGGCAGAACTGTTCGGTTCGCGCACCCGGTTCACCCAGCTCGCGCTCTCCAAGGAGATCGGTGGAATCCTTGCCACCGCAATCGGTCCCGTCGTCGCTGCCGGCTTGACGGCCGCGACCGGAAGCTGGTGGCCGATCGCGGCAATGCTGGTTGTGTACTCGCTGATTACCTTGGTCTCGGCGGTACTCGCGCCGGAGACCCGTGGTCGCGATCTCGTACAGCTCGAGGATGCGCTGTGAAAGCCGTTGTGGTGCACGGTGCCAACGACCTTCGGGTCGACGACCTCCCCGACCCGGTGCCCCGGGAAGGGGAGGTTCTCGTCGCGATGGAGTGGGGCGGTATTTGCGGATCCGACATCTCGTACTGGCGCAACGGAGCCTCCGGAACGGCGGTGCTCAAGCATCCATTGGTGCTCGGACACGAAGTGGCGGGACACATTGCGGGTGTCGGCGCAGGAGTCAGTGGCTTCTCTGCGGGGCAGCGCGTAACGATTCATCCGGCGACAGCAGCGGGCGGATACTTCGGGTCTGCCGCATTCGATCCTCATACGGACGGCGGCTTCTCTGAGATGAGAGTCGTTCGGGCCGAACAGGTTCGGGCGCTTCCCGACGGCGTCGAAACTGAGTGGGGTGCTCTTGCGGAACCGCTTGCGGTGGCGATGCACGCGGTCAACCGAGCGGGCGATGTGCGCGGCCGCGAGGTCTTGGTGAATGGGGCGGGGCCCATCGGATCATTGGTGGTGGCCGCGGCGAAGTACGCCGGAGCCGCGAGCGTGGTGGCGGCGGACGTGGCCGACGCTCCGCTGTCGATTGCGAAGGCGATGGGCGCCGACGCTGTGGTCAACGTGGGTGCGGGCGAGGAACTCCCATCGGATGTCGGGCTGGCGTTCGAGGCGTCGGGAGCGCCGCCGGCGCTAGGGGCGGTGCTGCGCGCCGTCGCGCGAGGCGGCGCGGTGGTGCAGGTCGGGAACCTGCCGGGCAAGGCGGTGCCCGCGAACCTGGGAGACCTGGTGACGCGGGAGATCACCTGGATCGGGTCGTACCGGTTCGTCGACGAGATCACCGACGCCGTCGCGGCGATGGCGAACGGGCTGGATGTGTGTCCATTGATCACTCATCGCTATCCGATAAACGAAGCAGCGGAAGCGATTGCGGTAGCGGCCGACCGCAATAGCGGCAGCAGCAAGGTGCTGATTCAGCTCGGTGGCTAACTCGGTGGATAACAGGCGCCGCCGGTGGGACGATAAACCTATTGCGAAGAGTCGTGAGCGCCTTGCCGTTATCGCCATTGCGTGGCAAGCCGCCTTTCTTGGCAGCGGCGAGGCAGCCAGCTGAAGAAGGAGTTCACGATGAACATGAAGAAGATCGCAGCCGGAGCAGTTGTCGCCGGGGCGCTCGCCTTCGGATCGATAGGTATTGGTGCTGGTCAGGCGAGTGCTGATGACGATTGGTGGTGGTGGGAGCCACCTGGGCCTGGTCAGTTTGTCCCGTCACCTGGGCATATCGGCCAGCTCCCGTTCGTGCCTCCGCCGGGACACTGGGACAAGCCCTGGAAGTGGTGGAAGTAGTGCTAGAAACGATGGCCGCCTTGCGCAAGTGAGGCGGCCATTGTCTTGTCTGCAGTCCGCGCCGGAGGGACATCACCCGGCCTGGGCGGCCGCAACCTCGAAATGGGAGACCGTGGTCTCGCGATCCACGAGGTATTCGTCATCCTCGGGGTAGAACACGGCGGCCTCGATATCGGATCCCGCGAACCCGATGATGGCAGCCCGGGACTCCCACCAACTGACCGTAAGGACTTCCGTTCGACCATCTCCCAGGTCTTTCGTCCACATCTGGCAGCCAAGGTTGCCCGGCGTCGCCGCGTACTCACGCAAACCTGTGCCGTTGATGTACGCGACGTAGGCGTTCGCCTGCTCGGTCCGAACCCAGCCTCGCCACATCCGAGCGATCATGACCATCTCCTCGACGACGCCGGTCTCCTGCCCACAGCGATGGGACCCGGCTCGGTGTTTGGGTCTCGGGCGTCCGGCATCCCAAGGATTGGCGCATATTATTGCCCGATTGATCGGGATCGTGAAGGTTCTAAATCACGTCATCACTTCGGGGTCCCACCTAAGTTGTGCGAGCTAGCAACTTTGTAGTCGCGTAGGCGCTCGCCGCATTCGCCCGGCCGCGCCATTGCTCGCCGGCCTATAGGCGCGCGAAGCAGGGGTCCTGGTTGTTCTTGTTCCCTTGGCTGCCCCGGTCGCTTTCGTTGCCCTGCGGGATCGGTGTGTCGCGGGCCGAATAATGCGCTGTCACACCGTCATAGGTGATCTGCACGCTGTCGGCATGGATATCGAGCGGGTAATTCTCGGTGAGACGGGTGGTGAACTCGTCTAGCGCCGACTGCACCGTGTCGCTGGGCAGCAACAAACCCAGCCCGGTGACATCGACCACCTGCAGCGCCACTCGTCCGTCTATAACCTGCGGACTGGTGGTGACACTGCCCAGGTTGCCCCGCAGCTTGATGGTGCCGTCGTCCGGGTTGGTCTGGACCGCGGTGACCAAGCCACGCAACGGCGAGATCGCTTCCTGGATGCTCTGCCTCATGCCGTCGGCAGACCAAGTGATCACGGCGTCTAAAGCTCCCACGGTGCCGATGGCGTCGGCATCGCCATCCAGCCGGACATCATCGATTCGCACATCGGCCTTCATGCCTCGGGCGTTGCCGATCCGATTGCCGGCCGTGTGGATCGAGATGTTCCTGTAGTGGCCGGT
>NZ_DASSCY010000007.1:0-25530 GCF_035697385.1 Mycobacterium sp. | reverse complement strand
GGGCGCGACGGTGGGCATTTCGGCGCCTGCGATGAACTGCGACGCGCGATCACCCGCCGACGCGACGACCTGGTACGCGACGATCACCGCGAGCGCCACCGCGACCGTCAGCCACAGCAACCGGCTGCGGCTCATGCCTTGTCCAGGTATTCGACGCGGTCAGTATCGGTGAACTGTGCGGCCAGCAGCGCCATTCCGGGATGGTCGGGCTTCTTCTCGTGGCGTGATTCGCAGAACTCACGAGCCGCCAAGATGATGTCGAGGTGCTCGGACAGCGACAAGAACCTCAGTGTTATCGGGCGGCCGGATTGGCTGAGCCCCAACACATCTCCCTCTTTGCGCTCCTTCAGATCGAGGTCGGCGAGCTTGAACCCATCGAGGGTGCCCGCGACCGCCTTCAGCCGCTCCCCTGCCTTGGACCCCTCCGGCAACTTCGTGGCGAGCAGGCACAGGCTGGGGTGCTCGCCACGGCCGATGCGACCACGCAGCTGGTGCAACTGGCTGATGCCGAACCGGTCGGCGTCCATCACGACCATCACCGTCGCATTCGGGACATCGACGCCGACCTCAATGACCGTGGTGCACACCAGGACATCGATCTCCCCCGCCCGAAACGCCGCCATCACCGCGTCCTTCTCGTCGCTGGGCAGCCGGCCGTGCATGAGCCCGAGCCTTATCCGCGATAATGAGCCTTGCTTGAGTCGCCCGAACAGCTCGACCACGGTGGTGGCGGGCGGCCCGCCATCGTCCTTGCCGGGTTTGTCGTTCTCGTCGATGCGCGACGCGACGACGTAGGCTTGGCGGCCCGCGTGCACCTCTTCGACGACGCGCTCCCACGCGCGGTCGAGCCACGTCGGTTTCTGGGTCACGAAGATGGTGTTGGTTGTTATGGGTTGACGGCCCCTCGGCAGCTCGCGCAGTGTCGACGTCTCAAGGTCGCCGTAGACCGTAAGAGCAACAGTGCGAGGGATGGGCGTAGCGGTCATCACCAGCAGATGGGGCGTCAAACCGTCAGGAGCCTTGGCGCGCAATCGATCTCGTTGTTCGACGCCGAACCGGTGCTGTTCGTCGACGACGACCATGCCCAGTCTCTTGAACTCGACGGCCTCCTGGAGCAACGCGTGCGTCCCGATGACGATGCCTGCATCGCCGCTTGCGACCTCGTCGCGTACCTCCCGCTTCTGCGGGGCCGACATCGACCCGGTCAGCAGTGCGACGCGCGTCGAGCGCTCGGCGCCGCCCAACTGACCTGCCATCGCCAGCGGCCCAAGGACATCCCGGATCGACCGGGCATGCTGGGCGGCAAGGACTTCCGTCGGCGCCAACAATGCGCACTGATAGCCGGCGTCGATCATCTGCAGCATCGCCAGCACGGAGACGATGGTCTTGCCCGATCCCACTTCGCCCTGCAGCATCCGGTTCATCGGCCTGGTGGCGGCCAACTCGGACGTCAACACGTTCAGTACTTCCTTTTGGCCGCCGGTCAATTCGAACGGCATCTGCTTGCGCATGGCTGCCGCGAGGCCGTCGTCGGCGAGCGGCGCCGGTGGCCCCGATTCGCTCAGTTCGCCGTACCGCCGCCCGACCAGCGCCCATTGCAGGCCGGTCGCCTCGTCATACGTGAGCCGGGCCTGGGCGCGTTCGCGATCGGCCGTCTTTTCGGCCATGTGTATCGCCCGCAGCGCCTCGTCTTCTGTGATCAGATTATGTTGCCGCAGAAAGGATTCCGGCAGTGGCTCATCGATCGGGTCGAGCACGTCCAAGACCTGGCGCACACATGCGTAGATCTCCCAGGTTTGCACCTTCTTGTTGGCGCTGTAGATAGGGAAGAACTCGCGCTCGAACGCCGACAGCAACTCGTCGCCTGTGCCGCCCGAAGCGGAGGCGATTGTCTTGAGCGACTTGGTTCCTGTGACCTTGCCGCTTGCATGCAGAATGAGGAACGCCGGATGGGTCAGCTGCAGCGTGCCTTTGAAGTACCCGACCTCTCCGGACAGCATTACCCGCAAGCCTTCGGTCAACGAATTCTTCAGGAACTTGACGTTGAAGAACGTCGCCGTCACTTTCGGCTTGCGGTGGCCGAGTGTGACGACCATGTACTCGCGCTTCGGCGAGCGGTTGGTCCACCTGACCTCCACCTTCGTGATGACGTCGACGAACGTGACGTGCTCGCCTTCTTCGAGTTCCTCTCCTTCGCCAAGCACGGTCATGCCATCGCTGTACTTGCGCGGGTAATTCCGAAGTAGGTCGTTGACGGTGCGGATGCCGAAGTGCTGTTCGAGCGGGTCCGCGGCTTTCTTGCCGAGCACGTAGTCCAGCCGGTCGGTCAGCACGGCCACGGCTACTCGACCCCGATCAGCAGCGCGTCGCCGCGGTGGTCGGTGTGATAGGTCACCAGCTCGGCGCCGAGGTGCTGGCGATGGACATGGTCCTGCAGCGCCTCGCCGACGCCGGGGTCGACGCCCGCGCCGGTGAGCACGGTGACCAGTTCCCCGCCTGCGGCCAGCAGCAGGTCGATAAGACCGGCGGCCGCAGCGGTGACGTCGCCGCCGACGATGAGGACCTCGTCGCCTGCAATGCCCAACCCATCCCCGGGCTTGCAGGTGCCTGCCCAGGTCAGCGCCTCCTCGGTGGCGACCCGCACTGAGCCGTGCCGGGCTGCGGCAGCGGCACGAGCCATGGTGTAACCATCGTCGACGGCTTGCCGGTCTGCGTCATGGACGGCGAGAGCGGCGAGGCCCTGCACCATGGACCCTGCGGGCACGGGCACCACGTCGATGCCCCAACCGATGGCGGCCGTGCATCCCGCGACCAGCTCCTCGGCGGCCACGTAGCCGTTGGGCAGCACCATGATCTGCGCGGCGCCGGCGTTGACGAGGGCATGCAGGAGATGTTTGGCGTTGACCGGCGAGCCGACCTCCGGCCGCAACACGTGTGCGCCCTCACCCGCGAACAGTTCTTCAGCGCCGTCGCCGTCGACGACCGCGAGCACCGCCCGCTCGCGGCTCCATCCGCCCGGCGGGCGCGCGCCTGCGGCCCCGGTGAGCGACGTGATCTGGATGCGGCTTGGCGTGCCGACCGCCAGCGCCGCCTCCACAGCGCCGCCGGCGTCGTCGGCGTGTACGTGTACCGAATAGTGGCCCGCGCCGTCGGCCGAGGCCGCGATGGCCACCGATTCGCCCAGCTGGTCCAGGCGTTGGCGCAGCTTCTCGACGCCGGCCGGGTCACACCCGCTGAGCAGGTACATCACCTCGAACAGCGGCGCCGCGAATGCGCTGGGTGCGGCCTCGACCTGCGGCGGCGACGGCAGGTATTCGTGCCGGAGTGGGGCGTGCTTACCCAAGGTCGTGCTCATCGCGTCCAGCAGTACCAGCAGACCCCGGCCGCCGGCGTCCACCACGCCGTTGTCGGCCAGCACGTCGAGCTGTTCGGTGGTTTTGTCCAGCGCGATCACCGCGGCGTCAGCGGCGGCGAAAACCACGTCGGCCAGCTCCGCGCCGTCGGCGGCGGCGTGTTCGGCGGCCCCCGCCGCGTCCTGCAACACCGAGACGATCGTGCCGGGCACCGCTTCACCCATCGACGCCACCACCAGGCCCACCGCGTGGCGCAGTGCGGCTGCGAAGATCGGTCCGTTGATCTCGGCCAATGCCCCGCCCCGGTCTGCCGCCGCGGCCGCGGTGACATCGGCAAGGCCGCGCAGAATCTGCGAAAGGATGACGCCGGAATTGCCGCGGGCGCCGCGCAACGAGCCGTCGGCCAGCGCGGCAGCCACCTGGACAACGTCGTCGGTCGCGGATTGCGCTTCGGCCTGAGCCCACGCCGAACGCATCGTGAACAGCATGTTTGTGCCGGTGTCAGCATCAGCCACTGGGAAAACGTTGAGCCGATTGATCTCGTCGGTGTGGGAAATCAGGTCGCCGACTGCGGTGTGTGCCCAGTCCCGCAAGGCGGAGGCATCGAGGCGCCGAGCCGACATCCCACCTCCAACCGCTAAGCCGCCGTGGGCGTCAGCCTAGTCAGTGGTGGCGACATCACTGATGACAATGTCGACCCGGTGGAGCGCATTTTGGCGATACCTTCCGCTGCCGGTATCCTGGTCAGGTTGTCGGGTCGGCCCGCGGCCGGTGCGGCCAATACCCAGACCCCCAGTACTGATCCGAGGAGTTCGTCATATGGCTGCCGTCTGCGAGATCTGCGGGAAAGGCCCCGGCTTTGGCAAGTCGGTGTCGCACTCCCATCGCCGGACCAGCCGTCGGTGGGACCCCAATATTCAGACAGTGCGCGCCGTGAGCCATCCCGGCGGCAACAAGAAGCGCGTCAATGTGTGCACGTCGTGCATCAAGGCGGGCAAGGTCGCGCGCGGATGAGCGCTCGCGCGAAGACCAGACAGCGCGGCTAGCGTTTAGCTGCCTGATCGGCGGGTAACTCCGCCCTCATGATTATCCGCCGCGTTTTCCCGGATTCTGCTCTGTTCGCGTTGGCCGCCGGAGTCGCGGCGGGTTCGCTGGCGACCGGATGTGGCGGCGACGACTCCGGCACGGATGCGACGACCACCACGACGACGACGACCACCACCACTGAGGCGACGACCACGACATCGCCGACGTCGGTGACGGTCTCACCGGAGCTGCCGACGACGACGGAGCCCGGTGGGGATGGCTCGATCACCGTCCCGGTGCCTGATATCCCGTCACCGCCCGCGATCCCCTCACCGCCCGCGATACCGTCGCCGCCGGCGATCCCGGCACCGCCGCCGATCCCGGTGCCTTGATCTCGACTGCGCCCAAATCGACGTTTCGCAGTGAAACTTCGAGTAGTTGCCTGCAAAACGTCGATTTCGCGGAAGTACCGCGTGGCTAGGGCAGCCGCCAGTCGATGGGGTCCGCCCCCATCTTCTCCAACAGTTCGTTCGCGCGGCTGAACGGGCGCGAGCCGAAGAATCCGCGTGAGGCCGACAGCGGTGAGGGATGCGGAGATTCGATCGCCACGCAGTCATTGCCGGTCAACATCGGTTTGAGCGTCGACGCGTCACGGCCCCACAACACCGCAACCAGCGGTTGCTCGCGCGCCACCAGGGCGCGGATTGCACATTCGGTCACTGCCTCCCAGCCCTTGCCCCGATGCGATGCGGGGTTTCCGGGACGCACGGTCAGCACCCTGTTCAGCAGCATCACCCCCCGCTGCGCCCACGGGCTCAGGTCGCCGTTGGCCGGCATGGGGTAGCCCAAGTCCTTGCCGTATTCGGTGAAGATGTTGTCCAGGCTGCGGGGCAGCGGCCGCACGTTGGCGGCGACCGAGAAGCTCAGCCCCACCGCATGACCAGGCGTCGGATACGGATCCTGGCCGACGATGAGGACGCGAACGCTCTCGAACGGGAATGTGAAGGCGCGCAAGACATTCGGGCCGGCAGGCAGATATTGATGGCCCGCCGCCAGTTCGGCGCGGAGGAACTCGCCCATCTGAGCGACCTGGGGGGCGACGGGTTCCAGCGCGCGGGCCCAGCCTTCTTCGACTATTTCATTCAACGGACGAGCGGTCACGAAAAGCCAACCTAGCGTGCGCGCTTGGTCAGAACGACTCCCAACCCGCGTTTCCCTCCCATTTATCGCCGTCAACCACCACTCGGGGCGGGCCGTCGAGCACCCTGCCGATCACCCGCCAACCCTCCGGTGCCGAACCGGGAAACGTCGCCACCAGCGCATGGTCCTCACCGCCGGCGAGCACCCAGGCCAACGCGTCGGCGCGGACCGCGCCCGCCGCGCCGGAAACAGCTTCGGCATCCGCGGCAAGTCCGGCGGTGGACACGTCGACGCCGACACCCGAGGCCTGCGCGATATGGCCGAGGTCGGCCAGCAGTCCGTCGGAGACGTCGGTCATCGAGGTTGCGCCGGCATCGGCGGCCACCCTACCTTGGCCGTACGGAGGTTCGGGCACCAGGTGCCGACGTCGTAGCTCGTCGAACTGGCGAATACCGCTGTGCCACAACGCATATCCTGCCGCAGAGCGACCAAGGTCACCGGCGACGGCCACGGTGTCGCCGGGCCGGGCGCCGCTGCGAAGCACCGGATCACGACCGTCGAGATCGCCAAGCACGGTCACGGAGATCACCCATTGCGGGGCGCTCACCAGGTCGCCTCCGACGATGGCTGCGCCGAACAGCCGCGCCTCGTGCCACAAGCCGTCGGCCAGCTCCACCGCGCGAGCCGTCGCGGTGTCAGGAGGCGCACCGAACGCGACCACGAAAGCTGTCGCGCTGGCACCCATTGCCTCGATGTCGGCGGCGTTCTGCGCGATGGCCTTGCGGCCGATGTCATGGGGCGTGGACCAGTCCAGACGGAAATGCCGGCCTTCGACAAGCATGTCGGTGGACACCACCGTCCTGGTGTCAGGGGCAAACACGACCGCGGCGTCGTCACCGGGTCCCACCGAAACCGACGCCGGTTGGTCGCGGCCTGCCACCAGCCGGTCGATCACGGCGAACTCGCCAACGCCCGTGAGGGTCTCGGCGGACTCGTCGCTCGCCATGTCACCTCCCGTGGGCTGCGGTACGTTTGGTCCCTGCGGCGTGGAGTCTATGCAGCGCGAGGGAGGGTATAGCGGGTGGTCGAGGCTTTCATGCTGATCCAGACCGAGGTGGGCCGCGCCGAGGTCATCGCCAAGCAGCTCGCCGCCCTTCCAGGCGTGTTGTCGTCGGAGTATGTGACCGGCCCCTATGACGTGGTGGTGCGCATCGGGGCGGACACCTTCGACGAGCTTCAGGCCAACGTCGTCGCCAGCGTGCAGCAGGTCACCGGCATCACTCGCACGCTGACCTGCCCGATCGCGAACGGAGCGCGGCCTTAGAGTTTGGCTGTGGATTCCGAGACCAGCGACGGCCCGCCGCGGGCAGTACTGATCGCGGCGATCGTGGTGGCGGTCGGGGCCATCATCGCCGTCCTGGTTGTCGCGGTACTGCGGCAGAGTCCACCCGGTCAGCAACCGGTCGTGATCGCCTCGGCCCCGGCACCGAAGGCCGACAGCACGGAATGCCGCACACTTTTGGACGCGCTGCCCGAACAACTCGGTGACTACCGTCGCGCACCCGTCGCCCAACCCGCCCCCGCAGGCGCGGCAGTGTGGCAGGCAGGCGCCGACACCGAACCCGTCGTTCTGCGGTGCGGGGTGGACCGGCCCGCCGAGTTCGTCGTGGGGGCCCCGGTTCAAGTCGTCGACACCGTTCAATGGTTCCGCGTAGCGGATGAGGAGCGCAGCACGTGGTTCACCGTCGACAGGGCGGTGTATGTGGCGCTGACGTCCCCGCCGGGATCGGGGCCGACACCCATCCAGGAGATCTCCGAAGTGCTCGCGAAAGCGTTGCCCGCCAAGGCGATTGACCCGGCCCCGGCGCGTTGACAGCCACCCGACGAACGTTCAATCAGCGCAGGCCCGTGCCGCGCTTCAGCGCGGTTTCCACCATGGTGGCCAACAACGTCGGGTAATCCATGCCGCTGGCCGCCCACATCCGCGGATACATCGAGATGGTGGTGAAGCCCGGCATCGTGTTGATCTCGTTGACGACCGGTCCGTTCTCCGTGAGGAAGAAGTCGACGCGGGCAAGGCCCTGACAGTCGATCGCACGGAACGCACGAATGGCCAACTGGCGCACCGTATCCGCGACATCATCGTCGATCTTGGCGGGCACATCGAGTTCGGCGGCGTCCTCCAGATACTTGGTGGAGAAGTCGTAGAACGCGTCCTCGTTACCCCGCACACCAGCCACCCGGATTTCGCCGACGGTGCTGGCTTCGACCCGGCCGTCGGGGAATTCCAGGACGCCACACTCTAATTCGCGTCCGGGCACCGCCGCCTCGACGATCACCTTCGGATCATGACGGCGAGCCTGGGCGATCGCCTCGGGAAGCTGATCCCAGGCCGTCACCCGGCTCACGCCGATCGAGGATCCGCCGCGGGCGGGTTTGACGAACACCGGCAGGCCCAGGCGCTCGCGGTCCTCGAGGTCCACCGTGTCCTGATTCGGCCGCACCACGACGTGGTCGCCGATCGGCAGGCCCTCGGCGACGAGCAGCTTCTTGGTGAACTCCTTGTCCATACCGGTCGCACTGGCCAGCACGCCCGCCCCGACGTACGGCACGCCGGCCAGTTCGAGCAGACCCTGGATGGTGCCGTCCTCCCCATAGGGACCATGAAGCACCGGAAAGACGACGTCGACCGCGGTCAGCAGCTCCCCTGCCCCTTGCCCGAGCGACAGCAGTTCGCCGCTGCGGCCAGGGTCGGCGGGCAAGGCCAGCTCTGTGCCCGACGATCCGGTCACCTCAGGCAGCTTGCCGTCGGTGATCGCCAGGGTGTCCGGCCGGGCATCGGTGAGCATCCATGCCCCACCCGGGGTGATGCCGACCGCGACCACCTCAAACCGCTCCGGATCGAGGTTGCGGAGGATGCTGCCTGCGGAAACGCACGAAATCGCGTGCTCGGAGCTGCGTCCGCCGTAGACGACGGCGACACGGACGCGACCGGCTAAGCCGGGTTCGTTGCGGGCAGTCACAACCTAGAGAGGCTACCGCCCAAGCGCCAACCTGCATCCCGCAGCGTCACGGCCTGGGCTTTTACCCCAATGCCTGCTCGATATCGGCGATCAAATCGTCGGTGTCTTCTATACCTAGCGAGATCCTGGCGAAGCCCTCGCCGACCGGATCACCCCACCTGGCACGACGGTCGACGGACGTATGGATGCCGCCGAAACTGGTCGATGCGATCAGCAGCGCGCTGCGCTCCACCAGCGCGTGCACGGCCTGCGCGTCTTCCAGTTCGACGGCGAGCAGCCCTCCGAACCGCTTCATCTGTTGGGTGGCGACTCGATGCGAGGGATCGTCGGGCAGGCCGGGATAGCGCACGGACCGCACTGCAGGATGGGCGTGCAGCGTCACCGCAAGCGCCAGTGCGTTCTGACACTGCCGTTCGAACCGCAGACCAGCGCTGGCAAGGCTGCGCAGCACCAGCCACGCCTCGAACGCGCCGAGGATTCCCCCGGCGTGCAAACGGTCCCGTTCCACCGCGGCCATCAGGTCGGGGTGACTGCCTGCGACGTAGCCTGCGACGACATCGCTGTGACCCGACAGTGCCTTGGTGGCGCTGGCCACGACGAGGTCGGCCCCCAACGACAGAGGCTGCTGGCCCAGCGGTGTCGCGGTGGTGTTGTCGACGACGAGGACGGCTCCGCGGCTGCGGCAGTCCATCGCCAGCCGGTGCAGGTCTACGACGTCCAGCCCGGGATTGGCAGGCGTCTCCGCGAGTACCATGTCGGCATCAGACGATGCTGCGCACATTTCGTCGCTGAGCGCTTCGACCACGGTGATGCCTTGCGGGGCAAGATATTCCGCGGCATATCGGCGCACCTGGTAATAGCCGTCGGCGGGCACCACCAGCTTTTGGCCAGGCTTGGCCAGCACCCGAAGCACCGACGTGATCGCGGCCATCCCCGACCCGAACACCAGAGCCGTCGCCGCTCCCTCGAGTTCAGCCAAGGCGGATTCTAGTTGGCGCCAGGTCGGATTGGAGCTGCGGCCGTAACTGTCCTGCAGCTCGGCCTCATCGGGCGACAGGTGAAACGTCGACGCCGGAACCGGCACGGTTGCGACCGGTTGACCTGGAACAGGTTCTGAGCCAACGGCTTTCACGCAGCGAGTGGAGTCACCGTACTGCCAGTCCATCGGCTCACTCCGGTTTGGTGCTACGGCCGAGCAGCAGCACGACCGCCTCGTCGACGGATAAACCCTTGTGGCACACGCGATGCACGGCATCGGTGAGCGGCATTTCGACGTCGTAGCTGGCGGCCAGCGCCAGCACCGATTTGCAGGACGACACGCCCTCGGCGATGTGGCCCCCTGCCGCCTGCATGGCCGACTCGACGGTGCCGCCCTTGCCGAGCCGGTAGCCGAACGACCGGTTGCGGGAATGCGGAGATGTGCAGGTGGCGACCAGGTCGCCGACACCTGCGAGTCCGGCCAGCGTCACCGGCTTGGCGCCCAACGCGACTCCGAGCCGCATGATTTCGGCCAGCCCGCGGGTGATGATCGCGGCCAGGGTGTTCTCCCCCAGCCCGACCCCGGCGGCCATCCCACAGGCCAATGCGATCACGTTCTTGCACGCCCCGCCGACCTCGGCTCCGATGACGTCGGCGTTGGTGTACGGACGGAAGTACCCGGTGGACAGCGCGCGCTGCAACGTCACGGCCCGCCCGGAGTCGCTGCAGGCGACGACAGTGGCCGCCGGTTGTTCGTCGGCGATCTCGCTGGCCAGATTCGGACCGGTGACCGCCGCCACCCGCGACGGGTCAGCACCGGTTACCTGGACGATGACCTGACTCATGCGCATCAACGTGTCGAGCTCGATGCCCTTGGCCAGGCTGACGAGGGTGGAGTCGCCACCGATCATGCCCGTCCACTGCTCGAGATTGGCGCGCAACGTCTGCGACGGCACTGCAAGCAATACCGTGCAGGCGCCGGTCAGCGCCTCGGCCGGGTCAGTGGTCGCGCGGATCGACTTCGGCAGCTCGACGTCGCCGAGGTAGCCGGTGTTGCGATGTGTGTCGTTGATCTCGTCGGCCAGCTCCTGGCGACGGGCCCACAACGCGACGTCGCTGCCCGAATCCGCCAAGACCTTGGCCAGCGCTGTTCCCCACGCACCGGCGCCCATTACCGCCGCCTCCACCACGGCCTAACCCTATCGCGGTGCTCGGTGCTGGCAGGATGGCGCTCATGAGCGGCAAAACTGACACCGCGGCCGCGCAGTCGGCGAATGCGGACGTCGCCCTGGTGATCGCGGTGAAACGACTCACCGCCGCCAAGACACGGTTGGCACCGGTCTTTTCGTCGACCACTCGCGGCAGCGTGGTCCTTGCCATGCTCGTAGACACCATCAGCGCCGCCTCGGCCGTCTCGGCACTACAGGCGGTTACCGTCGTCACTCCGGATGAGGATGCCGCCGACGCGGCCCGTGAGCTCGGCGCGCGAGTTCTCGTCGACCCGACACCGGACGGCCATCGCAATCCGTTGAACAACGCGATCGCCGCCGCCGAGGCGTCGGTACGCGAGATGACTCCCAATATCGTTGCGCTGCAAGGTGATCTGCCCGCACTTCAACCACAGGAATTGGCAGAAGCGATCACCGCCGCCCGCGAGTACCCCCGCAGCTTCGTCGGCGACCGGCACGGTACGGGCACCTCGGCGCTCTTCGCGTTCGGCGTCGCGCTCGACCCGCACTTCGGTCCCGATTCTGCGCAGCGCCATCGGCACTCGGGCGCCATCGAACTGACGGGCGCGTGGCCAGGGCTGCGCTGCGACATCGATACGCCCGACGACCTGCTGGTCGCGCGCCGACTGGGCGTTGGACCGGCAACAGCGCAGGCCATCCGCCGACCAATGTGAACGACGAAAGCGACGGGATGACCCTCCGCGGTAGCAGGACGACTGCTCGATAGGGAATCATCGGAGAGATGACGGAAGCCGAAGCCCAGATTCGAGCCGATGACACGGAGTCGGACACGGCGGCGATTCGGCCCGCGACGCCGATCTCCGACAGGGCGGCTCCCGAAGCGCCACCCGCGGCGACCTCGCCCGCGATCGACGACGCCTTACCCGAGGATCGCTACGTCAACCGCGAGCTGAGCTGGCTGGAGTTCAACGCGCGGGTGCTCGCACTTGCCGCAGACACGTCCCTGCCGCTGCTCGAGCGAGCGAAGTTCCTGGCGATCTTCGCGTCGAACCTCGACGAGTTCTACATGGTGCGCGTCGCGGGTCTGAAGCGCCGCGACGAGATGGGCCTTTCGGTGCGGTCGGCCGACGGACTGTCGCCGCGCGAGCAGTTGCGCCGGATCAGCGAACGCACACAACAAATCGCGAGCCGGCACGCACACGTGTTCCTCGACTCGGTGCGTCCGGCGCTTGCCGACGAAGGCATCGTGATCGTCACGTGGTCCGAACTCGACGACGCCGAACGCGGACGATTGTCCACCTACTTCCACGAGCAGGTGTTCCCGGTGCTGACTCCGTTGGCCGTCGACCCTGCGCATCCGTTCCCTTTCGTGAGCGGCCTGAGCCTGAACCTGGCGATCACCGTCAAGCATCCCGATGACGGCGGGCAGCACTTCGCCCGAATCAAGGTGCCCGACAACGTCGATCGCTTCGTCCAGATGGACGGGCGCGAAGGTACTCCGACTGTCGTGCGCTTCCTGCCGATGGAGGAGTTGATCGCCGCGTTCCTTCCGGTTCTGTTCCCCGGGCTGGAAATCGTCGAGCATCATGCGTTCCGCATCACCCGCAATGCGGATTTCGAGGTGGAAGAGGACCGCGACGAAGACCTCCTGCAGGCGCTCGAACGCGAACTTGCGCGGCGGCGCTTCGGATCTCCGGTTCGTCTTGAAGTTTCCGACGACATGACCGAGTCCATGTTGGAACTGCTGCTGCGTGAACTCGACGTCGATCCCGGTGACGTCATCGAAGTGCCAGGGCTGCTGGACCTGACGTCGCTGTGGCAGATCTACGGTGTCGACCGGCCTGCGCTGAAGGACCCGCCGTTCGTACCGGCGACGCCGCCGGCGTTCGGCGAGCGCGAGACACCCAAGAGCATCTTCTCGACGTTGCGCGACGGCGATGTGCTCGTGCATCACCCCTACGACTCGTTTTCCACGACGGTGCAACGCTTCATCGAGCAGGCCGCCGCCGATCCGAACGTGCTGGCGATCAAGCAGACGCTGTATCGCACCTCGGGCGATTCCCCGATTGTCAACGCGCTCATCGACGCCGCCGCGGCCGGTAAGCAGGTCGTTGCGCTCGTCGAGATCAAGGCGCGGTTCGATGAACAGGCGAACATCAAGTGGGCCCGCGCGCTGGAACGAGCGGGCGTGCATGTCGTGTACGGGTTGATCGGGCTGAAGACGCACTGCAAGACGGCGCTGGTGGTGCGTCGCGAGGGTTCCATGATCCGGCGCTACTGCCATATCGGCACCGGCAACTACAACCCGAAAACCGCGCGCCTGTACGAAGATGTCGGCTTGCTGACCGCCGCTCCTGATATCGGTGCCGACCTCACCGATCTGTTCAACTCGCTGACCGGTTATTCGCGCAAGGACACCTACCGCAACCTGCTGGTGGCCCCGCACGGGGTGCGCAGGGGCATCGTCGAACGCATCGAACGCGAGATCGCAGCGACCCGCGACGGCGCGGATGGCCTGATCCGGCTCAAGGCCAACGCCCTGGTGGACGAGCAGGTGATCGACGCGCTCTACCGGGCGTCGCAGGCCGGGGTCCGCGTCGAGGTGGTGGTGCGGGGCATCTGTGCGCTGAAGCCCGGCGCGCCCGGTTACTCCGAGAACATTGTCGTGCGCTCGATTCTGGGCCGGTTCCTCGAACACTCGCGAATTATTCACTTCCGCGCCATCGACGAGTTCTGGATCGGCAGCGCCGACATGATGCATCGTAATCTCGACCGACGGGTCGAAGTGATGGCTCAGGTAAAGGATCCGAGACTGACCGCTTCGCTGAACGACGTCTTCGAGTCCGCCATGGATCCAGCGACCCGATGCTGGGAGCTGGGCGTCGACGGTCACTGGAGCGCATCGCCGCAGGAGGGTCACACCGTTCGTGACCATCAGGTGTCGATAATGGAACGCCACCGCCATCCGTGATCCTGGCCTGTCGCGATGCGGCCCAGCGAGGGCCCGAATGACCTGCGGGAGTTGACGTGCCGAAGGAGACTTCGCAAGACGCGATGCCGCAGAGCAAGGCCGTTCTTGCGGCCGGGGCGGTGCTGTGGCGCTCGAACGGGAACGCCGCGGCGCCGGAGGTGGCGATCATTCACCGGCCCCGCTACGACGATTGGTCGCTGCCCAAGGGAAAGGTCGACCACGGCGAAACCGAGCCCGTCACCGCCGTACGCGAGGTGCACGAGGAGACCGGCTACACGTCACACCTCGGTCGTCGCCTCACCGCTGTCACGTATCCGATTGAGCAGGGCGTCAAGAAGGTGCGGTATTGGGCGGCGCGCCAAGTGGACGGCGAGTTCGCGCCCAACGACGAAGTCGACGAACTCAAATGGCTGCCCATCCCAGAAGCAATGAAACAACTGGGTTACCCGCATGATCGGAAAGTGTTGCGCCACTTCGCCAAGCAACCGATCGACACCCAGACTGTGTTGATCGTGCGGCACGGCACGGCCGGCAGCAAGTCGCGATACAAGGGTGACGACCGAAAGCGGCCATTGGACAAGCACGGCCGCGCACAGGCCGAATCTCTCGTCGGACAGCTGCTCGCGTTCGGAGCCAGCGAGCTGTATGCGGCCGATCGGGTGCGCTGTGTTCAGACACTCGAACCGCTGGCCGAGGAACTCGGCGCGACGATCCACAACGAATCGGCTTTAACTGAGGAAGCCTATTCCGACAACCGCAAGGCGGCGCGCCATCGCATCCTCGAGATCGCAGGCGCCGGCGGTACTCCGGTGATCTGCACACAGGGCAAGGTGATTCCCGACCTGATCGCATGGTGGTGCGAGCGCGACGGCGTGCGACCTGACAAATCGAGGAACCGTAAGGGCAGCACTTGGGTGATGTCGTTGGCCGGCGGGCGACTGGTGGCCGCCGACCATATTGGCAGTCCGTTGGCATCCAAGAAGTAATCTCTGACGCTGGGTGCTGCGCGCGCTCGTGCACGATTGGGATGAATCCAATGTGTTGCAGATCCTGCGCAATTCCGCGCGGCGATGCCGAGTAACGGCGAAAGGCTTGGCTATCGAATGCGCCATATCGCCCACGCGCGGTGAGCACACGACGACTGAGTACGCGGAGTTATTGCGTGCCGCCGGCTTCCGCTTCGCGCGGATGGCTCCGGTGTCGGTCGTGGAGTGCGAAGCGGCCTAGCCGAACTCACCGCGCACAGGCGCGCCGTGGGTCCAAAGACCCACGGCGTACCTGATGGCGAAAATTACTTGCGACCGCGCTTGGCCGGGGCCTTGCGGGCCGGGGCCTTGCGTGCCGTCTTCTTGGCGGCGGCCTTCTTGGCCGGAGCCTTCTTGGCGGCGGCCTTCTTGGCCGGAGCCTTCTTGGCGACAGCCTTCTTGACTGCGGCCCGCTTTACCGTCTTCTTGACGGCCGCCTTCTTAACGGCCCTCTTGACGGCCGCCTTCTTCACGGCCTTCTTGACGGCCGCCTTCTTCACGGCCTTCTTGACGGCCGCCTTCTTCACAGCCTTCCGGGCAGCCGTCTTCTTCACGGCCTTCCTGGCGGTTCCTGCCGTAACGCCACGTTTCACTGCTGGTCCTTCCGCCGGGAGGCGCTGTGCCCCAGAGACAACCGCTTTGAATTGTGCGCCGGGCCGAAATGCCGGCACGGAAGTGGGCTTAACTTTCACCGTCTCGCCGGTGCGCGGATTACGCGCCACGCGGGCGGCACGACGGCGTTGTTCGAAAACGCCGAAACCGGTAATGGTGACGCTGTCACCCTTATGCACCGCACGCACGATGGTGTCGACAACGTTCTCCACCGCCGCGGTTGCCTGCCGGCGATCCGAGCCCAATTTCTCCGTGAGTACGTCGATGAGCTCCGCTTTGTTCATTCAAAACCTCCGAAACCAGTGGTCCTTCTTGGACCGACTAGAGGACACGGTAAACCCAATCACCATTGATTTCCAAGAGCCACGCGCAATTTCAGGCGTAGCTGGCGAAGATTTCGGCAATCTGGTTGCCCCCCTTGGTCTCCTGTGAGGCCTCCGGAGAACGGGGTTGAAGGGCGGCCTTTTCGGGCCGATACGAGCCTTTGTCAGGCCGGAAGTGTGCGCGGCTTCCAGCTCGGCCGGTGCGTCTCGTATGACTCGATTTGATCGAGTTTCCGCAGCGTAAGGCCTATATCGTCGAGTCCTTCAAGCAGCCGCCAGGCGGTGTAATCGTCAATAGTGAACGGCACCATGACCGTTCCCGCGACGACATTCCGATCTTGAAGATTCACAGTGATTTCCATGCCGGGATGCTGCTCGATGAGCTTCCACAGGAGTTCCACATCATCTTGGGCGACTTCGGCCGCCAAAAGGCCCGCCTTGCCCGCGTTGCCCCGAAAAATATCCGCGAACCGGGATGAGATAACCACCCGGAACCCGAAGTCCATCAGCGCCCAGACCGCGTGTTCGCGCGACGAGCCGGTGCCGAAATCCGGGCCCGCGACCAACACCGAGCCTTTGTCGAACGGGCTCAGATTCAGGACGAATGACGGGTCGTTGCGCCACGCCGCGAACAGTCCGTCCTCGAAACCTGTTCGGGTGACCCGCTTCAAATAGACCGCAGGGATGATTTGGTCGGTGTCGACATTGGACCGGCGCAGCGGCACGCCGATGCCGGTATGAGTGCGGAACGCTTGCATGACGTCTCCTGTCAGTGAGTTGTTGCGGCGGGCAGGTCGGCGGGAGAAGCCAGCGTGCCGCGCACCGCGCTGGCGGCCGCGACGGCCGGCGACACCAAATGTGTGCGGCCGCCCTTGCCCTGCCTGCCTTCGAAGTTGCGGTTGGAGGTCGACGCACAGCGTTGGCCCGGCGAGAGTTGATCGGGGTTCATGCCGAGGCACATCGAACAGCCGGCCTGCCGCCACTCCGCGCCCGCCGCGATGAAGACCTCACCGAGGCCCTCGGATTCGGCCTGCGCGCGCACCCGCATTGATCCGGGCACGATGAGCATGCGCACACCGTCGGCGACCTTCTGGCCGCGAAGCACATCCGCGACCACCCTCAGATCCTCGATCCGCCCGTTGGTGCACGAGCCGACGAAAACGATGTCGACGGTGATGTCACGCATCGCCATCCCGGGCCGAAGATCCATGTACGCCAACGCTTTTTCGGCCGATTGGCGCTCGCCTTCGTCGAGTATCAACTCCGGGTCGGGCACCGATCCCGACAGCGGAACGCCTTGCCCCGGATTAGTACCCCACGTCACGAACGGGCTCAGCGTCGACGCGTCGAGGTAGACCTCAGTGTCGAATTCAGCGCCGTCGTCAGTTCGCAGTCGGCGCCATGCCGCGACCGCCGCATCCCAGTCGGCGCCATGCGGTGCGTGCGGACGGCCGCGCAAAAATTCGAACGTGGTTTCGTCCGGTGCGACCATGCCGGCGCGGGCGCCGGCCTCGATGCTCATGTTGCAAATCGTCATCCGGCCCTCCATCGACAGCGATTCGATGGCGCTGCCGCGGTATTCGATGACGTGACCCTGTCCCCCGCCGGTGCCGATTTTCGCGATGACGGCCAGGATGATGTCCTTCGCACTGACGCCGGGCGGCAGTTGACCGTCCACGTTGACCGCCATCGTCCGAAACGGCCGCAGTGGCAAGGTCTGGGTGGCGAGCACGTGCTCGACCTCCGAAGTGCCGATGCCCATCGCCAGCGCACCGAACGCACCATGCGTAGAGGTATGACTGTCGCCACACACGACTGTCATTCCGGGTTGGGTCAATCCCAATTGCGGCCCGATGATGTGCACGATGCCTTGCTCCGCGTCGCCCATCTGGTGCAGTCGAATGCCGAATTCTTCGCAGTTGCGCCTCAGCGTCTCCACTTGAATGCGCGATACCGGGTCGGCGATCGGCTTGTCGATGTCGATCGTCGGCACGTTGTGGTCTTCGGTGGCGATCGTCAGATCGGGCCGGTGAACCTTGCGATCGGCAAGACGCAGTCCGTCAAACGCCTGCGGACTCGTGACTTCGTGCACGAGGTGCAGATCGATGTAGATCAGGTCGGGCTCGCGGGCGGCGCCTTCACCCGGACCCAGGGCGACGACGTGGTCGTCCCAGACTTTCTCGGCCATGGTGCGCGGTTTGTCGACGGCAGTCATGCTTGACTATCTCACAATCTGGGAAGCTAGTATCTCTGTATGAGACAGGATAGCGGCATCGGCGTGCTGGACAAAGCGGTGGGGGTGCTGCATGCGGTGGCCGACTCGCCGTGCGGGCTGGCCGAGCTGTGCGAGCGCACCGGCCTGCCGCGTGCCACTGCCCATCGGCTGGCCGCGGGCCTCGAGGTGCATCGGCTACTGAGCCGCAACGGCGAAGGGCGCTGGCGGCTGGGTCCCGCGCTGACCGAATTGGCCGGGCAGGTCAACGATCCCCTGCTGGCCGCCGGCGCGGTGGTACTGCCGCGACTGCGGGAGATCACCGGTGAAAGCGTCCAGCTCTACCGTCGTGAGGGCACGTCCAGGATCTGTGTGGCCGCCCTGGAACCGCCTGCCGGCCTTCGCGATACGGTTCCAGTCGGCGCGCGGCTCCCGATGACGGCAGGCTCCGGGGCCAAAGTGCTGCTGGCCTACGCCGACGCCTCGACCCAGCAGGCAGTGCTGCCCGCTGCGAAATTCACCGACCGAACACTGGCCGAGGTCCGCAAGCGTGGCTGGGCGCAGAGCGCGGGCGAGCGTGAACCCGGAGTGGCCAGCGTCTCGGCGCCGGTGCGCGACGGCAGCGGTGCGGTGATCGCCGCGGTGTCCGTGTCAGGGCCGATCGACCGGATGGGCCGGCGCCCCGGTGCACGGTGGGCCGCTGATCTGTTGGCGGCCGCGGATGCATTGGCCCGGCGGCTCTGACTGACGCCAACCCGTTCGGCGATCAGCCGAACGTTCCTTACCGCTCGAGATTTCGACGGCGGTGTCGCGCGGTACGGACGTTCGCCCGCGAGTGAACGCAAAATCTGTAGCCCCGATGGGATTCGAACCCACGCTACCGCCGTGAGAGGGCGGCGTCCTAGGCCGCTAGACGACGGGGCCGGACCATTTCCGTGTGGCGCGCCTCGGCGCACCGAAGAAACAGCATAGCCCACCAGTGCAGGCCGACTACAAAACCGCAGCGTTGCGCGGTCCAGCAGCGCGTCCACGGTCAGGCCCGGCCTCCGTAGTGGCCGATGACAGACGTGGTTACGGGGCGATCACTTTGTACAGGCTGGTCCACGTTTCGCCGCCATTCCCCGCCGCGATCGCGCGGTCGTAGAGGGACTTGACGGCCTGCGGCAAGGCCAGATCCAGCTTGGCTTCGGTGCTGGCGCCGACGATGTGGTCGGCGGTCGCGCCCATCATGACGATGTTGGCCCCCTCACCGGGATGATTGCCGCTGGCGATGTTCTTGGCGGCCTCCGGCAGGTAGTAGGAGAGGTTGTCGAAGACCTCGCTCGCCCACGGCACATACTTGTCGGGTGTGACGCCCGCGGAGCCGACCAGTGCCGTCGCGTGCAGGTACGCGGCCAATGAGGTCAGGAAGATGTCCAGCTGCGCCTGATAGAACAGCTGCGCCAGCGCCGGGTCTTCGCCCACATAGTCGACGCGGCCGATCAGCGCCAGCACCGATTCATGCTGTCGCACAATACTTTCCGGCCCGCTGTAGAAGACGTAGGAGGACTCCGTCGCGACTAACTCCTCGGGCACCATCACTCCCCCGACGACCAACGTCGCGCCGAGTTGCACCAACCAGTCGGCCGCCCGCCGAGTGGTCGCGGGCGTGTCCGAGCTGAGATTGATGATCACCTTGCCGTCAACGCGCTGCCCGTCGAGCAGGTCGAACATCACCTGGTAGTCGGTCAAGCTCAGGAACACCACGTCACTGGCGGCCAGCGCGTCGGCGACCGTCGGCGCGACCGTCGCACCCAACCCTTCGGCCTTCGACAGTGTCCGGTTCCACACCGTCACCTCGTGCCCGGCTTTGACCAACGCGCGAACCATCGCCTGTCCCATCGGGCCTAAGCCCATGAACGCAATCACTTGGTCTCCTTGAGTAGTTCGGTGACACCGGCCAGGTCTTCGTGGCCGTGGCCTGTTGCGACACGTCGCGCCATCAGCGGTTCCAATGGTGCGATCAGTTCTGGACTGAGGCCCTGATCACGGGCCGTTTCAAGCAGATTGACGTAGGCGGCCGATTGCATCCCGATGGTGGAGACGACGTCGATCGTGTAGTCCCGCTTGTCGATCTGCTCCGCCGCGCCGTCGACGAAGCCGAGCATGGCGTCGATGTAGCGCTTGACCAGCGGCGCGAACGTGGTGGCCGGTATACCCGCGGAGTGGACCAGCGCGAGCGCATGGAGGCTGCCGATGAACATCCCGTACATGCCGGACAGCAGCGCGATGTCGTGCAGCGCCGCAAGGCCCGCATCGTCGCCGACGTAGCGGCTTTCCCCGAACAGGTCCAGCACGGCGCGGTTGGTATCGAATGCGCTGCGCGATCCGCTGTAGAAAACGAACGCGTCGTCGGTCCCGATCGTCGGCGGCACGGCCATGATGCCGCCGTCGAGATAGTCGGCGTCGTAACGACCGGCGAGTTCGCGGGCCTGCGCGGGGGTGCCGTTGGTGAGGTTGACCAGGACGCGACCTGCCAGCGCATTCTTGGCCGGGTCGAGCACCTCCGTGACCGACGCCACGTCCAGTAGGCAGACGATCACCAGCCGGGAGGCCTCGATGGCTTCCGTCGGGGTGGCCGCGACGACTGCCCCGCCGGCCACCAGCGGTTGCGCCCGCTCGGGGCTGCGGTTCCACACTGTGGTCGGGTATCCGGCGGCGAGCACAGCCGACGCAAGCGCCGACCCCATCGCGCCGAGCCCGATCACAGTGACCGAGGGCTTGCTGAAATCTGGCATGCCGCCACTGTGCCGACGGCCGCGCACGATTCACGCACGGTCGGCGCATGAGGTTGTCACACCGGCCGGATACGGTCGACAACATGCGCTTCGGGGTGCTGGGCCCGCTCGCGGTGTGGACCGACGACGGTCGGGAGGTCCGTGTGTCCGAGGCCAAGGTGCGGCTCCTGCTCGCCGACCTATTGCTGCATGAGGGTCAGCCGGTGTCAGCGGATCGAATGGTCGACGATTTGTGGGGTGATCGGCTGCCCAGCAACCCGCTCAACACGCTGCAGACCAAAGTCTCTCAACTTCGCAAGGTGTTGGAGCAGGCTCAGCCTGGCGGCGGTCAGCTGGTCGTCTACCGGCGCGGCGGCTATCTAATGCCGGTGGATCTGGATGCCACGCAATTTCGTGCGCTGACTGCCCGAGCGCGCGCCACCGACGACGCTCGCGTCCGATACGGGCTGCTGGCCGATGCACTCGCCCTGTGGCGCGGCCCAGTGCTCGGTGAAATCGCCGACGCGCCCTTCGCGGCCCCCGTCATCGCACGGCTCGAGGACGAACGCCTTACCGCGCAGGAGGATTTTGCCGCAGTCAGGCTCGAACTCGGCGAGCACGACGCGGTGGCGGGCGAACTGGGTGAGCTGGTCGCAACCCATCCCCTGCGCGAGCGGCTGCGCGCGCTCTACATGCATGCGCTGTACCGGACGGGCCGGCAGAGCGAGGCACTCGACAGCTATCGGGAACTGCGCAGTAGGTTGGCCGACGAACTGGGCCTCGCGCCCGGGCCCGAAATCGCCGCCCTCGAGCAGGCGATTCTGCAGCAGGACCCGGCGTTGGCCAAGACGTCGAAGCCGACGACCAACCTGCCCGAATCCCTGACCGAACTGGTCGGCCGCGACGAGGCAGTGCAATCCGTGTTGACCCTTCTGAGCGGGGCGCGGCTGGTCACGTTGACCGGTCCCGGCGGTGTCGGCAAAACCAGGCTCGCATTGCAGACCGCGCGCCAACTGCCCAACGCGTGGCTGGTGGAGCTCAGCGGGCTGGACCGGCACGGTGTCGCCCCACAGGTCCCGCCGAACGAGCTGATCGTCGACGTCATCGCGGGCACTCTCGGCATCCGCGACGAACGGGGTTGCGACGCGAATCGATTGGCGGAATACCTGCGTCACAAGGACATTGCGCTTGTACTTGACAACTGCGAGGGCATGGTCGAGCCGGCGGCGGCACTGGCGGCCGTGCTGCTGCAAGCGGCACCCGGCCTGAGGATCCTGGCGACCAGTCAGCTGCCGCTGGGCGTGATCGGCGAAGTCGTGTGGAATGTCCCGCCTTTGGACATTCCCGGGCCGGCATCCGTTGCGGTCGAAGACGTTCGGGCGTTCAGTTCGGTTCAGCTGTTCGCGGCCCGAGCCGCCGCGGCCGACCCCGGTTTCGCCGTCGACGCGGACAACGCCGCAGCGGTCGCCGCGATCTGCCGGCGACTAGACGGTGTCCCTCTGGCATTGGAACTGGCGGCCACCCGCATCCGTGCGCTCGGACCACACGAGTTGCTGCACCGCCTCGACGATCGTTTTCGGTTGTTGGCCAACGGGAGTCGCAGCGGACCGTCGCGTCACCGCACGCTGCGCGCGCTACTGGACTGGAGCTGGCAACTCTTGAGCGAACAGCAGCAGACTGCGCTTCGACGCATGGCCGTATATGCCGAAGGTGCCGACCTGGCGGCGGTTGAAGCGTTGTGTCGCGGCGACCGGGTGGCCCACGCGGACGTCGCCGGCCTGGTGGCGGACCTGGTGGACCGGTCGCTGGTAGTCCGCACGCCCGGGCCCCGCTACCGGTTACTGGAAACCGTTGTGGCATATGGCTTGGAGCGCCTGCGGGACGCGGGTGAGCTGGATTCCATGCAGCACCGCCACGCGGATTACTACGTGGGACTCGCCGAGCGAGCCGCCGCTGCGCTACGGACCCGTCAGCAGTGCGTGTGGCTGGACCGACTCGCAGTCGAGACGCCAAATCTGCGTCGCGCCATGGAAACCGCCATCGGCGCCGACGACGCCGACTTGGCGCTGCGGCTGGTCAATGCGATGGCGTGGTTCTGGTTCCTTCGGGGCCGCATCGGCGAGGCGCGCAGGTCGATAAGGCAGGCCTTGGCCGTGCCCGGCGGGTCGGAGGAGCTGCGCAACATCGCTCGGTGCTGGGACACCGGACTGGCCATCGCGGCCGGGGTGACAGTCGACGACGACGCGTTCGACGTCACTGACCGGATCAACCACCCGGCCGACCGGGCCACCGCGTTGTGGTTCCTCGGTTATGTCACGACGTCGGTGGGAGTGCCGCAGGCCCGGCGTCTCACCACGAAGGCACTCAGCGAGTTCGAGGCGCTTGGCGACGAATGGGGCATCGGGGTGGCCCTGATCGACCGGGCGAGCCACCACATGTCGTCGGGTGATTTCGTCGCCTCCGAGGCCGACGCCGCCCGCGGCTCCACGCTGCTGGACGAACTTGGTGAGCGGTGGGGCCAGCTGCAGGGCAGCTACATCACCGGCAGCCTCGCCGAGGTCGCCGGTGACTACGACCGGGCGGAACGCATGCACCGCAACGGGCAGAACATGGCCGAGGAACTGCGGCTGGCGCCGGAGATCTCGTTTCAGCTGTCGTGGCTAGGCCGTATTGCGATGCTGCGGCGCGAGCATGAGCGGGCGTGGCAGCTGCACGAGCGCGCCCGTCTCCTGGGCGCCGAGCAGGGATTCAAGCCCGCGGAGATGTACGCCGAAACCGGGCTGGGCCTCGGCGCACGTCGATCCGGACAGCTCGACGTCGCCGAGAAGCACCTGCGCCACGTCCTCGAATGGCACAGAGAGCAGCGTTTCGATGCCGGCATGGCGTTTGCGCTGGCCGAACTCGGCTTCGTCGCCGAGCAACGGGGCGACTCCGTCACCGCGCATCGGCTGCAGCGCCAGGGGTTCGAGCTCGCCCGCGACAGTGGAGACCCCCGCGCCACCGCGCTGGCGCTGGAAGGCCTCGCCGGTGCGCATGCAATCGACGGGGAGCACGACCAGGCGGCGCGACTACTCGGTGCGGCGGCTCGTCTGAGGGATTCGGTCGGCCGCCCACTTCCGGCTGGTCAGCGCGACGACGTTGACCGCATCGCCAACTCGGTGAAAGCCGCCTTGGGCGACGCGGAATGGGATGTGCAGTTCCAGCTCGGCGCGCAAACCGCACCCGACGAACTAGTCGCTCAAAGCTGGGGTACCAGGACTCGAACCTAGAATGGCTGAACCAGAATCAGCTGTGTTGCCAATTACACCATACCCCAATGGCTTGTCCCGACGTCCCTCGCGGTGAAGCGGAGGCCGTCGTTCGAACCGAGGAGAACAATAGCAAAGCCCACCCGCGAACCTCCAAATCGGCTGGTCAGGAGGCCGTACACGCGCTCCTGACCAGCCGACCGGTGCGCTCAGTCCGCGATGGCCGCCCGCCCGGCGCGCAGCCGGGCCATCGTCTTGTCACGGCCGAGCAGTTCCATCGACTCGTACAGCGGAGGGCTGATGTGCGATCCGGTCACCGCGACCCGCACCGGAGCGAATGCCTTGCGCGGCTTCAGCTCGAGGCCGTCGATCAGTGCCGCCTTGAGTGCGTCCTCCAGGTCGGCGGTCGCCCAGGTGCCCAGCCCGTCGAGCGCCGCGACGGCAGCGTCGAGCACCGGCGCCGCGTCGGCACCGAGATTCTTGGCCGCGGCCGCCGGGTCGATCGCGAACTCGTCGTCGGAGACGAACAGGAACTTGAGCAGGTCCCATGCGTCCGAGAGCACCACGATCCGGGTCTGCACCAGGTCCGCCGCCACCGCGAAGGCATCCGCGTCGAGGGCGTCGACCGGGTGGCCGTGTGTGGTCAGGAACTCCCGTAGGCGGCCTGCGAAGTCCTCCGGAGTCAGCAGCCGGATGTGCTCTGCGTTGATCGCGTCGGCCTTCTTCTGGTCGAACCGGGCCGGATTCGAGTTCACCTTGGCGATGTCGAACGCGGCGACCATCTCGTCGAGCGAGAACACGTCGTGGTCGTCGGCGATGCTCCACCCCAGAAGTGCCAGGTAGTTGAGCAATCCCTCGGGAGTGAACCCGCGGTCGCGGTGGATGAACAGGTTCGACTCGGGATCACGCTTGGACAGCTTCTTGTTGCCCTGGCCCATCACGAACGGCAGGTGGCCGAACTGTGGGGTGAAATCGGCCACACCGACCCGCTGCAGCGCCTCGTACAGCGCGAGCTGACGCGGCGTCGACGACAGCAGGTCCTCGCCACGCAGCACGTGTGTGATCTTCATCAACGCGTCGTCGACCGGATTGACGAGGGTGTACAGCGGAATGCCGTTGCCGCGGGTCAACGCGAAGTCTGGGACGGTGCCCGCCTTGAACGTCGTCTCCCCGCGCACCAGGTCGACCCAGGTCAGGTCGTGGTCGGGCATACGCAGCCGCACGACGGGCTTGCGACCCTCGTCGAGGTACGACTGCCGCTGCTCCGGCGTCAGGTCGCGGTCGAAGTTGTCGTACCCCAGCTTGGGGTCGCGGCCGGCCGCCTTGTGCCGCTCCTCGACCTCCTCGGGCGTCGAGAACGACTCGTAGGCCTCGCCCGCCTCGAGCAGTTTCGCGACGACGTCCAGGTGGAGGTCACGCCGCTGGGACTGCCGGTAGGGCTCGTACGGCCCGCCGACCTCGGGACCCTCGTCCCAGGTCAGGCCGAGCCACCGCAAGGCGTCGAGGATCGCCTGGTACGACTCTTCCGAGTCGCGGGCGGCATCGGTGTCCTCGATGCGGAAGACGAACTTGCCGCCGTGGTGCCGCGCGTACGCCCAGTTGAACAGGGCGGTGCGGACGAGCCCGACGTGCGGGGTTCCGGTCGGAGACGGGCAGAAACGAACGCGCACTTC
>NZ_DASSCY010000006.1:0-7945 GCF_035697385.1 Mycobacterium sp. | reverse complement strand
TCGAATCAGAACAATCTGACCAAGCAACCAGTCAAAACTGGCATATAAAAACAACCACACCCCTAAACGGGAAAAAGAAGCATGGCAAAAACAACAACAAACAAAAACCACCAAACACACTATTGAGTTCTCAAACAACACACCCTGTTTCCAGGCAACCCTGCCACTGTACTCCATGTGGACAGAGACGTCAAACCCCGTCCGCCAGTCCGATTGGCCTGGGGCCGTGGGCTTCTCGGTAAAGACTACGCCTTTATGCGCCGCAATCCAAAGCGGCCCTACCAGCACGACCAGACGTTAGGCCACACGCTCGATTTCGGCGCCCAGACTGACCAGGTTCTCGACGAACAGCGGATATCCGCGATCGATGTGGAACACGTCGTGAACCTCGGTATCGCCGTCGGCGACCAGCCCGGCCAGCACCAACCCCGCGCCGGCCCGGATGTCCGAGGACCACACCGGTGCGCTGGACAGCTGCGGTATCCCCCGCACCACCGCGTGATGTCCGTCCGTGCGCGCGTCGGCGCCCAGCCGGATCATCTCCTCGACGAAGCGGAAGCGGGCCTCGAAGACGTTCTCGGTGATCATCGATGTTCCATCGGCGATGCACGCCAGCCCGATCGCCATCGGCTGAAGGTCGGTCGGGAATCCGGGGAACGGCAGTGTCGCGACATTCACGGCCTTGGGCCGCTCGTACTGGACAACACGGAAGCCGTCGTCGGACTGCGTCACGGTGGCACCCGCGTCGTGCAGCTTGTGCAACACCAACTGCAGATGCGACGGATCGACTCCTGTCACCGAGATGTCTCCGCGCGTCATCGCCGCGGCAATGCCCCACGTGGCGGCGACGATGCGGTCCCCGATCACCCGGTGCTCGGTGGGATAAAGCCGATCCACCCCGGTGATCGTCATCGTCGACGAGCCGGCGCCCTCGATCTTGGCGCCCATCTGATTCAGCATCGTGCACAGGTCGACAACGTCAGGCTCCCGCGCGGCGTTGTGAATCGTCGTCACACCTTCAGCCACGACGGCGGCCATCAGGATGTTCTCCGTCGCCCCTACTGACGGGAACTCGAGCTGAATCTCCGCGCCACGCAAGTGATCTGCCTCGGCGACCACGCAGCCGTGCTCGATGTTGCATGTCGCACCCAACTGCCGCAGGCCGGCCTGGTGCATGTCGAGCGGCCGCGACCCGATTGCGTCTCCGCCCGGCAGCGCGACCTTCGCTCGCTTGCAGCGGCCGACGAGCGGGCCCAGAACACACACCGAGGCGCGAAACTGACGTACCGCGGCGAAATCCGCGTCGTACTTGAGTTCGTCGGGCGAGGTGATCCGCACGGTCCCGCTGTCCAACTCGACGTTCGCGCCCAGCCCCCGCAGGACCTCCGCCATCAGCGGCACATCCAGGATGTCGGGGCAGTTGGTAATCGTGCTCGTGCCCTCTGCCAGGAGCGATGCCGCCATCAGCTTTAAAACGCTGTTCTTGGCCCCCCCGACAGCAACTTCGCCTGATAACCGGTTTCCGCCGGTCACCACGAATCGCTCGCTCACGCGGGTCAGTGTAAACAGCGGCATGAGCCGTGTCAGTTTCCCGGGCGAGTCAGTCCCGCTACGGTTTGACCATGGCAGTTCATCTCACCCGCATTTACACCCGAACCGGGGACGACGGGACCACCGGTTTAAGTGATTTCAGCAGGGTGCCAAAGAATGACGCACGGCTAGCCGCGTACGCCGACTGTGACGAAACCAATGCCGCCATCGGTGTCGCGATCGCATTGGGAAACCCCAGCGAGCAGATTCGCAACGTGCTGCGCCAGATTCAGAACGACCTCTTCGACGCCGGCGCTGACCTGTCCACCCCGGTGGTCGACAACCCCCAACACCCCCCGCTGCGGATCACGCAGAGCTACATCGACCGTCTGGAGTCATGGTGCGACGAGTTCAACGAACCACTGCCGGCTCTGAATTCTTTTGTGCTGCCCGGCGGTACACCGCTGTCAGCCCTGCTGCATGTAGCCCGCACTGTGGCGCGCCGTGCCGAGCGCTCGGCGTGGCAAGCCGTGGAAGCCCACGGAGACACCGTCAGTGTGCTGCCGGCCAAGTACTTGAACCGGCTATCGGACCTGTTGTTCATCTTGTCTCGGGTAGCCAACCCCGACGGAGACGTGTTGTGGCAACCCGGCGGCGGTGCGACGGGTTAGTAGGTGCGACGCCGCGCACGCGGTGACGGCCGCGACTCCAGCCACGACAGAAAGGCCGTCAGCGCACCGCGATCCAGCGCCACTTCGTAGCCGCGGCGGCGTTCGGGACTGGTATCTCGCAGCTCGAGAACCACGATTTCGTCGGTCATGATGTCGAATTCGTCGCCGCGCGGCGCCCGCCGCCCCACGATCTCCAACCCTCGGCGACTCAGCCTCCGGTCGGGCCACCACCGCAGGCTCGACAACCGATAAAAGCCGGCTTCCCCGCCGCGGTAACGCATTACGCCATGCCGCCAGCCGTGGCCTCCGACCGCGGGCACGTCACGAAGAATCGCCGCAGTTCCGCCGACCTGACGCAGTTTCCACAGCCGATAACTCAGCGCGACAACAACCACCAGCAGCACACCCACCAGCGCGGCCATGACGATCATGGACGCGCTCATCGGCGGCCCCGCTAGTCGATCTGGCCCAGGGCGCGAAGCCTCGCTCGACCCTTGGCAGCAGTCTGCGGATCGTCGGACTCGGAGTCCTGCTTCGCGGCGTCGGCGTCGATCTCAGACTCGAGTTCCGCGGACTCAGCCAGGATGATCACGCCTTCGTCGGTGACGGACATGAACCCGCCGTCGACAGCGATGCGCAGGTCCTCTTCGCCTTCGCGCTCAACGCGCACCATGGCGTCGTCCACGAGCTGAGCCACCAACGGGATGTGCCGCGGCAGGATGCCGATCTCGCCCGACGTGGTGCGGGTGAACACGAATGTGGCCTTGCCAGACCAGATTTCGCGCTCAACCGCAACAATGTCGACGTCTATTTCGGGCATCGCTACTCGCCCTTATCGGCGTCGTCGTCCTTGTTGTCGGCCTTGTCCGCCTTGTCGGCCTCATCGGCCTTGTCCGTCTGCGCAGGTGCGCCGTCGCCGCCACCGTCGTCCATCTTGACGCCCATGCTCTCGGCCTTCTTCTGCAGATCCTCAAGCCCGCCGATGAGGAAGAACGCCTGCTCGGGCAGGTGATCGAAATCGCCCTTCGACAGCTTGTCGAACGCTTCGATGGTTTCCTTGAGCGGAACCGTCGAGCCCGGCTGGCCGGTGAACTGCTCGGCAGCCATCATGTTCTGCGACAGGAACCGCTCGATACGACGGGCACGCTGCACCAACTGCTTGTCCTCTTCGGCAAGCTCGTCGATGCCGAGAATCGCGATGATGTCCTGAAGGTCCTTGTAGCGCTGCAGGATTCGGATGACTTCCTGTGCGACGCGGTAGTGCTCGTCGCCGACGACGCTGGGGTCGAGGATGGTCGAGCTGGATGCCAGCGGGTCCACGGCTGGGAAGATGCCCTTGGAGAACACCGTACGGCTGAGCTCGGTGGTCGCGTCGAGGTGGGCGAACGTCGTGGCCGGCGCCGGGTCGGTGTAGTCGTCGGCGGGCACGTAAACGGCCTGCATCGACGTGATCGAGTGGCCGCGCGTCGAGGTAATGCGCTCCTGCAGCTCACCCATCTCGTCGGCCAGCGTCGGCTGGTACCCCACCGCAGAAGGCATGCGGCCCAGCAGCGTTGACACCTCAGAACCTGCCTGCGTGAAGCGGAAGATGTTGTCGATGAACAGCAGCACGTCCTGGCCCTGCTCGTCGCGGAAGAACTCCGCCATCGTCAACGCCGACAACGCCACACGCATACGCGTGCCGGGCGGCTCGTCCATCTGTCCGAACACCAGCGCGGTGTCCTTGAGCACGTCGGCATCGGCGAGCTCGACCCACAGGTCGTTGCCCTCGCGGGTGCGCTCACCCACGCCCGCGAATACCGATGTGCCACCGAAGTTTCGGGCGATACGGTTGATCATCTCCTGAATCAACACGGTCTTGCCGACACCCGCACCGCCGAACAGTGCGATCTTGCCGCCGCGGACGTACGGGGTGAGCAGGTCAACGACCTTCAGGCCGGTCTCCAGCATCTCGGTGCGGGGTTCGAGCTGGTCGAAGGGCGGCGGCTTGCGGTGGATCGACCAGCGGTCGAAGTCCTTGCCGTAGCCGGGCTCGTCGAGGCAGTGACCGAGCGCGTTGAACACGTGGCCCTTGACGCCGTCACCGACCGGCACCGAGATCGAGCTGCCGGTGTCGGTCACCTCGACACCACGAACCAGGCCGTCGGTGGGTTGCATCGAGATGGTGCGCACGAGGTTGTCACCGAGGTGCTGGGCGACCTCGAGCGTCAACGTCTTGGCGAGGTCCTTGTAGTCGATCTCCGCGTGCAGCGCGTTGAACAGTTCCGGCACGGAACCGCGGGGAAACTCGACGTCGACGACGGGGCCGGTGACGCGTACGACGCGGCCCGCGGTGTCGGTGCGGGTCTCTTTTTCGGCAGTAGCAGTCATATCTGTTCTTCGCTTCCTAAAGGGCTACTTCTTGGCGGCGTCCGCGAGCGCGTTCGCGCCACCGACGATTTCGCTGATTTCCTGGGTGATTTGAGATTGGCGTTCGCGGTTGGCCATCAGCGTCAGGTCCTTGATGAGGTCGTCGGCGTTGTCTGTCGCCGACTTCATGGCGCGTCGGCGCGATGCCGACTCTGAGGCCGCCGCCTCGAGCAACGCGGCAAAAATGCGGGTGGACACATACCGGGGCAGCAGCGCGGAGAAAAGCGCGTCGGCGTCCGGCTCGAAGGAGAACAGCGTGTGCGGCCCGGTGTCCTCGTCGCTGTACTCCACCTCCATCGGCGCGATCCGGCGGGCGACCGCCGACTGCGACAGCATCGATTTGAACTCGGTGAACACGATGTGCAGCTCATCCACGCCGAGGATGTCGTCGGCTCCGGGGTCGTCACCCTCGTCGTCGACACCCGCCATAAAAGCGTCGACCAATGTCGACGCGATCTCCTGCGCGTTCTCATAGTCGGGGCGCTCAGAGAACCCGGTCCACGACTCCGTCACATCCCAGTTGCGAAAGCTGTAGTAGTTCAGCGCTTTCCGACCCACCACGTAGAGGATGGGCTGCTTGCCCTCCGAACGGAGCAATGAAAAAAGCTCCTCGGACCGACGGAAGATGTTGGCGTTGTAGGCACCGCAGAGCCCGCGATCGGACGTCACCACCAGCACAGCGGCCCGCCGAGGGTTCTCATGTGGGACCAGCAGTGGGTGGTCCAGCGCACTCGCGCTGGCGAGTTCGGTGAGCATGTTGGTGATTTCGCGTGCGTATGGCCGAGCCGCCTCGACTCGGGCCTGCGCCTTGGCGATGCGCGACGTCGCGATCAGTTCCTGGGCCTTGGTGATCTTCTTGATCGACCCGGCGGAGCGGATGCGGCCGCGCAATTCGCGCAGTGTTGCTGCCATTGGCTTTCCAGACCCTCCGGCCTACTTCTTCTTCGGTGCGGGCTTGCGGACCTTCACCGATTCTTTTTCGACGTCTTCATCGGACATCGCGTCGACGTGCTCGTCTTTGACGACCGAGCTGCCATCGGTGGTCGCGAAGCCCTTCTTGAACTCGTTCACCGCGTTGACCAGCGTCTCCTCAAGTTCCTCAGAGAGCTTCTTGCTCTCGCGGATCTCTTTGAGGATCGCCTCGTGCGAGGCCTTGACGTGCTCGAGGAACTCGCGCTCGAACTTCTGAACGTCCTCAATGGGCACGGTGTCGAGGTGGCCCCTGGTGCCGAGGAAGATGGCCACCACTTGCTCCTCGACCGGCATCGGGCTGTTCTGCGGCTGCTTGAGCAGCTCGACCAACCGGGCGCCGCGATCCAACTGTGCCTTCGACGTTTCGTCGAGGTCTGAGGCGAAGGCCGCGAACGACTCGAGTTCGCGGTACTGCGACAGATCCAAGCGGAGACTTCCTGCCACCTCTTTCATTGCCTTGATCTGCGCGGCGCCACCAACGCGCGACACCGAAACGCCGACGTTGATGGCCGGTCGCACACCCTGGTTGAACAGGTCAGTCTCCAGGAAGCACTGACCGTCGGTGATCGAGATGACGTTGGTTGGAATGTAAGCCGAGATGTCGTTGGCCTTGGTTTCGATGATCGGCAGGCCGGTCAGCGAGCCGCCGCCAAGTTCGTCGGACAGCTTCGCGCAGCGTTCCAGCAGCCGAGAGTGCAGATAGAACACATCGCCCGGGTATGCCTCACGGCCGGGCGGACGGCGCAGCAGCAGCGAGATCGCACGGTAGGCCTCGGCCTGCTTGGTGAGGTCGTCGAACACGATCAGCACGTGCTTGCCGCCGTACATCCAGTGCTGCGCGATGGCCGAACCGGTATACGGCGCAAGCCATTTGAACCCGGCGGAGTCGGATGCCGGCGCTGCGACGATCGTGGTGTAGTCCATCGCACCACCCTCTTCCAGCGTGCGGCGCACGCTGGCAATGGTGGTGCCCTTCTGCCCGATGGCCACGTACACGCATCGGACCTGCTGGTTCTCGTCTCCGGTTTCCCAGTTCTGGCGCTGGTTGAGGATCGTGTCCACGCACACCGCGGTCTTACCGGTCTTGCGGTCACCGATGATCAGCTGGCGCTGGCCGCGACCGATGGGTGTCTGCGAGTCGATGGCCTTGATACCGGTCTGCAGCGGCTCACTCACACCTTGACGCTGGACCACCGACGGTGCCTGCAGCTCCAGGGCACGCCGCTCCTCTTGCTCGATGTCGCCACGGCCGTCAATCGGCTGCCCCAGTGGGTTGATCACTCGGCCGAGAAAGCCGTCGCCGACGGGCACCGACAGAACAGAGCGCGTGCGCTTGACCTGCTGGCCCTCTTCGATCTTCTCGAAGTCACCGAGGATCACCGCACCGATGCTGTGCTCGTCGAGGTTGAGTGCAACACCGAGTACGCCGCCAGGGAACTCCAGCAGCTCCTGGGTCATCACCGACGGGAGGCCCTCGACGTGCGCGATGCCGTCACCGGCATCGATGACAGTGCCGATCTCCTCGCGCTCGGTGTCGGCCTCGAAGGCGGCGACATACTCCTCGATGGCGCCCTGGATCTCGTCCGCCGAGATGGTCAACTCTGCCATGGCTTTTCGTCTTCCTACTTCGTGTGTGGGTCTCTAGTAATGGGGGTCAGTCGGGTAGGTGGGTCTCGGCTGCGGACAGCTTGGATGCCAGCGAGCCGTCGATCACCTCGTCGCCGACGGCGATCGTCAGACCGCCCAGTAGCTCGGGGTTGACGTCCAACTGAAGCGACACGGGATGGCCGTAGATGCGAGTGAGCAACTCGGTGAGGCGGCTCTCTTGTGCCTCGCTGAGCTCGCCGGCGGCACTTACGTGCGCGACGACCTCACCACGCCGCGACACCGCGAGATTTGCCAGTTCGCGCACGGCCTCGTCGGCGCGCTCACCGTGGAGCAGGTCGACCGTCTGGCGCAACAGATCTGCGGCATCCTTACTTGCCCTGCGCTGCAACACGTTGTTCAGCAAGCTAATTCGGCCGTCAAGCGGCGCCGTGTACTCGCCCAGAAGCGTGATCAGCCGCGGCTCGGAGTCGAGGATGCGGCTGAACCTGAACAGCTGGTCCTCCACATCCTCGATCTGGCCATCGCGTTCGGCTCGCACCAACAACGCGAGCCTGGCGATGTATTGGATTCCGCGGATCAAATCGGAGGTGGACGACCACCGCTGCGACACAGCGGTTCTCAGTACGTCAAGTGCGCTATCCGACACCTTGCCGGACAACACCCGCTCGGCGAGTACGACCTTGGCGGCGGAATCCGCGGACGGATCGGCCAGATGCCTGGCCAGAAGCGCGTGGGAGCGCAGCATCTTGACCACC
>NZ_DASSCY010000005.1:0-9540 GCF_035697385.1 Mycobacterium sp. | reverse complement strand
TCGGCGACCGCCTCACCGCCGACAAATACCTCCCCCATGACCGCATACTGGCCGCCACCACCGACAAGCCGCGAAACTGTATTCCAGCGGGCGCCTACTCGAACTTTCTCTGCTGGAATACCGTTTCGGCGGAAACTAGAGCGACGCGTCGATCTCGTGCGGGCTGAGCACGTGGTCGAGCACCAGGGTGGCGCTGCCGATGACGCCGGAGCGGTCGCCATAGGTCGACGGCACCACCTGAAGCACCCTGGTCGCCAGCGCAGTTGCGTTGCCGTACAACGTTTCTCGCAGTCCCGCGACAAAGATGTCGTAGGCGCCCGCCATGTCTCCCGCGACCACGAGCACGGCCGGATTGAGCAGGTTGACCGCCGCGGCAAGGACTTCGCCGACGTGGCGGCCGCTGTCGCGGATCATCCGGCGGGCGTCGGCGTCGCCGCTGTTGGCCAGCTCGACGACATCGCGCAGGTGACCGACGGCGCGGCCGTCCCTTTGTAGCGCGCGGACCAATGCCCAGCCGCCGGCAATCGCCTCCAGGCAACCGGTATCGCCGCACCGACACGGCATGCCCGCAGCCGCCTGCGTCTTGTTGTGGCCGAGTTCCCCGGCCGCCTGCACGGCCCCGCGCTGCAGCACTCCGCCGGCAATGATGCCCGCGCCGAGACCGGTCGATGCCTTGATCACCAGCAGATCGTCGAACGCCCGGCGATCACCGCGCCGCTCGGCGAGCGTGATGACGTTGGCGTCGTTGTCCAGAATCACCGGCGCATCGGTCAATTCACGGAAGTACGGCGGCAACGGCACGCCGTCCCAGCCGCTCATGACGGGTGAGTCGAGGCTGCCTCCACGTTGCTGATCGACGGTGCCGGGAAGGCTCAGCCCGACGCCATAGATCCGATCGTCGGGACGCCCGGAGTCGTCCAGAAGTGCGTCGAGCCGCTTGACGACGTCGGGCATCAGGTCGTCGGGCAGCAGGCCCGGCTCCTGATCGATATCCGTCGCCGCCAATATTTCGCCGGCCAGATTGCACACCGCAAGCCGGGTCCGGCTACGGCCGATGGCCGCCGATAGGACGACACCAGCGTCGGCGTTGAAGGTCAGGAACGTGGCCGGGCGCCCACCGGTCGACGGCGCTAGTTCACGCTCGACGACCAGCCCCCGCGCGGTGAGCGCAGTCACCCGCGCGGATACCGCGGTGCGGGACAGGCCGGTGAGCTGACCGATCTCGGTGCGGGTGATGTCGCGCCGATCCCTGATCAGGGCACAGATCTCTCCGGCGGACGTCGTCGTTGAAGTCCTGGTTAACGCCATTCAGGCAGCGTAACCCCCATCACTTCTGTATTTCAAATACCTAAGTGCGTTTGCGGAGCATCCGAAGTCTCTCTACGGTGGGGACTTGACCGATCAAGCCCGACGCACGATGAGGAGGACCAGATGGCGACCGTCACTGCCGTTGGCCCCTGCGACTTCCTGATCTTCGGAGGCACGGGGGACCTGGCGATACGGAAGTTGTTGCCGGCGCTGTACCTGCGCGACCGCGACGGTCAGCTGACCGCCGACACCAGGATCATCGCCGTGGCCCGGGCGGGCCTGGACGAGCCGGGCTACCGCGACAAGGTCCACGCTGAGCTGGGCCGATTCGTTTCCTCCGAGCTGCTCGACGCGGCGACTGTCGACCGGTTCCTCGGGCGCCTGCGGTTCGTCAGCATCGATCTCACCGAACCTGCCGACTACGTGGCCGTCACCGACATCCTGTCGCCGTCGACGGTCGACATCCGGGTCTTCTACCTAGCCTGTGCACCCGCCCTGTTCGGACCCATCTGCGACGCCCTCGGCCGACAGGGGCTGGTCTCCGAGTCGTCGCGAGTGGTACTCGAGAAGCCGATCGGCCGAGACCTTGCATCAGCGCAGGCCATCAACGACGCCGTGGGAGCCGTGTTCGATGAGCGGCAGATCTTTCGCATCGACCACTACCTCGGCAAGGAGAGCGTGCAGAACCTGCTCGTCACCAGGTTCGCGAACACGCTGTTCGAACCGCTGTGGAACTCCAGCTGGATCGACCACGTCCAGATCACCGCCGCCGAATCGCTCGGCGTCGGCACCCGCGCCGACTACTACGACAAGTCCGGGGCGCTGCGCGACATGCTGCAAAACCACCTGCTGCAGGTGCTGTGCCTGGTCGCGATGGAACCTCCGACGTACATCGACCGCGAGACCGTCCGCGACGAGAAGCTCAAGGTGCTGCAGGCGCTGAAGCCGATGTCCGTCGACGAGATCAAGCGTCACACCGTGACCGGACAGTACGGACCCGGGCTCGCCGAGGGCGGGGTGGTCAGCAGTTACCGCGAGGACGCCGAAAACCCCGACAGCTCAACCGAAACGTTCGTCGCCGTGAAGGCCGAGATCAACAACTGGCGATGGGCCGGGGTGCCGTTCTATCTGCGGACCGGAAAGCGGATGTCGAAGCGATACTCCGAGATCGTCGTCCAGTTCAAACCGGTTCCCCTGCCGATGTTTCCCGGCAGCGACGGAGCGTCCGAACCGAACCGACTGGTCATCTCGCTTCAACCCGATGAGGAGATGCGCCTGGAGCTGACGGCGAAGGAGCCGGGGCCGGGCGGCATCCAGATGCGGCCGGTGTCGCTGGCGCTCAACTACACCCAGGCGTTCCAACGGCGGTCGCCGGACGCCTACGAGCGCCTGCTGATGGACGTCGTCCGTGGTGATCCGACGCTGTTCATGCGGCGCGACGAGGTGGAAGCGGCATGGACGTGGGCTGAACCGATTCTGCGCCAATGGCACAACTCTTCTCGGGTGCCGCGGCTGTACCCGGCAGGTACGGATGGTCCCGTCGACGCGGCCACCCTGCTCGAACGTGATGGCAGGCGATGGCATGAAGGAGCTGCATGACACACCCGGTGATCACCGACGTGACGGCGAGGATCGCGGCGCGCAGCGTTGAGCGGCGCAGTGCGTATCTGGCGCGGCTGGCGAGAGCGGCCGAAACCGGCCCTGCCCGTGGCCGACTCGCCTGCGCCAACCTCGCGCACGGCTTTGCGGCATCCGGCATACGCGACAAGGAAGCACTGCGCCGCATGGTCAAGCCCAACATCGCGATCGTGTCGTCGTACAACGACATGCTCTCGGCACACAAGCCGTTCGAGAGCTATCCCAAACGGCTGAAGGAGGCCGTCCTCGGCGCCGGCGGCATTGCCCAGTTCGCGGGTGGTGTGCCGGCCATGTGCGACGGCATCACGCAGGGCCGGGAGGGCATGCAGCTGTCACTGTTCTCCCGCGACGTGATCGCCATGGCCACCGCGATCGCGCTGTCACACGACATGTTCGACGCTGTGCTGCTGCTCGGCGTCTGCGACAAGATCGTGCCCGGAATGCTCATCGGCGCACTGGGATTCGGACACCTGCCCGTCATCTTTGTGCCTGCTGGCCCGATGACATCGGGGCTGCCGAACGACGAGAAGTCCAAGATCCGCCAGCTTCACGCCGAGGGCAAGGTCGGTCGCGACGCGCTGCTCGACGCCGAGGCGGCCTCCTACCACAGCAGCGGTACATGCACGTTCTACGGCACCGCGAACTCCAACCAGCTGCTGATGGAGGCGATGGGCCTGCATCTGCCTGGCACCAGCCTGGTCAACCCGGACACCCCGCTGCGGGATGCGTTGACCGCCGAGGCGGGCCGTCGCGTCACCGGCCTGACAGCTTTGGGCGACGAGTACACGCCCGTCGGCGAGGTCGTCGATGAACGTGCCGTCGTCAACGGGTGTGTAGCCCTGCTGGCGACCGGCGGCTCGACCAACCACACCATGCACCTGGTAGCGATCGCCAATGCGGCGGGAATCACGTTGTCGTGGAAGGACATCGCCGACCTGTCGGCCGCGGTGCCGTCGCTGGCCCGCGTGTATCCGAACGGCAAGGCCGACATCAATCACTTTCACGCGGCGGGTGGTATGGCCTGTGTCATCGGCTCGCTGCTCGACGCCGGCCTCATGTACGCCGATGTACGCACGGTCGCCGGCGACGGACTCGGCCGCTATACGTACGAACCGCGGCATGACGGTGAAGGGCTGCGGTGGGTCAAGGGTGCGAAGGCAAGCCTCGACACGACGGTGTTGCGCACCGTCGACGACCCGTTCGCACCCGACGGCGGCCTGAAGACGCTCACCGGCGGCCTCGGCACGGCGGTGATCAAGACGTCGGCCGTCGACCCGCAACACCGGACTGTCACCGCGCCTGCCCTGGTGTTCGACAGTCAGGAAGCGTTCCTGTTGGCCTTCCAATCCGGTTCGCTGGAGCGCGATTTCGTCGCGGTGCTGCGCTACCAGGGCCCGAAGGGGCTGGGCATGCCCGAGCTGCACAAGCTCACCCCGGCGCTGGGTGTGCTGCAGGACCGCGGCCACCGGGTGGCACTGGTCACCGACGGCCGCATGTCGGGCGCATCCGGAAAGGTGCCCGCCGCAATACATCTCACACCCGAGGCGGCAGCAGGCGGTCCGCTGGCCCGCGTGATGGACGGCGACGTCATCACGCTCGACGCCGAAGCCGGCGCCCTTACCATCCACGTGTCCGACGACGACTTCGCCTGCCGCGCCCCCACCGGCAGGGCGCCGACAGCCGACGAGTGGGTCGGCACCGGTCGCGAACTGTTCGCCAGCATGCGAGCCGCTGTCGGCCCGGCCGACGAGGGTGCCACCGTATTCAGGAGCTCAGTATGAGAGAAAACACGTCACTGCTCGACATCGTCCCGGTCATCCCCGTCGTGATCGTGCGCGATGCGACGGACGCCGTGCCGATTGCCAGGGCGCTCGTCGAAGGTGGCCTGCCGATCATCGAGCTGACGCTGCGCACCCCTGTAGCGATGGACGCGATCGAGCGGATCGCCGCCGAGGTGCCCGAGATCATCGTCGGCGCAGGCACCATCGTCGATACCATTGCGCCCAAGCAGGCGGCCGCCGCCGGGGCGCAGTTCCTGGTGTCCCCCGGAAGCACACCAGCGCTGCGATCGGCCATGCGCGACACCGGATTACCGAATCTGCCGGGTGTGGCCACCGTGTCCGAAGTTCTGGCGCTGCTGGAAGACGGCTACACCGACATGAAGTTCTTCCCGGCAGAAGCCGCTGGCGGGGCCGCGTATCTGCGGGCGATCCATTCCCCGGTTCCCGTTGCGCGGTTTTGTCCGACGGGCGGAATAACGCCGACGAACCTGGCGTCGTACCTCGGGCTGCCCAACGTCGGGTGCATCGGTGGCAGCTGGCTCACGCCTGCCGATGCGATCGAGAGCCGCGACTGGACCCGAATCGCGAGTCTTGCGCATGCCGCCGTCGAACTTGCCAACCCCAAAACACGAGAGTCCGATTCACAGTGACCATTTCACTCGATCGCCCGACCGGACCGCCTGCCGTCGTCGCACCCGACCCGACGGTGCGCTGGCTCGCCGTGCTCGCCCTTGCGCTGGGCGGCTTCGGGATCGGCACCACTGAGTTCGTCGCGATGGGCCTTCTGCCCGACATCGCGGCCGGCCTTGGCATCACCGAGCCCACGGCGGGCCACGTCATCTCGGCGTATGCGCTGGGCGTTGTCGTCGGCGCGCCATTGATCGCCGCGCTGACGGCACGGATGGCGCGCAAGCCGCTGCTTCTCGGCCTGATCGCGGTGTTCACGCTCGGCAACCTCGCCAGCGCGCTGGCGCCGTCGTACGAAACCCTCATGGTCGCGCGGTTTGTCGCGGGCCTGCCGCACGGCGCGTTCTTCGGTGTCGCCGCCCTGGTGGCCGCCCACCTGATGGGCCCGCAGAACCGCGCGAAGGCGGTCGCACATGTGATGTGCGGCTTGACGGTGGCGACGGTCGTCGGTGTGCCTGCCGCGTCATGGCTAGGCCAGGCGCTGGGCTGGCGAAGCGCGTTCGGACTTGTCGTCGCGATCGGTGCGATCACGTTGACCGCGCTGTGGTTCTGGCTGCCGATGCGATTGCGATCGATGCCGAGTAGCAGCCCGCTGACCGAGCTCGGCGCGCTGCGGCGGCCGCAGGTCTGGCTGGCGCTCCTGGTGGGCATGATCGGTTTCGGCGGCATGTTCGCGGTCTACACGTACGTGAGCACCACGATGACCGATGTTGCCGGACTGCCCCGCGCACTGGTTCCGGTCGCACTCATGGTCTTTGGCCTCGGCATGGTGGTCGGCAACCTGGTGGGTGGCCGATTGGCCGACCAGTCGGTGATTCGCGCGCTGTACATTTCGATCGCCGCGCTTGCCACCGTGCTTGCGGTGTTCGTGTTCGCTTCGCACAACCCATGGACTGCGTTGTTGGTACTGTTCGGCATCGGCGCGTCGGGCTCGGCCATCGCGCCCGCGCTGCAGACGCGGCTGATGGACGTCGCGTACGACGCACAGACTTTGGCTGCGGCGCTGAATCACTCGGCACTCAACATTGCTAACGCCACCGGCGCATGGGTCGGCGGCGTGGTGATCGCCGCGGGCTACGGCTACACCGCACCGGCCGTCGCGGGCGCGGTGCTTGCCGTGGGCGGGTTGCTCGTGCTGACGATTTCTCTACTGCTGCAGCGCCGTTCGCGGTAGCCGCGCCGATCGCACGGCGAGCCACTCTCTCATATGAACTACATATGTTTGTGTTCACTATGAGCATCAGCCAATAGCCGGAATACGGCCCTAGATTGGAATGCATAAGCAGACCAACAAAACTGAAGGGTCGGGAAATGAAAAGCTATCTCGCCATTGGAATTACCGCATGTGCCGTTGCATCCGCAGCCGTCGCTCTTGCTTCTGTCGCGACTGCGGCACCCACGGGACCGTCGCAGGTGAACGACACCGTCCAGTCGCTGGAATCCCAGGGCTACCACGTGATCGTCAACCGGACGGGCGGCGCGGCGCTTTCGGATTGCACCGTCAGCGCGGTGCGCCCGGGCCAGATCCATTCGACCACGGACTCGCGTGGTGGCGGCTCGGTCAATACGACAGTCACATCACAGACGGTCTACGTCGACGTCGCCTGCTAGGGCTCTATATCAATTCGGACATTGCCGACGGTTCATGTTGAACCGTCGGCAATTTCACTTTGAACGTCGTCTTCCCGTTTCCGGATTCGGCCTCGATGGTTCCGTTGTGCGCCTCGACGATCGACGCCGCGATAGACAGCCCCAACCCGAAGCTGCCCGCTTGGCGTGACCGCGACTTGTCGGCGCGGAAGAACCGCTCGAACAGATGCGGCAGCAGATCCTGCGGGATCCCCGGCCCGTCGTCGCTGACGGTCAGTTCGGCGTACGCTGTGCCGTCATCGCTTCTGCCCGTTGCGATTCCCGTCGTCACCGTGGTGCCGGCCTGCGTATGGACCCGGGCATTGGACAACAGGTTGGCCAGCAGCTGATGCAGTCGCGCACGGTCCCCCTGGACCCACACAGCCCCATCGGGCAGCTGGGTGAGCCACCGGTGTGACGGCGCGGACACCGCGGTGTCGTTCACTGCATCCATCACGACATCGGTGAGGTCGACTCTGGAGGTCTCGAGGTCCTGGCCCTCGTCGAGCCGCGCCAGCAGCAGCAGATCGGAGACCAACGAGTTCATCCGCCGCGCTTCAGCTTCGATGCGGGCCAGTGAGTACTCGGTGGTGTCCGGAAGGACCGAGCTGTCCTGCCGGGTGAGTTCGGCGTAGCCGTGGATGGCGGCCAGCGGCGTGCGCAACTCGTGACTGGCATCGGTGATGAACCTGCGCATCCGGCGGTCCGACGCCGCCACGTCGGCAAGCGCCCGCTCGACGTGATCGAGCAATCGGTTCAGGGTCTCACCGACGAGACCGACCTCCGTGCGCGGATCGGTGTCCCCATTCGGCACCCGCGGCGCGATCGCGTGGTGGTCGCGGTCCAGCGTCAGCGTCGCCACCTCGGCCGCCGTTGCGGAGACCCGGCCCAGCGGACGAAGCGCGAACCGGACGATCGCAACCGTGCCGAGCGCCGTGATCAGCAGGGCTAGCGCGGTCAACACCGCGACGATCGCCGTTTCCCGCGCCACGGCTTCCTGAGCCGGTTCTAGCGACACCGCGGTGACCAGGCGCTCGTCCCCGTCACCCGGGCGGACCTCCATCAAGTACTCGCCGTGACCGGCCAGGTCCACCTCCTGCTTACCCGTTCCGATCCAGGCCGCCAGTTTGGGAATCTCGGCAATCACCTTGCCGGACGCCGGGCCGGCCTCACCGTCTTCGAAGTGCGCCGAATCGACGACCTTGCCGTTCTGAATGAGCGCGATGACGTTTCCTGGTGCTTGGCCGACGACCTGGGTCAGCGGCTTCATCGCTCCGGGCGGCGGTTTGCGGCCATCGGCCATGGGCGTGATGCGGAACTTCGTCACGCTGTAGCTGAAACCGTCCGCCGACGCCGTCAACTGGGTATCGATGACCCCGGAAAGCGAACTGCGGAGGGTCAGTACCGACAGCACACCGACGGTCAGCAGCACCACCATGACTATCGCCGAAACCCCGATTACGAGCTGTCGCCGAAGCGTCCATGTCTGCCAGCGCCGCAACAAGCCAGTCATTCCGCGGGCCGCAGCATGTAGCCGACGCCTCGAACCGTGTGGATCATCGGTGCATGCTCGGCGTCGATCTTCTTGCGCAAGTACGACACGTACAGGTCGACGATGCTCGACCGGCCGCCGAAGTCGTAGTTCCACACCCGGTGCAAAATCTCCTTACGGCTCAACGCTTTTCGTGGATTGCGCATCAGAAACCGCAGCAACTCGAACTCGGTCGACGTCAACGCGATCGGCTCCCCCGCCCTGGCGACTTCCCGGCTGGCGCTGTCGAGTTCGAGATCGCCGACGCTCAGCGTCTCCTCGTCGGCCGGTGTCAGGTAGGCCGACCGGCGCAACAGCCCGCGCAGCCTGGCGACCAGCTCCTCCAGGGAGAACGGCTTGGTCATGTAATCGTCGCCGCCCGCGGTCAGCCCGGTGACCCTGTCGATCACCGAGTCTCGAGCTGTCAGGAACAGCGTTGGCGGGTAGGTGTCGGAGTCGCGGATCTGCTGCAGCACGCCGAGCCCATCCATGTCGGGCAGCATGATGTCGAGGACCAGGATGTCGGGGGTGTTGGCGTGGTACTTGTCGACGGCCTCGCGCGCGTCGTGAGCGACGTCGATCTCCCAGCCCTCGTATTGCAGTGCCATCCGAACCAGGTTCGTCAGCGCGCGCTCGTCGTCGACCAGCAGCACACGGATCGGCGAACCGTCGGCGCGGTACATCCGGGGCAGCTGGCCGAGAATCGCGCGACGAGGTCCCGCACCTTGGTCAGCGACCGGCACAGAGGTCATCAGCCCATTCTGGCGGTCACACAGCGCCTCGTCACGGTCCTCATAGATATTTCATATGTGGGCATCAAACCGGTGTTCGAGCCGCTCGGGCGACGCTACAGTCACTCATCGCATCGACTCGATCGTCCTGGCTCTGGCTCGGTGTCGGGTCGGTGCTTCTGCCGTTCGCCCAGTTCCAAACCATCCTGCCGCTGGCCGCGTGGTTGGCCCCGAT
>NZ_DASSCY010000004.1:0-11101 GCF_035697385.1 Mycobacterium sp. | reverse complement strand
CCGCCGGTCAACGCATAGGTGACGTCGGTGACGCGTTCCAGGAAATACCGGTCGTGAGTGACGACGATCAGCGTGCCGGGCCAACCGTCCAGGTAGTCCTCGATGACCGTCAACGTGTCGATGTCGAGGTCGTTGGTTGGCTCGTCGAGCAGCAGCACGTTCGGCTCGTCGAGCACCAGCCGCAGAAACTGCAGCCGGCGGCGTTCACCGCCGGACAGGTCTTCGAGCCGCGCGGTCAGCTTGTCCCCGGTGAATCCGAAGTCCTTCAACAATGTGTCGGCGGTGATTTCGCGCCCGCCCGCCAATTGGGTGACGCGGCGGCTGTTTTCGACCGCGTCCAACACCCGATTGGCCCCACTGAGTTCGGCCAACGCCTGGCTCAGATAGCCGATCTTCAGCGTTGTGCCCCGCTTGATGGTGCCTGCGGCGGGCGACAGCTCGCCCGTCAACAGCCGCAGCACCGACGTCTTACCCGTGCCGTTGACGCCGACCAATCCGATGCGGACGCCTGGCCCGATCGACCAGTCGAGGCCGTCGAGGATCACGCGCGGTGGGTCGCCCACCTCCAGCCGGACCCGGTGCAGATCGAACACATCCTTGCCCAACCGGTTCATCGCAAACTGTTGCAGCACAAGCGAATCACGCGGAGCCGGCTCATTGGCGATCAGCTCGTTGGCGGCCTGGATCCGGAACTTCGGCTTCGACGTGCGAGCCGGCGGGCCGCGCCGTAGCCAGGCCAGCTCCTTGCGCATCAGGTTGCGGCGGCGCGCTTCGGTGCCGGCTTCGAGCCGCATTCTCTCCGCGCGGGCCAACACGTAGGCGGCGTATCCGCCGTCGTAGGCGTCGATTGTGCCGCCGTGCACCTCCCATGTCCTGGTGCAGACGGCGTCGAGGAACCACCGGTCGTGACTGACCACGACCAGCGCCTTGGCCGGCTGCGCTGTCAAGTGGCCGGCGAGCCAGCCGATCACTTCCACGTCGAGGTGGTTGGTCGGCTCGTCTAACACGAGCATGTCGTGACCGGCGAGCAGCACGTGCGCCAGCGCCACCCTGCGGCGCTCACCGCCGCTGAGCCCGCCGACGTCCGTGTCGAGGTCCACACCCGACAGCAGGTGCTCGACCACCTCGCGCGTATCCGGCTCGGCGGCCCACACATGATCTGGCCGTCCGCCGACGATCACATCCCTGACGGTGGCGCCATGGAGTTCGTCGCCCTGGCGCAGATAACCCACCGACAGACCCGAAGTGTGCGTGACCCTGCCCGAGTCGGGCTCGCGGGTGCCGGTCAGGACCTGGAGCAGCGTGGTCTTGCCGTCGCCGTTCCGGCCGACCACGCCGATCGCGTCACCCTCGTCGATGCCAAGGCTGACCGCGTCGAGAAGGGTACGGGTGCCATAGCCGACGGTCGCGCGCTCGACGTTGATCAGGTTCGCCATCAGCCGCGATGATAGGTGCCCGCCGTGCCATGATGGTCGGCGGCAGTCGGGGGACTGACAGCTTAAGGGGAGTGTGGGTGGTGGACCTGTCGGCGTTTACCAGGCCGGTTGGCCGGCTGGTGGCCACCGCGCAAAACGGACTGGAAGTGCTGCGTTACGGCGGCCTTGAGACCGGCTCGGTGCCCTCGCCGTTCCAGCTCATCCAGAGCGTGCCGATGTACCGGCTGAGGCGGTACTTCCCGCCCGACGCCCGGCCAGGCACCAAACCTCCCGGGCCGCCCGTGCTGATGGTGCACCCGATGATGATGTCGGCCGACATGTGGGACGTGACTCGCGACGATGGCGCGGTCGGCATTCTGCACAGGGCCGGCATCGATCCGTGGGTCATCGACTTCGGCTCACCCGACAAGGTCGAAGGCGGCATGCAGCGCAACCTCGCCGACCACGTCGTCGCGCTGAGCGAAGCCATCGACACCGTCAAGGAAGTCACCGGGCTCGACATCCATCTGGCCGGCTATTCGCAGGGCGGAATGTTCGCCTACCAGACCGCGGCATACCGCCGGTCGAAGGATCTCGCCAGCATCATCGCGTTCGGCGCGCCCGTCGACACCCTGGCCGCGCTGCCGATGAACCTGCCCGCCGGACTGGCCGCAGGCGCAGCCGATTTCATGGCCGACCACGTCTTCAGCCGCATCGATATCCCCGGCTGGCTGGCACGCGCCGGGTTCCAGATGCTCGACCCGATCAAGACCGCACAGTCGCGGCTGGACTTCCTGCGCCAGCTGCACGACCGCGAGGCCTTGCTGCCCCGCGAACAACAGCGGCGTTTCCTCGCTTCGGAGGGCTGGATCGCCTGGTCAGGTCCCGCGATCTCCGAGCTGCTCAAGCAATTCATCTCGCACAACCGGATGATGACCGGCGGCTTCTCCATTCACGGCGACCTCGTGACGCTCTCTGACATCGACTGCCCGGTGCTGGCGGTCGTCGGTGAGGTCGACGACATCGGGCAGCCAGCGTCGGTGCGCGGAATCAAACGCGCAGCCCCTCAAGCTGATGTGTACGAATACCTCATCCGCGCAGGACATTTCGGCTTGGTCGTCGGGTCAAAAGCGGCCAATCAAACGTGGCCGACGGTGGGGCGCTGGGTCCAGTGGATCGACGGCACCGGCGACATGCCGGATCAGGTCGTCCCGATGGCGTTGCAACCCGCCGAACACGACGAAAGCGGTGTCACGCTGAGCTCGCGGGTGGCGCACGGCACCGCGGCGGCGACGGAGATGGCCTTCACGCTGGCACGGTCGGCGGCCGACGCGCTGGTCGCGGCCAACAAGTCCGCTCGCGCGCTGGCCATCGAGACGTATCGCACCCTGCCGAGGCTGGCGCGGCTCGGCCAGATCAACGACCACACCCGGATCTCGCTCGGCCGGATCATGTCCGAGCAGGCACGCGACCTGCCGAACGGGGAGTGCCTGCTGTTCGACGGGCGCGTACACACCTACGAGGCCGTCGACCGGCGCATCAACAACGTGGTTCGCGGCCTGATCGAGGTCGGCGTACGGCAGGGCGCCCATGTTGGGGTGCTGATGGAGACCCGGCCCAGCGCACTCGTCGCGATCGCCGCGCTGTCGCGGCTCGGCGCGGTGGCGGTGTTGATGCCTCCCGATGTCGATCTGGCGAGCGCCGTCCGGCTTGGCGCGGTGTCGGAGATCATCGCCGACCCCACCCACCTCGCGGCGGCGCAGCAACTCGATATGCGGGTGCTGGTGCTCGGCGGCGGTGAATCCCGCGACATTCAACAGGAAACCGCCGACGTCATCGACATGGAGAAGATCGACCCCGACGTGGTCGATCTGCCCGGCTGGTACCGGCCCAACCCGGGGCTGGCCCGTGACCTGGCCTTCATCGGGTTCAGCACGATCGGTGGCGAGCTGATCGCGCGCCAAATCACCAACTACCGATGGGCGTTGTCGGCGTTCGGTACCGCGTCGGCCGCCAACCTCGGCCGCGGCGACACCGTCTACTGCCTCACTCCGCTGCACCACCAATCCGGCCTGCTGGTCGCACTCGGCGGCGCCGTCGTCGGCGGTTCACGCATCGCCCTGTCCCGGGGTCTGCGCCCGGACCGGTTCCTGCAGGAGATCCGCCAATACGGCGTGACAGTGGTGTCGTATACCTGGGCGATGCTGCGTGACGTCATCGACGATCCGTCGTTCTCGCTCACCGGAAGTCACCCGGTGCGGCTGTTCATCGGCTCCGGTATGCCGACGGGCGTGTGGAAGCGCGTCGTCGACGTCTTCGAGCCGGCCCATGTCCTGGAGTTCTTCGCCACCACCGACGGGCAGGCGGTGCTGGCCAACGTGTCCGGCGCCAAGGTCGGTAGTAAGGGCAGGCCGCTTCCCGGGGGCGGCGAGGTCGAACTGGCCGCCTATGACACCGAGGACAACTTGATCCTCGAAGACGAGCGAGGGTTTGTTCGCAGGGCCGACACCAACGAGGTCGGTGTGCTGCTGGCCCATCCGCGAGGACCCGTCGACCCCACGGCGTCGGTGAAACGCGGCGTGTTCGCCCCGGCCGACACGTGGGTGTCCACCGAGTACCTGTTCCGCCGCGACGAGGACGGCGACTACTGGCTCGTCGACACCCGCGGCGCTGTCATCCATACCGCGCGTGGCCCGGTCTACGCCTCACCCGTCAACGACGCCGTCAGCCGGCTCGGCGCGGTGGATCTGGCCGTCACCTACAGCGTCGACGTCGGAGGCCAGCAGCTGGCCGTCACGGCGCTGGAGTTGCGCCCCGGTGGCAGCATCCCGTCGGCCGACCTGTCCGAGGCGCTGGCCGATCTGCCGGTCGGGAATCTGCCCGACATCGTGCATGTGGTGCCGGAGATGGCGCTGAGCGCCTCGTACCGGCCGCTGGTCGGGCCGCTGCAGGCCGCGGGCATACCCAAGCCGTCGCGTAACGCGTGGTACCTGGATCCCGATACGAATCGGTACAAGCGGCTAACCGTCGCGGTACGAACCGAGATCACCGGTGGGCAGGGCATTAACCCCCGTGCCCAACAGTGACCGTGCCTCGTGGCACGAGCACTGTTAGGCTCCCCGCTGGCGACAGGTCGTCGCCGGGTCGGGCTGTCCGCGCCGCCGTCGCTGGAGGATTGATGACATCGCAGACCGGTAAGAATCAGCACGGCTGGCGTCGCGCCGTTACGGGTATCGCCGCAGGCAGCGCCATGGCCGCCGGCCTTGTGGTGGGCGTTGGCTCGCCGATGGCGATGGCCCAGCCGGAGCCAACCCCGGTGACCGATGCGCCGGCCAATGCGCAGGACGAGGAAGCCGCAGCCCCCGCCCCCATGGGCGACGTGCTGGCCGTCATCGCCCAGGAATACATGACTGGCGCCGGTGGTGGACAGGTCTCCAACTTCGTCAAGGAAGCCCTGCAGCTGCGTGCGCTCGGTTTCCGCCCATCGAAGGGCAACCTCACGGCGCTGCAGGAAGCGTGGGACGATCGCCCGAACCAGGGTCCGCTCGTGGAAGCCCTCAAGGCGACGGTGTCGTATCAGCGCTCGCTGCAAGCGCGGGCTGCCGCGGCAGGCGCGCCTCCTGGAGGGTTCAACGCAGGCATCAACCAGCTTCCGCCGGGACAGACGCCTAACCCGACGGACCCCGACAACACCGGGATTTTCCTCGGTCCGACCGGCGGCATCACGCAGCCGATCGGCTAGCCGTCGTCGTGCTGGACGAAAAGCTGCTGACCATCCTGGTCTGCCCGCAGGATCGCGGGCCGCTCCTATTGGTCGACGACGAGTTCCTCTACAACCCGCGGTTGCGTCGCGCCTATCGCATCGAGGACGGCATTCCGGTGTTGCTGATCGACGAAGCTGTCGCTGTCACCGACGACGCCGAGCATCAACGGATGCTCGACAGGGCAGAGTCTGGTGGCGCGGTTTCCTGACCGCTTCCTCTGGGGCGTCGCCACGGCCGCTCATCAGGTCGAGGGCAACAACATCGCGTGCGACTCCTGGCTTATGGAGCATCTGCCGGACACGGTGTATCGGGAACCCAGCGGGGATGCGGTCGACTTCTACCATCGCTATCCCGACGACATCGCGGTAATAGCGGCCTTGGGCCTCAACGCCTTTCGGTTCGGCGTCGAATGGGCGCGGATCGAACCCGAGAACGGCGAGATCTCCACCGCGGCGCTGGACCACTACTCGCGCGTGGTTGACATATGCCTTGGTCATGGCATCGAACCGGTGCTGACGCTGCACCATTTCACCAGCCCGCAGTGGCTGATTCGGCACAACGGCGGCTGGCGCAACGCCGAGACCGCCCAACGGTTCGCCGACTTTGCGGCGGCGGTGCTGGCCCGTCTGGGGGACCGGGTGACCTGGGTCTGCACGATCAACGAGGCGAACACTCCGGCCCTGCTCACCGCGGGCGGCCTGCTGCCCGAGTCCTGGCGAACGAAGTTGGCGGAGACAAACAGGCTGGCCGCCAAGGCCTTTGGTGTCAGCGAGGATGAGTTCTGTCCGTTCTTTCCGGCGGCCAGCGACGACAAGGCTGTCGAGGTGGTCGGGCAGGCGCACCGTCTGGCTGTCGACAGCGTCCATGCGGTAGCGCCAGGCGCAAAGGTGGGCATCACGCTGGCGCTACAGGAAATCGCCGCCGATCCGGGCGGGGAGGAGACGGCGGAGCTTGCCGATGACTTCGTCAACCGTCGCTACCTACGCGATATGGGTGTGTACGGCGATTTCGTTGGCGTGCAGACGTATACCCGCATTGTGTTCGGCCCGGATGGGGCCAAGCCGCCCACCGGTCGAGTATCGGACAACGGGCTGGAACTGGTGCCGGGCGCGTTGACCGCGACGTGCCGTCAGGCGCAGCAGCTCACCGGGCTGCCGGTGCTGGTCACCGAGCACGGTGTGGATTTCGACGACGCCAACGACGGACTGCGGGCCGGACTGATCGAGGACACGTTGCGTGAGCTGGGGGCCGCCATCGCCGACGGCCTCGACGTTCGCGGGTATCTGCACTGGTCGCTTGTCGACAACTTTGAATGGTTCAACGGCTACCACGGGCACTTCGGCCTGCTTGGCAATGACCGCAGCACGCAGCGACGCTGGATCCGGCCGAGCGCGCTCCGCTACGGGGCGATCGCCCGGGCCAACGGATTCGGTGGGTCAGGTGAGCCCGGGTAGATCGCCGGTGAGGTATCGCTGCAGGTTAGGCGCGATCGTCTGGGCGATCTGCTCCACCGGCAGCGATTTGAAGGGGTCGAGTTCGAGGATGTAGCGAGCCATCACCACGCCCACCAGTTGCGATGCCACGAACTGCACGCGAATTCGCCCGCTGCCGGGCGGGTTGTCGACGCGGGATCCGACCTCGGCGGTGATCACTTCCTGCAGGAACGAACGGATCAGGGTGACATCGCTTCCGGCCAACAGGGACCGCAGTTCGGCGATGAAACCCTTGCCCATTTCGGAGTCCCACAGCGACAACAGGATCGACGGCAGCACGGAGCCGAGCTGTTCGACCGGCACTTCCCGCAGCGGACCGATGACCTGCATCGGGTCGATCGGAATGTGAATCGCCGCGGCAAACAGCTGAGTCTTGGTGCCGAAGTAGTGATGCACCAGTGCGGGGTCGACACCGGCGGCGGCCGCGACGGCGCGAATCGATGTCTTGTCAATGCCGTTGCGGGAGAATAGGTCTCGCGCGCTGGTGAGAATCCGCTCGCGAGTATCCGACGTCCCTGGCGGTCGTCCGGGTTTCTTGCGCTCTGCGTTGGTGGTCAATGGGGTTACGGTGTCCTTCGTCGTAGCGTCGCCGCCGCCAGGCACAGCGCCACCACGGCGAAGCCGATCACCACGGCGATGTCGCGCACCGCGATGAACGTCGGCTCTGGATAGGCGCCGACCTGCTGCAGTGCTTCCAAAGCGTAGCTGGCGGGCAGCACATTGCTGATCCATTGCAGCCAGTCGGGCAGCATGTCGCGCGGGACGATGATGCCGCACAGCAGCAGCTGGGGCGCAATCACGACCGGCATGAACTGCACCGCCTGAAACTCCGTGCGGGCGAACGCGCTACACAACAGGCCGAGGCCGACGCCAAGCACCGCGTTGATGATCGCGATGGTGAACACCAAGATTGGGCTGCCTGCGGTATCCAAACCGAGGAACCAGAACGACACGACGCATGCCAGCGTGGCCTGCGCGGCGGCGGCAATCGAGAAGGCCGTGCCGTATGCGGCCAGCAGGTCAAGGCGGCGCAGTGGCGTGGTCAGGATCCGCTCCAGGGTTCCCGAAACCCGTTCTCGCTGCATCGTTATCGACGTGATCAGAAACATCACAATGAGCGGGAACACGCCGAGCATGATCAGGCATGCGTTGTTGAACGGCGACGGCGCGCCCGGCCGAGACGGGGCGTTCTGGAACATGAAATACAGCAGGGTGATGATCAGGCTCGGTACGACGAGGATCATCGCGACGCTGCGGTGGTCGGCGGCGAGCTGGCGCAGGATTCGCGTGGTGGTGGCGAGGTATGCCTGCGGGCTCAGCCGGCTGCGGCTGCGGTGCTGTGCCGGATGACGGACAGAAACGCTTCCTCCAGTGACTGACATCCTGTGTCCTCTCGTAGCTTCGTGGGCGTGGTGTGCGCGAGGAGGTGACCCTCACGCATGAGCAGCAGGTCACCGCAGTGGTCGGCCTCGTCCATCACGTGGCTTGAAACGAGCAGAGTTGTTCCCCGTCGGGCAATTTCATGGAACTGCTCCCACAGGTCCACTCGCAGCACGGGGTCGAGCCCGACTGTGGGTTCGTCGAGCACCAGCAGATCCGGGCGGGAGACCAGGGCACAGGCCAGCGACACTCGCGTCCGCTGACCGCCGGAAAGGTTGCCGCACAAAGCCGTTCGATGATCTTCCAGGCCAACCGCCACCACCGCTTCGTCGGCGGCTTGGGCGTCGGTGCCGTACAGCGCGCCGAAGTAGCGGACGTTGTCGATGATGCGTAGGTCGTTGTAGATCGTCGGGTCCTGCGTGACGTAGCCGACGCGGTGTCGCAGTTCGGCCGACCCTGCCGGGTGACCCAGCACGGTCACGGTTCCTTCCGCGACGATCTGCGTGCCGACGATGCTGCGCATCAACGTCGTCTTGCCGCAGCCCGACGGACCGAGCAGCCCGGTGATCGTCCCGCGCGCGATCTGCACCGTGATGTCGTCGAGCGCGAGACGCTTTCCGCGGACGACGCGCAGATTCTCGACGTCGATTGCGACCGCGACACCATCGCGCAGTAATTCATCACTCGATGAACTCATCATGCGATGAATAATGCTCCCAGCTGGTAGGCGTGTCAAGGGTCACGGCAGAATCGCTCGGGTGAGTGCTGAGCTGCTGTCCGTAGATCCGCTAATCGCGGCCCGACGGCTGCTCGGCGCGGTGCTGACCGGGCGCGGGGTGAGCGCGATGATCGTCGAGGTCGAGGCCTATGGCGGCCCGGCCGACGGGCCATGGCCTGACGCCGCGTCGCATTCGTTTCGCGGACCCGGCCTACGCAACTCAGTGATGTTCGGTCCGGCGGGCCGGCTCTATACGTACCGAAGCCACGGCATTCACGTGTGTGCCAACGTCGTGTGCGCCACCGACAATGTTGCGGGCGCGGTGCTGCTGAGGGCGGCCGCAATCGAGGCGGGTATCGACGCCGCCCAAGCACGCCGCGGCGACTCGACGCGCCCAGCCGCACTGGCCCGCGGCCCTGGCAATCTCTGCTCGGCACTCGCAATAACCATGGACGACAACGGAATTGATCTGTTCGATCCGAACGGCCCGATCCAACTGACGTTCGGCGAGGTGCACCAGCCCGTCGAGGGTCCCCGCGTCGGCGTGAGCAAGGCCGCCGACCGGCCCTGGCGGTTCTGGCTGGCCGGCCGGCCCGAGGTGTCGCTGTATCGGCGCAGTCCGCGGGCACCCGCGCCCGGCGAAAGCGATTAGTACGGAAGGATCGATGGCATGGGTACGTCGAACGTTCTCGACGAGTTGGAGTGGCGTGGGCTGATTGCACAGTCCACCGACCGGGACGCGCTGGCGGAGGAACTGTCCGCCGGGCCCGTCACGGTCTATTCGGGATTCGATCCGACGGCCCCCAGCCTGCATGCCGGCCATCTGATACCGCTGTTGACGTTGCGTCGCCTTCAGCAGGCGGGGCACCGGCCGATCGTGCTGGCCGGCGGCGCTACCGGCATGATCGGTGACCCCCGCGACACCGGCGAACGCACCTTGAACAACGCTGCGACGGTCGCGGACTGGACGGACCGCATCCGTGGCCAACTCGAGCGCTTCGTGGATTTCGACGATTCGCCGACCGGCGCCGTCGTCGAGAACAACCTCACGTGGACCGGCGAGATGCGGGCGATCGAGTTCCTGCGCGACGTCGGCAAACACTTTTCGGTCAATGTGATGCTCGATCGCGACACGGTGCGGCGCCGGCTGGAGGGCGAGGGCATCTCCTACACGGAGTTCAGCTACATGCTGCTGCAGGCCAACGACTACGTGGAACTGCACCGGCGGTACGGCTGCACGCTGCAGATCGGCGGTTCGGATCAATGGGGCAACATCATCGCCGGGGTGCGACTAGTTCGTCAGATGACGAGCGGCGCGGTGCACGCGTTGACGACTCCGCTGGTCACCGATTCTGAAGGCAAGAAGTTCGGCAAGTCGACGGGTGGTGGCAGCCTCTGGCTGGATCCCGAGATGACCAGCCCGTATGCCTGGTACCAGTACTTCGTCAACACGGCCGACGCCGACGTGATCCGTTACCTGCGGTGGTTCACCTTCCTATCGGCCGACGAGTTGGCCGAACTCGAGAAGGCGACGGCGCAGCGAGCGCACGAGCGGGCCGCGCAGCGCCGGCTGGCCCGCGATCTCACCACGTTGGTCCATGGCGAGGCCGCTACGGCGGCGGTCGAACACGCCAGCCAGGCACTTTTCGGTCGCGGAGAGCTGTCCCAGTTGGACGAGTCGACGCTGGCGGCGGCGCTGCGGGAAGCGGCGGTGGCCGAACTCAAGCCCGGAGGTCCAGACGCCATCACCGACCTGCTTGTGGCCAGCGGCCTGTCGGCCAGCAAAGGAGCTGCCCGCCGCACCATCGCGGAAGGGGGAGTGTCGGTCAACAACGTTCGGATTGAAAGCGAGGAGTGGGTTCCCGCGCCGTCGGACTTCCTGCACGGCCGCTGGCTGGTGCTGCGCCGGGGCAAGCGGAATATCGCTGGAGTCGAGCGCGTTGGGTGAGCTGTCGGAGTCGACGCACGCTTGCGTCCTCGCGATGGAAGCGAAATCGAAAGACACGCCCCATCAGGGGATTTGACTCCGAGTTTTCCCTCACGTAACTTGTTGATTCGTCGTCGCGACGCGGTTAGCACCGCAGAGCGCGACGGCGTCCCAGAGGGAAATCCCACTTCGGTGGGTTCCTGACCGTCCGCACTACGAGTACGCGGCTAAATGCCGCGGGCTGGTTGCGCGGCCGGGCGGGCGTGTTGTTTGAGAACTCAATAGTGTGTTTGGTGGTTTTTGTTTGTTGTTGTTTTTGCCATGCTTCTTTTTCCCGTTTAGGGGTGTGGTTGTTTTTATATGCCAGTTTTGACTGGTTGCTTGGTCAGATTGTTCTGATTCGA
>NZ_DASSCY010000003.1:0-33146 GCF_035697385.1 Mycobacterium sp. | reverse complement strand
CCCATTGCAGGGCGTGCAGGTTCGACTCCTGCCGGACGTACACGGGTCGTTGGTGAAATCGTGTATCACTCTTGGCTTTTACCCTTGAATTCCGGGTTCGAGCCCCGGGCGGCCCACCGACCACACGCGCCGTTAGCTGAGCTGGGATAGCACCAGATTCTTAATCTGGGGACGGGGGATCGAAACCCTCACGGCGCACGATGTTTTCAAAGCCAATGCCGGTGAGGTGTAACAGGCTGCACGTCAGTCTTCCAAACTGAAGGGGCGAGTTCGAGGCTCGTCACCGGCTCCATCGCGGTCGTGACCGAGCGGCGAGGTATCGGTCTGCAAAGCCGACTACGCGGGTTCGACTCCCGCCGACCGCTCATAGTGGCCCTGGCGTTCCTACGGATGTAGCTCAACTGGATAGAGCAGCGGTCTCCAAAGCCGCCGGTTTGGGGGTTCGACTCCCTCCATCCGTGCCAACGGGATGTGGCGCAACTTGGAAGCGCACCTGGTTTGGGACCAGGCGGTTGCACGTTCAAATCGTGTCATCCCGACCATCAGCAGCACACACCCCTGTAGCTCAGCGGAAGAGCCCCTGCCTTACAAGCAGGTTGTCGGGAGTTCAAATCTCTCCGGGGGTACGTCAAACACGATGCGCGGTAGGACAGCTCGGAAGTCCGTCGGGCTCATAACCCGAAAGTCGCAGGTTCGAATCCTGCCCGCGCAACCAGTTCATCGAGACCGCGCAGATACGGAAAGGAGGTACGCGGCCATGGCAATATTGATGCCCAACATGACCGTTGAGGTCTACAACGCCGACTACCGCGTGCTGTCCCGGATTCCGTGGCAGGAAGCGGTTCGGCTGATCCTGAGGGGTGCGGTGTATGTCATTGACGTTCACAGCCCTGCGGTACACGTCCGCAGCCCGTCGCTCGTGATCGAACTGCCGATGTCGGTGGCGTTGCGGGAGTACATACACATCCCGTACAAGCCGGCCAACCGGGTCACCCGTGAGGGAGTGATGCGCCGCGACGGGCACACCTGTGCCTACTGCTGCGGGCGCGCAGACACTGTGGACCACGTCCTGCCCCGCTCCCGTGGCGGAGGGGACAACTGGTTCAACCTGGTGGCGGCGTGCCAGTCCTGCAACGGTCTCAAGGGTGACCGGACACCGCAGGAAGCCGGAATGAGCCTGATCCGCGAGCCCTTCGAGCCGAAGGAGCGCGACAAGTTCCGGTACGCGCCAGTGCCCGCGCTCGTTTGATCGTCGAGCGCGGCGCTGGCGCCCCAATCCCCGGTCGGTTAACCGGTAAACCAGCGGATTGTTAATCCGTGACTGTAGGTTCGACTCCTGCTCGGGGAGCGGTGTGGAATGCCAAGCGCGTGAGGCGAATAAGGTTAGTCGCGCCTGCCTGTGGATCTGTTCGATCCCCTCGGAGATGGCTCACCACAGAGAGGACATTTTCTGGATTGCACTTCGACGGAACGTCCAGTGGCTGCCTGGTCACCCAGGTTCAACATCCTTGGGGGAGCGGTGGATTCAAGCTTCACCGGCTCAGACGGTGGAGTGGGAGGGAAGTAGATTGTCGTAGCGGCGCTATAGCGTAAGCAGCATGATGAGTCGCAAGAGACAGGGCGCGATCGGTGTCGCCCGAGCGATCGCCTACTACACCGGTCTCGGTTACACGGTATTCGTGCCAGTCGCCGACTGCGCTCGCTATGACTTGATCGTCGATACCGGCGAGCGCCTTTTGCGCGTCGAGGTCAAGACCTCCAGTCAGGTCAAAGGAGAGTTCACACTACGCACCATGGGTGGAAACCAGAGCTGGAGCGGCATCATCAAGAAGCTTTCTGAGGCTGACTGCGACAAGGTATTCCTCCACCATGTGGGAACTGGCAAGGAGCGCGAGTTCGATATCTCGGAGCTCGCTGGCCGCAGCAGCGTCAAGCTCTGAGAGTAAGCAGCGGGGACCAGGCATCCGAGTCGAGCTGCGTGTGTCAAGAAATCCTGCACGCAATGACCCGTGGTGTAACCGGTAGCACGACTGAGTCTGGATCAGTCAGTTTAGGTTCGAGTCCTGGCGGGTCAGCGACGAAACACCGTGCCTCGTGGGGTAAACGGTAGCCCACCGGATTTTGGTTCCGGGCAATTCAGGTTCGAGTCCTGACGAGGCAGCGCGCTGATGCCGAGCCCCGTTCGGATATGGGTTAGTCTCCCGCCCTTTCAAGGCGGGGGAGCGGGTTCGAGTCCCGCACGGGGTGCCAGTGTCCGGTAGCTCAATTGGTTGAGAGCGCCGCTCTGATATGGCGGAGGTCGGAGGTTCAATTCCTTCCCGGACAACACCTGTGGGCCGTGTAGCTCAGGTGGCGAGAGCGCCCGCTTGTCGAGCGGGAGGGCGCGGGTTCGAGTCCCGTCACGGTCGCACCTAACGGGGAATTAGCTCAGCTGGGAGAGCGCCTGCCTTGCAAGCAGGAGGCCAGGGGTTCAATCCCCCTATTCTCCACTCGTGCAGCGATTTCAGAGTGGTTGCGCATTTTGGGAGGCGTGGCAGAAAGGTAATGCAGCTCGTTGCTAACGAGCCGCCGCATGACACGCGGTTGGGGGTTCGATTCCCTCCGCCTCCGCTGTGGCTGCCGATAGGCAGCCCTGTTCTGGCGTTCGTAGTGTAGCGGCAACACGGTGGATTGTGACTCCACAGTCGAGGGTTCGACTCCCCCGAACGCCCCGATGCCCTTGTAGCGCAATGGATAGCGCACCGGTTTCCGGAACCGGCGGTTGCAGGTTCGAGTCCTGTCGGGGGCGCTGCCGCGTCCCTCAAACCCCTGTAGCTCAACGGAAAGAGCGCCAGTTTACGAAGCTGAGGATGGGAGTTCGATTCTCTCCAGGGGTGCTATCAAGCCTGCGTAGCTCAACGGATAGAGCGCTGGTTTCCTAAACCGGACCATGTGGGTTCGAATCCCGCCGTGGGCACCACGGGATGTCCGAGCGCCGGGAGCACGGATGGTAGGTGCGGCACGCTTATAACGTGACGGTCACGGGTTCGAGTCCCGTCCGGCGCACCATATTTCAGTGATTGCCGGATTAGCTCAACAGGCCAGAGCACCTGTCTTGTAAACAGGCCGCGCGGGTTCGAGTCCTGCATCCGGCTCCGCTCCGAGAACGTTGGAAGGCAGTGCGTTTGGTGACGCGACCCGTTTCGAAAACGGGACCGGGTGACAATCCCGAGGGTTCGACTCCTTTGCCTTCCTCGCAATTCTGCCTCCGTAGCTCAACGGAAAGAGCAGCGAGCTTCTACCTCGCGCGATGTGGGTTCAAGTCCCGCCGGGGGCTCGCAGGGATGCCACCACTGTGTGCGCTACGTCGACGCGGGCAGGTTGAGCATCCGCCGTGTCATCTCTTTCAAATGCGCGCGCAGTGTCTCGCCGTCAACGTCGGCGACCAGCGGATGCATGACGGCGACGCTGATCGCACTCGACAGCATCGCCGCGTGTAGCCGTGCCTCGACACCAGCGTCCGTGCCGAGCAGCGTGGCATAGAGACGTTCGATGAATCGCTGAAACGGTTCGTACTCGGCCTGCAACCGGATGATGACGGGATCGAATTGCAGGGCGCTGACGACGCCGCGTCGGTCGACGGCCTGGTCGATCATCCGGTCAAGCAGCACTTCGCGCGCGCGTGGGCCGTGGCCCTCAGCTTCGGCGGCCTCGAGCGCATCTTCAAGCCTGCCCATCTCCCGCTCCGTGATCGCGATGACGATCTCTTCCTTGGTCTTGAATTGGCGGTACACAGCAGCTTTCGTCACGCCCATCGCGTCGGCGATCATCTGCAGCGACGTCCCGCTGACACCGCGCTCGGCGATCAGTCTCATGGCCGCATCCAGGACGCGGGTCTGCGCGGCAGTACGCGTGATCGCGTTGAATCTGCGACCGGCCTGTGTCGATACCACGCCATGAGATTAGTCGACTGTTGACCGCGAAGTAGCCGATCGGCTACCGTGCCTAAGTAGCCGATCGGCAACTAGCGCTGAGGATCAAAATGAGGTTTCGACAGTGAGACGAACTGATGGTGAGTTGATCCTGTTCTGGACGTTGCCCGTACTGGCGATCATCTGGATCTCTGCGTTCTTCCTCTTTCCCGGCTTCGTTCATCCGATGTCGCCAACGATGTCCGCGGAGGAGGTCGCCGCTTTCTATCGCGATGAGACCGCGCGGATTCGCTACAGCATGATCTTGTTCAACTGGTTTGGCGTAGGTCTGATCCCGGTCGTGATTCTTCTTGGGATGCAGATTCGCCGGATGGCTCACCGCACGCCGATCCTGTCCTATTGCCTGATCGCCTGCGCCGGCGGGCCGCCCACCCTGTTTCTTATCGCCAACATGTTCTGGCTGCTTGGCTCGTTCCGCCCGGAACGCGCCCCTGAGTTGACCCAGTTGCTCAACGATCTCGCCTGGCTCACTTTCACCGTCCTGGTGCCCTATTTGATCGCTCAGAGCTTGCTGCTGGCGCTGGCGATCTACTGGGATCGACAGGATCAACCGGTTTTCAAACCGTGGGTGGCGCACTTCAATGTGCTGATAGCGGTCGCGCTGGCACCCGCGGCCTTCACAGCGCTGGCGTCCACTGGGCCTATCGCATGGGACGGGCTGTTGTCCTTCTGGGTCAAGAACATTGCGATCGCCGTATGGATCATCGTGATGGGAATCGTTCTGGGGCAGACGATTCGACAACAACGAGCACAAGACCGGGTGGCCGCATGAGCCTGCAGGACCCGCCCGCTGGCTCTCGGGTAAGCAAGCTCATCTGGAACTTCCGTCACCATCCCAAACGCGAGTTGTGGTTCGCGTGGTGGGTGATGGTGGTCTTCTACCAGCTGTACGGTGTGCTGTTCTTCTTCGTTACTCGCGTCCAGCCTCCGCCGAGCCCAGCATGGGATACACCGACGGTCGTGCGGTGGTTCGATGACCACGGCTTCGGCATTCTCGCTGGCTTCGGCGTCGTTTTTCTCGTCGCGGGAATGTGCGCCCCGATGAACGCGCTCCTCGCGTATTCGATGCGGCGGATGTCAGTGAGTCGTCTCTTCGCGTACTCGTACTTGATCATTTACTCGCTGGCCGCCGTACCCGGAATGCTGGTGATGGCCATCGCAATGACCGCTGCCGCCCTTCGGCCCGACCGCGACCCCGAATTGATCCACTGGCTCTACGATTTCGCATTCCTGTCGTTCAGCGGAACCATGGGAGTGTTCATGATCGGCTCCTTGGTGTGGATGGTGGCGATTCTGATCGACAAGAACCGTGTGTTCCCGAAGTGGTTCGGGTATCTCAGTCTCTGCAACGCGCTGACCGAAGTTGTCGTCGCGCCGGCGTGGATCTTCCAGCGCGGCGCCTTCGCGTGGAACGGTGCGATTGCATGGTGGATCAATATGGTTGTGTTTGTTCTCTACACCGGCGTCTTCATTGTGTTGTTGCGGAAGATGATTGAACGCGAAGACTTCGGCACCGGTCCGCTACCCGATCTTCCGCCGAAAGCGCAACGCGAACAACTGGATACGGTGGGGGCGGGTCAATGACGAACGTTGCCAGCTCACGGCCGCAAGTCGACGCGAAGCCCACAAAGTTCGTACCCGGGCAGCCGGACATGTGGATGTTCGTTCTCTTCGAGTCACTTCTCTTCACTGGGTACTTCTCGGTGTACCTGGTCTCCCGCACCCAGAACGAGGAGCTCTACCTGCAGTCCCAGGCAGACTTGGATCTCCGCTTCGGAGTCTTCAATACGATTGCCTTACTGCTGAGTTCGTGGGCGATTGCCCGATGCGTCCAGGCGTCCCGGGAGGGCGCGTACCGGTCTGCTTTGATCAGTGCCTTTCTGACGATCTTCTTCGGCGTGGTGTTCCTAGGCTCCAAAGTGCTGGAGTGGGTCAAGGAGATCCAGATGGGGAACACGTTCACAAGCAATGAGTTTTTCCAACACTATTTCTTCCTGACCTCGATCCACTGCATACACGTGTTGATCGGCTTCGTCGTGCTGGGCGTCGTCGTCTATCAGTTGTGGAGCCCGGTCCGGCGATCTCAGCAGCTCGTCGAAACGGGTGCAACGTACTGGCACACAGTCGATTTCCTGTGGGTTCTGATTTTCGCATTGCTCTACGTCGTGAGGTGATTTGTGAGCGTCGCATTCAATAAGAGATTACTGATCGTCTGGTTGATCCTGTCCTCGATGACGCTCGCATACGTCTGGATGGATCAAGCGGTCGATCAGAACGGGACGTTGAGGGCCAGCACCGTGGTCACCGTATGTGCGATCACGATCGCACTCATCAAGGTGCGCATCATTTTCCGAGAATTCATGGAAGTTCGCCATGCTCCCGTGTTGCTGTGCCGCCTCACCGATGCCTGGGTTGTCCTCATCGGTGTTGGCCTGTTGGGCAGCTACTTTGTCGGCATGGCGGTCTCGAGTTGAACTAGTCACCCCGTTGATGTCACGGGCCGATTTTCCCGGCGCGATCCAACCAAGCTTGTCCAAGAGTGCGGCCGCCACCACGCCATACGTCAAACCCCGCGCGCACTGAAAAAGCTCTGACTGCAGTAATTTTCGTCTCGCGACGTGTGGTCGTTCGATAGCTATCGAAGCGAGTTCACTGTCCGGACGGCCCAAAGAGGTGCGCGCCCAGCCATTCGCCTAGTAACCGCCTGGTCTCAGCGTGACCCATATCAATGCCTAGTGATCGTTCAATGGCCAGGCCAGTAGAGATATTCACTAGTATCACGGCGACTGCTAGTGGAGAAATGCTCGACGAGTCCAAAACCCCCCGTCGCTTCATATCGGCTTCCAAGACCCGGGTGATGATCTTTCGGAAGTCCTCGGTGTACTTTTTCATCTCTTGCTTCACCGCAGGCCGTCTGCATGCCAGCGCTGTGAACTCGAACATGACGATCGCGTCGACTGCTTCCATACCCCAAAGCGCTGTTAAGGGATCGTCCGCGTTAAGCGCTTTGAGGAGGCGGTCCCTCATCGCCTCGCCGTCGCGGCGGATGAGAGCGATAAGAAGCTCCTCGATGGTGCCGAAGTAGTAGTGCACAATCTGGCGCTTGAGCCCTAGCTCGTCGGCCAGTCGTCTGGCCGACACTGCGGCATAGCCTTCGTCTTGGACGATCTTTGCGGCCGCCTCGATGAGGGCGGCACGCGTGTCGGCATTCTCCGAACCCAACCGCCGCGTCGCCCTCGCCATGCCCGGCATCCTTCCTACGCAATAACAGTGGCCAGTGTCTCTATCTTGCCTCTTCCTGGTGCTGGCACCTTGACCGCAAAGCAGTCCAGTGTGATGCTGTCACCCTGACAGCACTATGGAGACAACGACCCAAAGCCTGGTCTTTCAAGCTCTACATGCGTTGTGTGTTCGGCTTGATCGGCCCCTGAAGGTCGCGTCAAGAGAAAGCGGGCTCAACGATGAGTGCAGCGGCATACGTGGGTCGGGTCGGCGGGTTAGCGGTGGCCTTGGGGGTCGGAGCGGCCGTCGTAACCGGATGGGGATGCGGTGCGGCAACCGCTGATACGACGGGGTCGGATTCGTCGTCGACGGGTTCGACCGGATCGACGGCCTCCTCGTCTTCATCGTCGTCACCGGGCGGGGCGACCGCCGGTACCGGGACGGGATCGAGCACAGCGAACTCGTCCACGTCGACGCAACCCGCGACGGACACGGCCGAGGCTGGTGCGGTGCGCACCGTCCGCGCACACGCCGATTCAAAGACCGGTTCCGTACCGTCCGCGGACGCCGCCGTCACGACGGCCGGTGAGTTCGACCCGACACCCGAAACGCCTCGCGTCCCCGCGCCCGAAGCTGGCGATACGCCCGGAGCGGGGTATGCATCCGAAACGGGGGGTCCGACTGAATCGACTGGGGATACAACTGAATCCGGCGGAGGATCCACAATCGCTGAGGCGACCGCGCCCGCGCGGCCCACCACGGAGTCGACGGCATCGGACTCCAGATCCGCGAATACCACCAGCAGCTTGTCCGCAGCGAAGGCACCCGCGGACCCCACTCCTGCACCGATCAGGCGTGTCGAAGCAACCAAGGTCGTTGATGACGCATTGCAGGCCACCGCTGAGATCACCGACATCGCGTTGGATGCCGCTGCCATACCGGTGTCCACGTCCGCGAGTATGCCGACCGCAGCCGACGAGAGTCTTTCGCAGCCCGCCGCGGTCGCTACGGCAGCGGCGGTCAGTACGCCCGTCGACGTCGTGCCCGGACCGGTCTCGAGTTTGATCGACATGGTCCTAAGCCCATTCGCGGCCGGCACCACACCTGGCTCACCCGCGCAGACGCCCGCGGTGTGGGGCCTGCTAGCCTTCGCGCGCCGCGAGTTCGAGCGGACCGTCGCCCCGACGGCGGTGACCGTGAACTCGGTGACCAGTCCGATCACCACCGGCCTCGTCACCGACACCGCCGGACAGACGAGCGCAACAGCCGCGGACGTGTCGGCTCTATCACCCGACGTGCAGGCCGCCGCGACGGTTTCACCGGCGTGGCAGGACTTTGAGGCTGCGTTTCCCGTCCGACAATCACTGATAAGCAGCGTGTTCGCCTTCGGATTGCAGATACTCGATCGCGTCCTCACCGCCTTCCGCTTGGAGGGCGCCGTGGCGGCCGCATTCCAACTGCTGGGCAGCCGTGATCCGTTTCCACTTCTCACGCTGGGCCTGGACGTGCAGAGGACGGAGCTAAACGGATTTGAAACGGTGATTTTGAAACCTGCGGGCTCAACACCTGACAAGGCGATCGTCGCCATTCACGGCGGCGGATTCACTCTTGAAATCACTCAAGTGGAGTGGCTCACGAACGCCAACCTCGCCCGCGACACCGGCGCTGCTGTCGTTGTGCCGCTCTACCCGTCGATTTCGCAGGGAGGCACCGCTGCAACCGTTGTGCCACAGATGGCCGATCTCATTGCCGCGCAGATTGCTCTGTATGGGGCTGAGAATGTTTCGGTTGAGGGCGGCTCGGCGGGCGGCACGATTGGAATGGCCGCCGTGCAGGAGCTGGTTCGCCGAGGCTCCCCTGTACCGGCGCGGATGGTATTCCTTTCTCCGGCACTCGACCTCACGTTTTCCGACCCGCGCACTGCAATGGTCGCCGCCCGCGATCCGATCATAAACATCGATATCGTGTGGCCTGCCCACGTCCAGTGGGCGGGCGACCTTCCCGGGGGTGTCGCCAATCCGATGGTCAGTCCTGCGCTCGGATCCCTCGAGGGGCTTCCGCCGACCTGGATCTACTCTGGCTCATTGGACTTGCTCTCCCCGGGGATACTGAACTTGCAGCAGCGAGCCATCGCGGAGGGCGCTCCTTTTACTTTCATCCTCCTCAAAGGTGGGATTCATGGCTGGCCCGGGTTCTTCTTCCTTCCTGAAGCGATCGCCGCCAGACCGCAAATCGCGAGTCAGCTGGTGGGAACTAACGATTGAGCCTCGGGCTGCGCAACGGGCGCCTGAGCTCCGCTCAAAGCCTCCTGCGCTCACGGTCGACGAGCGAAGTCTCGAACTCGACACTGAACCGCGGGGGATAGTGCTTCTTCTCCCGTCTAGGGCGATCCCGTGATCTAGCGAACATGCCTCGAACACCGTTGAGCATCAACATGACGAGTCGGGCGAAGCGATGCTGCGACTCGGCGGGCTTTGCAGCGTCGTTGGGCGAAATCCGAGGCGACGGTTCGGATTCGGCAAGACCTGGTGGAGTTGCCGCGGGTCGGGCGACGGGGTCCGACGTGAAGCCCACGCGCTCGTGTAGTGATGTCATGGCTTGACGCTACGAAGCGAGCACCCCACTCCGCGTCGTGCCGAGGACCGATCCCTTCCTCCAACCGCAGTCGGAGCCGGATTCCTACCACAGCACGATGATTCCGCCGACTACCTCTTCTAGAATTGGGCGGTGCTGTGCAGCGGCGACGGAGTACATGCGGGAATGGCTCCGCAAACGGGGCGCGCTGATCCCGCTCGGGTACTCGTGGACATTTGTGGTGATGACGGATGTCAGCATGATTCTGGAGGGTGCCGAGCGGATCGGCCGCCAGGCGATGGCCGATATCCGCCGCATAGTTGGGCTGCTAGATGTTGCGCCGATGAATCGGCCCGGAGCCAGGCTTCGATGACATCGGCGGACTGGTCGACGATTTCAGCTGCGCCGGCCTGAACGTGGGGATGCGCATCGACGGATCGCCGGAGAGCGTTTCCGCGGCAGTCGGGCTCGCGCTTTTCCGGATCACACAAGAATCTCTGGCCAACATTGCCAAACACACCCCTGACTCGAAGTCGATTGTGTGCTGGTGATTTCGCGATCGATGGCCAAGCTGATCATCATCAACGAGCTACCGCTAGCGGTGTCCACTGACACCGGGTCAAAGGGACGTGGGCTGCGCGGGATGCGGCAACGCGTCGAGTTGCTCGGCGGGGTCATCGATGTCGGCCCATCGGGCAGCCAATGGTCGGTGTGCGCCGACATTCCGCTCGCGGCACGGCTTTAGCCGCGCATCTCCGGCTACGACCGTGCGGAGGCCGCCATGCCCGCGCGGTAGCCGAACACCATTGCCGGACCGAGCGTTCCGCCCGCACCTCCGTACGCCTTCCCGGTCGCCCCGGCCATCGCGTTGCCTGCGGCGAACAGGCCTGGGATTGCAGCACCATTCACGTGCAGGACACGACCGTCGCGGTCGGTGCGTGGGCCGCCCTTCGTGCCCATCGCGCCGATCGACACCGGCACCGCATAGTATGGGGCCGTATCGATGGGACCTAGCGTCTTGCCCGCAATGGTCGCAGCCTTGTCGTCGCCCCAGTACCCGTCGTATGCGCTTGAGCCGCGGCCGAAGTCAGGGTCGGTATCGTGCGCGACGCTGTCGTTCCACGCGGCCAGGGTGTGCGCAAGCCCGTCGGGGTCGATGCCGGTCTTGGCTCCGAGTTCGGCTAGGTCGGCTGACGGCAAGAACCACTCGGGCGCCGGCCCGCCCGGTGCCACACCGAGGAAGCCATAGCGCTTCAAATGCATTGAGTCGAAGACGATCCACGCCGGGTCGTTCGCATAACCGTCACGTGGGTCGAGGTACTGAAAAGGACCGGCCATCGAGTTGTATTCGCCTGCCTCGTTGAGGAACCGCTTGCCCGCCCGGTTGACGATGATGCTTCGCGGGCGGGTCCGTTCGAGTCGCACGCTACGGCTGCGCGGGTGTCCCTGGAACGTGTCGCCCGGCAGCTGCACGATCGGCACCCACCACGCTTCACCCATGTTGGCCAGATCGGCGCCGTGTGCCATCGCCATGCGCAGCCCGTCACCGGTGTTGTTCGGCGGTGACACCGCACCGCGCATCGGGCCGCGCAGGTATGCCTCGACCAGCTTGGCGTCCCACTCGAACCCGCCGGTCGCCAGCACGACACCGTGTTCGGCACGCACCCGAACGTCCTTGCCGTCCAAACTGATACGCACGCCAGTGATTCCAACAGAATCAGCGATCAGCTCCACGGCCCGGGCATTCGTTCGCGGCACCACACCAGCATCAAGCAGACCCTTCAGCAGCCCGGCGATCAGCGCGGTGCCCGCCACGCAATAGTCGCCGTCTTCGCTGTCCACCGAGGCGTGGATACGGGCCCGGGTCTCGGCGTCGATGCCGACATTGCTGAAGTCCGCGGGGAACGAGGTGATGCGGTCGCGCCAATCGCCCAGTAGTGACAGATCGAACGGCCTGGCGTTCAGTGACCGGCCGCCGGAAGGGCGTCCGCCCGGCAGTTCCGGTTTGTAGTCTGGGAAGCCCTCTGCAACCTCGAATTGCAGATCGCTATGCGCCTCAACGTAATCCAGCATCTCGGCGCCGGTGCGAACAAATGTCTCCATGAGCTCGTCGTCCATGAACCCGAGCGACTGCGCGCGCAGATAGTCCATCGCGTCCTCGACCGGCAACGCACCGTCGGCCGCGCGACGGTGCGCCGGAATCCAGACGATGCCGCCCGAAACCGCAGTGGTACCGCCGACCGTCGCGGCCTTCTCGTAGACCTCCACCGACGCGCCGTTGGCTGCCGCGGTCAGCGCTGCCGTCAGTCCTGCACCGCCGCTTCCCAGCACGACCACGTCGACGTCGTTGTCCCAGTCGGTCACCGTTTCATCCCTTCAGCTGAGGATCGCGGATAGTTCATCGGCCGCCTTGATGACCGCGTCCTTGCCGCCCAGCACCACGTCCTCGCGGTGAGAGATGAGATTGATGCATGTCGGCGGAGACGGCGGTCGTCGCTTCACGGGCACTGCAAGTCCGTACGTGTTCGGTTCCACCTCGCCGTGCGTAATGATCCAACCTTGTTGTCGCGCTTGGGGAACGAGGTCGCGCTCGCCCGGGCGAGGCGGCATGCTGGCGAGCAGAGCGATTCCGGCCGCACCCCGGTCCAGCGGATACCGGCTGCCCTCGTGAAAGGACAGCTGATAGAAGACGTTGCTAGGCACGATCACCGCGATCGCGACCTGCTGATCGCCCTCGGCGACGAGGAGTGACACCGTGGTGCCGAGTTCGTCTGCCAATCCTCGCAGTGTCGGCACGCTCAACTGCCGGACGTTGTTGTCGAACGACGCCCCCAGCACAGCGAGTGCCGCGGCCGATCGGTATCGGCCGTCCTCGCCCTTGGCGACCATCCGGAACTGAGCCAGCGTCGTGAGCAGGCGGTACGCGATCGTCCGGTGAACGCCGATGTCGTCGGCGACCTGCTGGACCGTCAGCCCGGTCGGTGAGGTGGCGACCAATTGCAGTGCCGCCAAACCCCTGGCCAGGGTCTGTGATCCGGGCGCACCGTTCGGCGCGGCGGCGCCGCTCGCCTCACTGGCCGACGTCATGGCGGCTACCTTCCTTCGACTTCTCTTGACATCCAGCACTCGCGAGAGTGATGCTCTGACTATAGTGCACATAGATGTGCGATAAATGAGCAGGGTGCTTACAAAATATGAGAATCACATTCTCCACAGCAAGAGGGGTGACGAGTGTCGGAGTTCGAGAGCATCTGGAGTGACCTCCAGGGCGTCCCGTTCTCGCAGGGCTACCTCGATGCGGGCGGAGTGCGCACTCGCTACCTGTGTGCAGGTGATTCGGCTAAGCCTCCATTGGTGCTGCTGCACGGCTCCGGCGGGCACGCGGAGGCCTACGTCCGCAACCTGGAATCGCACGCCGAGCACTTCTCCACCTGGTCCATCGACATGCTCGGCCATGGCTACACCGACAAACCCGGTCATCCGCTCGAGGTTCGGCACTACGTCGAACACCTGATGGCTTTCCTTGACGCCATCGGTGCCGAGCGCGCCGGCATCAGCGGTGAATCGCTTGGCGGCTGGGTCGCTGCGCGCGCCGCGGTCGACCATCCGGACAGGGTCGACCGCCTGGTGCTCAACACCGCAGGCGGCTCGCAAGCCGATCCCGAGGTGATGAAGCGGATCATCACACTGTCGATGGCCGCCGCCGAGAACCCGACATGGCAGACCGTGCAGGCGCGCATCAAGTGGTTGATGGCCGACAAGTCCAAGGACTACGACGACATCGTCGCGAGCAGGCAGCGGGTATATCGCCAGCCGGGCTTCGTCGCGGCAATGAAAGACATTATGGCGCTGCAGGATCCCGAGATCCGCGCACGCAACCTACTCGGTCCTGCCGAATACGGAGCGATCACCGCGCCGACCTTGGTGGTGTGGACCAGCGACGATCCGACCGCCGACGTCGCAGAAGGCCGCCGCATGGCATCGATGATCCCCGGAGCCCGGTTCGAGGTCATGTCGGGTTGCGGGCACTGGCCCCAATACGAGGACCCCAAGACGTTCAACTCCTTGCACCTCGACTTCCTGTTGGGCCGGTAACCATGAGCAAAAACGCGGACGTCGTCATCGTCGGGGCAGGGCCCGTCGGACTGACCCTGGCGAACATCCTTGGCCTGCAAGGCGTTCACACGCTGGTGGTCGACGAAAGACCGAACCTCATCGACTATCCGCGCGGTGTCGGACTCGACGACGAGGCGATTCGTACCTTCCAGTCGATCGGCCTGGTCGACCGCATCCTCCCGCACACGGTGCCCAACCAGATCCTGCGGTTCTTCGATGCCAAGCGTCAGCTGCTCGCCGAAATGGCGCCGCCCGACGCGCGTTTCGGATGGCCCAAGCGCAACGGATTCGTCCAGCCGATGGTCGACGCCGAATTGCTTGTCGGGCTTGACCGATTCGACCACGTCGAGGTGACGTGGAACCGGCGGATGGAAGCTTGCGCCGAAACCGCGGAGGGTGTGACGGTCGAGTTCGCCGACGGGCATGCGCCCGTGCAGGCCCGATACGTCGTCGGCTGCGACGGCGGCCGCAGTGCCACCCGCCGGCTGATGGGTGTCTCGTTCGACGGCACCACCTCCTCGACGCGCTGGCTCGTCATCGACTGCGCCAACGATCCGCTCGGCCACCCCAATAGCGAGGTGGGAGCGGATCCCGCGCGGCCCTACGTCTCGATCTCCATCGCTCACGGAATCCGGCGCTTCGAGTTCATGATTCACAGTGACGAATCCGACGAGGAGGCCGAGGATCCGGCGTTCGTCAGGCGCATGCTGGCGAAGCTGGTCCCGCACCCGGAGCGCGTCGACGTCATCAGACATCGGGTGTACACGCATCATTCGCGCATCGCCGGTTCGTTCCGGAAGGGGCGACTGATGGTGGCGGGTGACGCCGCACATCTCATGCCGGTGTGGCAGGGCCAGGGCTATAACAGCGGTATCCGGGATGCGGCCAACCTCGGGTGGAAGCTCGCGGCGGTCGTGAAGGGTCACGCCGCCGATGCGCTGCTCGACACCTACGACGTCGAGCGTCGTAAGCACGCGCGGGCGATGATCGATCTGTCCACAATGGTCGGCAGGGTCATCTCGCCGACGAATCGACGCGTAGCCGGGCTGCGGGACCGCGTCATTCATTCCGCGTCGGTGGTGCCTTCACTGAAGCGCTACATCCTGGAGATGCGGTTCAAACCGATGCCGCGGTATCACCAGGGCGCGGTGTTCCACGCCCGAACTCCGTCGCCGACTTCACCGACCGGCACGCTGTTCATCCAGCCCCGCGTCGATACGCGCGAGGCATCCAACGTTCTTCTCGACGACGTGCTCGGGCCAGGCTTCGCCGTGCTGTGCTGGAGCAACAATCTGCGTGCGGTGCTGGGGGAGAAGGCGTTCGACGGCTGGAAAGCTTTGGGAGCCAAGTTCATCGTCGTGCGGCCCATGACCCAGCTGCATTGGACCGGGCACGACGACCAAGACGTCGTCATCGTCGGAGACCGCACCGGCGCGCTGAAATCCTGGTTCGACACCAACACAGATTCGGTTCTGTTCCTGCGGCCCGACCGCTGCATCGCCGCGGCATGCATCGCCCAACGCGCCGCGGAAACAAGCGAATCGCTTTTCGAAGTTCTCTGCTTGACCCAGGGAGGAGGCTCGCATTCCGATGGCGTCACTGGCCCTCTGCTGCATGTCGCACAGCCCGCTACTGAATCTTCCGGGACCGTCGCAGGATCTTCTTGACGACATCGAATCCGCGGTCGCCGAGGCGCGCGACTTCGTCACCGCCTACGACCCCGAACTGGTCGTCATCTTCTCGCCGGACCATTACAACGGATTCTTCTACCGGACCATGCCGCCGTTCTGCATCGGCACGGCGGCGCAGGGCGTCGGCGACTACGGCACCCATGCCGGGCCACTTGATGTGCCCGAGAACGTCGCCACCGATTGCGCCCGAGCGGTTCTCGAATCCGGTGTCGACGTCGCGATCTCGGCCAGCATGGACGTGGATCACGGCACGGTGCAACCACTGCAAAAGCTGTTCGGCGATGCGACGGCGCGGCCGGTGATCCCGATCTTCATCAACTCCGTCGCCACCCCGCTGGGACCGCTGCGGCGCGTTCGCGCGCTCGGCGCTGCCGTCGGCGCCTACCTTGGGACGCTGGGTAAGCGGGTCCTCGTGGTGGGATCCGGCGGGCTGTCACACGATCCGCCGGTGCCGACTTTGGCAACCGCTCCGCCTGCGGCATTGGGCCGCATCGTGCACGGCAATCCGATGACGTCTGAGCAGCGACAAGCCCGGCAGGTAGCGGTGATGGAAGCCGCGCGGGAGTTCGCCGGCGGTCGAGGATCGCTTCAGCCGCTCAATCCCGAGTGGGACCACGCGTTTCTCGAGTTGCTCGATTCCAATCGACTCGCTGACGTCGACGGCTGGTCGAACAGCTGGGTCGAGCAGGAGGGCGGTCATTCGGCTCACGAAATCCGCACGTGGGTAGCGGCGTTCGCGGCCCTGGCGGCGCACGGCGGCTACGAGACTCAGCAGCGGTATTACCGCGCCGCACCCGAATTGATCGCCGGCTTCGCGATCCGGACGGCGGTGCTGAACCCGTGACGTCCAATGTGTTCGACCACGCCGTCGATGTACTTGTTGTCGGTTCCGGTGCAGGTGGCATGACCGCTGCGCTTGCTGCCGACGCGGCAAACCTGGACACGCTGGTCGTGGAGAAGTCGGCCAAATTCGGCGGCTCCACGGCGCTTTCGGGCGGTGGCATCTGGGTTCCCGGTGCTCCCTCGCAGCGCAAGGAGGGCTACGTGCCCGATCCCGACGGCGTCTTCGAGTATTTGAAGCAGATCACCGGCGGGCTCGTCAGCGACGCGCGCCTGCGGCAGTACGTCGTCACCGCGCCGGAGATGATGGAGTTCCTCGAAAAGCTCAGTCCCTGGTTCGAGTTCGTGTGGAAACCGGGCTACGCCGACTACTACCCGGAGCTGCCTGGTGGGTCCGAACTCGGCAGCACCATCAACGTGCCCGCGATCGATCTGCGCAAGCTCGGTGACGAAGAGCAGCACCTCCTCGCACCGTTGGCACTTGCACCCAAGGGAATCTGGTTTGCGCCCAAAGATCTTCGGCTCTTCTACCAGGTTCGGCAGAACTGGCGCGGAAAGGCCGTGCTGATCAAGCTGATCTGGCGGATGTTCCGGGCACGGGCTTTCGGTGATCGGATGGCCGCGATCGGCCAGTCGCTTTCGGCCAGGATGCGGCTGGTGCTCAAGCAGCAGGACATCCCGTTGTGGCTGAACTCGCCGATGACCGAGCTGATCACCGATCTCGACGGAACGGTGACGGGTGCGGTCATCGAGCGCGACGGCCGCCTTCAGCGCATCCAGGCCCGCCATGGCGTCATCCTTGCTGCAGGCGGCTTCGACCACGACATGGAATGGCGTAGGCAGCATCTGCCGATGCTCGAGAAGGACTGGAGTTTCGGCAATCCGGCCGCCATGGGCGACGCAATCCGCGCGGGGGAGAAGGTCGGCGGCTCAACCGAATTGCTCGACGAAGCGTGGTGGTTCCCGGCGATGTGCTGGCCGGACGGCCGGCTGCAGTTCATGCTCAACGAGCGGATGATGCCGTCACAGTTCGTCGTCAACTGCGACGGCCGACGGTTCATCAACGAGGCCGCGCCGTACATGGACTTCGCGCACGCGATGATCGACGGTCAGCGCTCCGGCGTCACCCACATCCCGTGCTGGCTGATCACCGACATCCGATCGTTTCACCGATATGTCGTCGGCGGACATCTGCCCATTCCGAAGGTTCCGTTCGCGCCGGTACCGACCGGGCGGAAAGTCCCAAAGGCCTGGCTGGAATCCGGTGTCGTGCATGAGGCGAACAGCTTTGAGGAACTGGCCGCGAAGATCGGCGCACCGCCCGAGCAGTTGCGTCAGACCGCTGAGCGCTTCAACGAACTGGCCCGCAAGGGTCACGACGACGACTTCAACCGCGGCGACAGCGCCTACGACAACTATTACGGCGATCCCACACTGCCCAACCCCAATCTGCATCCCTTGGGTAGGCCCCCGTACTACGCGTTCCAGATCATTCTCGGCGACCTCGGCACTTCGGGCGGTTTGCGCACCGACGAATACGCCAGGGTGCTGCGCAGCGACGACGGCGTCGTGAAAGGCCTCTACGCCGTGGGCAACACGTCGGCCGCAGTGATGGGCCGCAGCTACGCAGGTGCCGGGGCAACCATCGGGCCGGCCATGACGTTCGGTTACGTCGCCGCCAAACACATTGCAGCCATGACGGATTCGACACTCGATTCACATCGGAAGGTAACGAAATGAAGATCTCGCTGTTCTACGAATTCCCGCTGCCGCGGCCGTGGAGTGAGGACGACGAGCACACGCTTTTCCAGGATGGCCTCGACGAGGTGGAGGCTGCCGACAAGGCGGGCTTTTCGACAGTGTGGCTGACCGAGCACCATTTCCTCGAGGAGTACTGTCACTCCACCGCGCCGGAGATCTTCCTCGCCGCGGCGAGCCAGCGCACCAAGGACATTCGGCTCGGCTTCGGCATCATGCACCTTCCGCCGGCGGTCAACCACCCGGCACGCGTCGCCGAGCGTGTGTCGACGCTCGATCTGCTCTCCAACGGCCGGGTGGAATTCGGAACCGGCGAGTCGTCCTCGGTGGGCGAGCTCGGAGGATTCAACATCGATCCCGCAGACAAGCGGACCATGTGGGAAGAAGCGCTCGAAGTCTCGATCCGCTGCATGATCGAGGAGCCCTTCACCGGCTTCAAGGGCCAGCACATCGAAATGCCCCCGCGCAACGTCGTTCCCAAGCCTCTGCAGAAGCCGCACCCGCCGGTGTGGGTCGCATGCACGCGACCGGCGTCGGTACAGATGGCCGCGCAACGAGGCCTCGGCGCCTTGAGCTTCGCCTACACCGGGCCTGGACCGCTCACCGAGCGTGTCAACGGTTACTACAAGGAGTTCGAGGAAAACGGTGCCCCGGTCACGCCGCAGATGAACCCCAACATTCTCGCCATCGGCGGTGACCTCTCGATGATGGTTGCGCCGACCGACGAGCAAGCCGTCGAACGCCTCGGATTGGGCGGTGGCTTCTTCGCGTTCGGCATCATGCACTACTACATGACCGGCATGCACACGCCAGGACGGACCGGCGTGTGGAAGCGGCATCTCGAAGAGATTGAGAAGGATCCGAGCGTCGTCTATGGCCCCGGCCGAGGACCGATCGGCAGCCCGGCCACCGTGCGCGAGTTCCTGCGCGGTTACGAAGAGAGCGGCGTCGACGAACTGATCCTGCTGCTCACACCGCGCAGCCACGAAGCGACGATGGAATCCATCGAGCTGATGGGCAAGGAAGTCTTGCCCGAGTTCATCGAGCGCGACGAGAAGGCAGTCGCCGAAAAGGCCAAACGCATGGAGCCGATCCTCGAGAAGGTCGAGGCCCGCAGGCCGGCGTCGACGGCGCCCGCGTTCGATGAAACCTATTCGTTCGGCGGTCTGCCCACGGGACGTCAGAACTACACCGCCAACGAAGTGTCGCTGGCGATGGAGGAGATGAACGCTGGTATCGAGCAGGCAGCCGCGAAACTCAAGGCAGGAGAAGGGTGGACAAGCAGGAATCCCGAGGCGGACAAGGGTTGAGCCGTGACCCAGACTGACGACCTGTGGCGTTACGACGGAAAGCGTGTCGTCGTCACCGGTTGTGCGTCGGGAATCGGCGAGCACGTCGCGCGTCAGCTCACCGAGCTCGGCGCCGAGGTCGTCGGCCTGGATATGCGACAGCCGGCGTTGCAGCTCAAGGAGTTCCACGAGGTCGACCTGTCCGATCCCGCGTCGATCGACCAGGCCGCCGCAACGATCGGCGGTCAGGTCGACGCGCTGTTCAACATCGCGGGGGTGTCGTCAGGGATCGGAGATCCGTTGCGGGTGGTCACGATCAACTTCCTCGGCACCCGCCAGTTCACCGAGGCGCTGATCCCTGCAATGCCGCCGGGGTCGGCGATCGCCAACGTGTCCTCGCTGGCCGCATCCGCTTATCGGGACAACGCTGTCGTTACCGCGGGTCTGCTCGAGACCGTGACGATGGCCGAGGGAATCGAGTGGTGCCGACGCAATCCGGAGCCGGTGGCCGACGGTGGCGGCTACCGATTGTCGAAGGAGGCGATCATCCTCTACGGGATGGCCAATGTTGGCGCACTGGGGGCCAAGGGGATCCGGATCAATTGCACCGCTCCCGGTGTGACGGACACGCCGATTCTCGACCAGCTGCGATCGGCTTACGGGCAGGAGTTCCTGGACTCCTTCCAAACTCCTCTCGGCCGCGTCGCAGGCCCAGACGAGCAGGCGACCGTGCTGGTGTTCCTCAACAGTGATGCGGCGAGATATATCACCGGCCAGGTGATCTGGGTCGACGGCGGGTCGGTGGCCGAGAGGGTGTTCGGCGATGTGTCGGATGCCCGTGAAATCGAAGGACGAAGGGCTCAATGATGGCCAGCATGAGCGACTTTCGGCGCGTCGCTGACGATGTTCGTAACTGGGGGCGCTGGGGCGACGCCGACGAACTCGGCACGCTGAACCTCATTACCGCGGACAAGGTCGCCGAGGCGGCCGGCCTCGTCAAACACGGCAAGGTCTTTCCGCTGGGTGTCGATTTCGGTTCGTCGGGGCCTCAGGGTGCGTTTCATTTCCGGCAGAACCCGCTGCACGTGATGACCATCGACGGCGGTGACACGAACACCTTGCTCGAATACGGGCCCAAGTGGTTGCAGAACCCGGCGGCCGGCCAGTTGGCCGGATACTTCGAGGGCAACCCGATGCGGTTCAACGACGACATCATCATCATGCCGTTGCAGGCCGCCACCCAGTGGGATGCGTTATCGCATGTCTACTACGAGGACTACCTGTACAACGGTTTTCCGGCGAGCTCCGTCACCAGCGCGGGCGCCTTCCACTGCGGGATCGACAAGGTCGACAGCAAGGGCATCACGTCACGCGGTGTGCTGCTCGACATCGTCCGCCTCCGCGGTGTGGAGACCTTCTGCGAAATCGGCGATCCGATCACACCGGATGAACTCGACGCGGCGGCCAGGGCGCAGGGTGTCGCGGTGCGGCGCGGGGACATCGTGCTGGTCCGAACGGGTTGGTGGGCACGCTTTTTGGAGACCGGTAACGGCGGTGAGCCCGGCGCGGGACTGGACTGGACGTGCGCCTCGTGGCTGCACGATCACGAGGTGGCTGCGGTTGCGGCCGACAACCTGATGGTCGAAAACCCCGCGTCCGGCGTCGAGGGCGCGTTCCTGCCCATGCACATGCTGTGCCTGCGCGACATGGGTTTGATGCTCGGCGAGTACTGGGATCTGACAGCGCTTGCCGCCGACTGCGCCGCCGACGGGGTCTACGAATTCCAGCTCGTCGCGCCGCCTCTGCGGGTCACCGGTGCGGTCGGCTCACCCGTCAACCCCATCGCCATCAAGTAGGTAGGAAATGACAAGTACAACCACCGGTGGTGCGCCACTCGTCGTCGGCCTCGGCGGAACCCTGAGGGCCAACTCGTCCACCGAGCGCGCCCTGCGGTACTGCCTGGAATCCGTTGAACGCCAAGGCGGGCGAACGAAGTTCTTCAGCGGCCCGGACCTCGACCTTCCGATGTACGCGCCGCACGAATTGGAACGCACGCCACAGGCACTCGAACTCGTCGGCGCCCTACGCGACGCCGACGCCGTCGTCGTCGGCTCTCCCGGCTACCACGGCGCGGTGTCCGGACTCGTCAAGAACGCTCTCGACTACATCGAGGACCTCCGCGAAGATCCGCGGGTCTACCTCGACAACACACCATGGGGCTGCATCAGCTGCGCTTACGGATGGCAGGCATCGGTCGGCACACTGGGACAGCTGCGCAGCATCGGGCACGCGCTGCGCGCCTGGCCGACGCCGCTCGGGGTGGCCATCAACTCCGCCGACGAGATATGGGACCCCTCAGGTCAGCTCGTTGATGCGACCGTGCAGGGCCAGCTCGAGATGCTGGCCACCCAGCTGTTGACGTTCGCTCGCGCCGCATGGGAAACGGCGTGACCGAAATTCAGCGCAAGACCATTCTGGTCGACGGCCTGGCCACCGGTTATCTCGAAGCCGGGCAGGGCGATCCGGTCGTGCTGTTGCACGGCGGTGAATTCGGCGTCACCGCGGAGATCGCGTGGGAGCACAACATCGCGGCACTGGCGGCACACCATCATGTGTTCGCGCTTGACATGCTGGGCTTTGGGCGGTCCGCGAAGGTCATCGACTTCAACGACGGCCGTGGCATGCGGATCAGGCACATCGCGCGGTTCTGTGAGGCCGTTGGCGTCGAGTCCGCGCACTTCGTCGGCAACTCGATGGGAGCGATCAACCTCTTCGTCGACGCCACGTCCGAATCGCCTATCCTGTCTGCGCGCAGCCTGGTGACGATCTGCGGTGGCGGCGAGATGCAGCGCAACGATCACCTCGCCGCGCTCTACGACTACGACGCAACGCTTTCCGGCATGCGCCGTATCGTCGAGGCACTCTTCTTCGACCCTTCATACCCCGCCGACGACGAGTACGTGCAACGGCGCTACGAGTCGAGCATTGCGCCGGGAGCGTGGGAGGCGCTGGCGGCGGCGCGGTTTCGGCGACCGGGCTTGGAGCCGGCACCACTACCATCGAGCAAGAGGGCGTACGAACGCATCGCCGTTCCAACGTTGGTCGTGGAGGGCGACGGCGACAAGCTCCTGCCACCGGGGTGGTCGGCTGAGATCGCGGGTCAGATCCCCGGCGGTCGTTCACTGGTGGTTCCCCAGGCCGGTCACTGCCCGCAGATTGAACAACCAACGGTGGTCAACCATGTGCTGGTTGATTTCCTGAGCGGGGCGCAACGAAAGGTGCCGGCCTCATGGTCCTCCCGGTGAGCGTCGAGACGTATGTATTGGCGACCTCTACTCGATCTTTCCCTACAAAACGTGCGTTTCGGCGGCGAGGCTGCATGGAAAGGGCTGCCACATGGTCAACGAACTGACAGGCAGGGTGGCGATCGTCACCGGCGGTGCATCGGGACTCGGTGAAGGGCTGGTGCGACGGTTCGCGGCCGAAGGTGCGAAGGTGCTGATCGGTGACGTCGACCGTGACAGCGGAACAGCATTGGCGGCGGAGCTTGGGGACAATACGCAGTTCGTCGAGGCCGACGTCGCCGACTTCGACCAGGTGGGCGGGCTCGTATGGACGGCCGTCGAGCAGTTCGGCGGCTTGCACGTGATGGTCAACAACGCAGGCGTGTCCGGCACCATGCACCGTCGCTTCCTCGACGACGATCTAGCGGACTTTCACAAGGTCATGGCGGTCAACCTCGGCGCTGTGATGGCGGGGACCCGCGACGCCGCGCGTCATATGTCCAAGCATGGTGGCGGATCGATCATCAACCTCACATCGATCGGCGGAATTCAGGCCGGCGGCGGTGTGATGACCTACCGCGCTTCGAAGGCGGCGGTCATCCAGTTCACCAAGTCTGCGGCAATTGAGCTCGCGCACTACGAGATTCGGGTCAACGCGATCGCCCCTGGCAATATCCGCACGGCGATCGTGCGCAAGTCGGCTGCGGGGGAGGACCGTGAGCAGCTGGAGCGGTTCGAGGAGAAGATTCGTGCGCAGATGCGCGCCGATCGGCCCCTCAAGCGAGAGGGCACGGTCGAGGATGTCGCCGAGGCCGCGCTCTATTTCGCGACCGACCGCTCGCGCTATGTCACCGGAACCGTCCTTCCGATCGACGGCGGCACGGTAGCGGGCAAGGTGATCCCCTCGAAGTGATCATTTAAATCAATCGCTTGACTTAAGAACCGCGACCGCGTTGACTGGGTACGTGACGACAGCCAGGACTCTGCGCGCCGACAAGGCGAGCAGCACCCAAGAGGCAATCCTGAAGGCGGCCGAACGCCTGTACGCCGAACACGGTGTCTTCGCTGTGTCGAACAGGCAGGTCAGCGAGGCGGCCGGGCAGGGGAACAACGCCGCCGTCGGATACCACTTCGGAACCAAGACCGACTTGGTGCGGGCGATCGAACAGAAACACCGCGCATCCATGGAGCGGTTACTCCAGCGGATGGTGGCCGATACCGGTAACTCCGCGGAGTTGCGGGATTGGATCGCGTGTCTGGTGCGCTCACTCACCGAACACCTGGCCCAACTCGGAAACCCGACGTGGTACGCGCGCTTCGCGGCCCAAGCGCTGGCCGACCCCGCCTACCACAAGATCGTGATCAAGGATGCGCTCGCATCTCCGGCGCTGGTGCAGGTCGTCGACGGCATCACCCGCTGCCTTCCCGATCTGCCCGCAGCCGTCGTCACCGAACGCAACATCATGGCGCGCAACCTCATGATGCACACCTGCGCCGACTTCGAGCGGGCATTCGCCGAGGGCGCCGCCGTCCCCAGAACCAGTTGGGAAGCGGCCGCATCGGGCCTCACCGACGCGATCGTCGGACTTTGGCTGGCACCCGTTACGGAGCTTCCGTGACATGAAAGTGGCTGTCGACCAAGACAAATGCGTGTCCTCCGGCCAATGCGTGCTCAATGCCGGCGAAGTGTTCGACCAGCGCGACGACGACGGCGTCGTCGTCCTGCTCAACGAAAGTCCACCACCCGAGCACGCCGAGAACACCCGGAACGCCGCCGCGGCCTGTCCAGCCCTAGCCATCGACATCGAGGAATGAGAAAAGACTCCATGTCAGAAACCCTGACCGGAACCGCAACCGAGATACCCGACTACCCGATGGATCGGGATGCGCGCTGCCCGTTCGCTCCGCCGCCGCAGGTGCTCGAGATGGGCGAGGCGAAACCGCTGTCCCGCGTGCGCATCTGGGATGGCAGCACACCCTGGCTGGTCACGGGTCACGCCGTGGCGCGGGAGTTGTTCGCCGACTCGCGTGTCAGCGTCGACGACCGGCGCGACGGCTTCCCGCACTGGAACGAGCACATGCTCTCGACGGTCAACAAGCGGCCCCGGTCGGTGTTCACTTCAGACGCCGAGGAGCACACCCGGTTCCGCCGGATGCTGTCCAAGCCGTTCACCTTCAAGCGCGTCGAGGGCTTGCGCTCCGCCATCCAAGAGGTCACCGACGAGTGCATCGACGCGATCTTGGCCGGCCCGCAGCCCGCCGACATCGTCTGCAAGCTCGCACTGCCGGTGCCCACCAAGGTGATCAGCGAAATGCTCGGCGTGCCGTACGAGGATCACGAGTTCTTCCAGCATCACGCGAACGTCGGGCTGGCCCGCTATGCCTCGGCCGAGGACGGCCAAAAGGGCGCGATGAGCCTGCACAAGTACCTGATCAACCTCGTCGAGAACAAGATGCAGATTCCCCCCGGGGAAAGCACGGAGGATGCGGTGTCGGACTTGGCCGAGCGCGTCAGCGCCGGCGAGATCAGCGTGAAGGAGGCCGCGCAGTTGGGTACCGGGCTGTTGATCGCCGGGCACGAGACCACCGCCAACATGATCGGCATCGGGGTGCTGGCCCTGCTGGAGAATCCGGAACAGGCTGCGCTGCTTCGTGATTCCGATGACGCGAAGTTCATCGCGAACGCTGTCGAAGAGTTGATGCGCTTCCTGTCGATCATCCAGAACGGCCAGCGCCGGGTGGCCACCGAGGATATCGAGATCGGCGGTGAAACGATCCGCGCCGGTGAAGGCATCATTTTGGACCTCGCCCCTGCGAACTGGGATGCGGCTGCGTACCCGGAGCCAGACAAACTGGATCTCACCCGCGATGCCGGACAGCAGCTGGGCTTCGGCTACGGCAGGCATCAGTGCGTCGGGCAGCAACTCGCGCGCGCCGAACTTCAGATTGTCTTCCACACACTGCTGCGGCGCATCCCCACGCTGCGCCTTGCCGTGCCGTTCGGCGAGGTGCCCTTCAAGCATGACCGCCTGGCCTACGGCGTCTACGAACTTCCCGTTACCTGGTAATTCTTCAGCCACAGCCCGATTGGAGTACCGAGAATGTCAGCCCCAACCTCCACGCTCTATCCCCCAGAAGGCTGGGGCGCTCCGAAACACCGCCGCGGCCACGCGAAAGATGGCGGCCTGACCGGACTTCCTAAGGGAACCGAGATCTTCTCAGCGGACAACCACATCTCCGTCGCCGACGACATTTTCTACGAACGGTTTCCCGAGGAACTCAAGGGACAGGCACCGCGCATCTGGTATGAGGATGGCGCCTATATGGTCGGCACAAAGGGAAAGTCCTGGGTGGGGGGCGACTTCGGTCGCGTCCTGATGCAGTACGACGATATGGCGGGAGCGGCGTCCAACAACATCGAGGCGCGCATCCGCGAACTCGCCGAGGACGGCATCGACAGGGAACTGGCCTTCCCGAACGCCGTGCTGGCGCTGTTCCATTACCCGGACAAGGCACTGCGTGAGCGCGTCTTCCGGATCTACAACGAGTACATGGCCGATCTGCAGGAACGCAGCAACGGTCACTTCTACGGTGTGGGCCTGATCAACTGGTGGGACCCGAAGGGTACGAGAAGCACGCTCGAAGAGCTGAAGTCGTTGGGCCTCAAGACGTTCCTGCTGCCGCTCAACCCCGGCAAGGACGACGACGGCAACATCTACGACTACGGCGGCGCGGCGATGGACGCGGTGTGGGACGAGATCGAAGAGGCTGGCCTGCCCGTCACCCACCACATCGGAGAGACGCCGCCGAAGACACCGTGCGAGAACAACAGCGTCGTCGTCGGCATGATGATCAACGTCGACTCGTTCCGCGAGCAATTCGCCAAGTACGTGTTCTCCGGCATTCTGGACCGGCACCCGAAGCTGCGCATCGGGTGGTTCGAGGGCGGAATTGCCTGGGTGCCAACTGCGCTGCAAGATGCCGAGCACCTGCTGGCGTCCTACCGGCATATGTTCAACCACGAACTCGCCAACGATGTTCGCTACTACTGGGATCATCACATGAGCGCGTCGTTCATGGTGGACCCGCTGGGTCTGAGGCTGATCGACGATATCGGCGTCGACAACGTGATGTGGTCGTCGGACTACCCGCATAACGAGTCGACGTTCGGCTACTCGGAAAAGTCGCTTGCCGCGGTCGTGCAGGCAGTGGGCCCCGACAACGCGGTCAAGATCGTCAGCGGAAACATCAAGAAGTTCCTGGGTATTTAGATGACCACATTCGCTACAGCAGGCAGTTGGACGATCGACATTCCCGACCTGCCGGACCGCGCACGGATGTATCGCGAGAGCGGTGCGCGACTCCGTGCGGCGATGGCAGACAACGGCGTCGACGCACTGATCCTGCTCAACAACGGCAACGTGGTCTACGCGACCGGCGCCAGTTGGCCGCTGCTGGATGCGGGGCTGTCCCATGTGGAGCGGCCCGTCGCCATCGTGCTCGCCGACGACGAGCATCCGCACCTGTTCATGCCATTCAGGGAAGGTTCCTCGACCGAGTCGGAGGTGCCGGCCGACCATCGGCATCCCCCGCTCTATCTCGAATTCGATGAAGGCGTAGACCATTTCGCGCGGGTGGTCGCAGACCTCATCTCCCCGGGTTCGACCGTCGCCGTCGACGAGCTGACCGGAGCGATGCGTCGGGCTTCCGGCCAGCTATTCGGAGGCGGGGCGCCGGTAGACGCCGCACCCGTCGTCGGCGCGGCGAAGCTGGTGAAGACGCCCGATCAGATTGCCTGCATCCGAAAGGCATGCCGCATCACCGAAGAGGCAGTCGTCGAGGTGCAGAAGGCGTTGGCGCCGGGTGTGCGCCAGATCGACCTGTCCGCGCAGTTCGTGCGTCGCGCATTCGAACTTGGCGCGACGGCCAACATGCTCGAGGCGATCTGGCAGGTGATGCCGTTGACCAAGGCCGAGGGCACCTGGACGACGCACGGTGATCTGGCGCTTCCGCTGCTGACGACCGAACGCGAGCTCGCGGAAGGCGATGTGCTCTGGACCGATGTCAGCATCACCTATACGGGGTTCTGCTCGGATTTCGGCCGGACCTGGTTGGTCGGTGATTCGCCGTCACCGCGCCAGAAAGACCAGTTCCACCAGTGGCGCGACATTCTCGATGCGGTGCTGAAGGTGACCAAGGCGGGTGCGACGTGCGGCGACCTGGCGCGGGCAGCGATTGCGGCAAACGATGGGCGCAAGCCGTGGTTGCCCCACTTCTATCTCGGCCATGGGATCGGCACTAACGCCGCCGAAATGCCGATGATCGGAACGGATCTCGGGCAGGAATTCGACGACAACTTCGTCTTCCCCGCCGGGATGGTGCTGGTGTTGGAGCCGGTGGTCTTCGAGGACGGTACCGGCGGATATCGAAGCGAGGAGATCGTGGTCATCACCGAGGACGGCTATATGTCGTTGACCGATTACCCGTACGAGCCGTACGGCTCATGATGAAAACAGAGATTCTGCCCGACGAGCGGGCGCTGCGAACCGGTAGGCGCGAACGCGCACTGGCCCAGATGGAAGCGCACGACCTCGACGCGCTGGTGCTGGGGCGTCAGGCGAATGTGCGGTACTTCTCGGGGGCGCCGCAGTTGTGGGTGGCGGGCACGCGGCCGTTCGGACCGATCTGCACGATCGTGAGGGCGACGGGTGAGATCCATTTGAACAGCACCTGGGATGAGGGGATACCCGACGACATCCCGCACGAGCACCTCTACGGGCTGGCGTGGAATCCGATGACTCTCGTCGAGGTGTTGCAGGGCATCGACGGCGCTGCCGATGCGCGACGGGTCGGAACCGACGCTCTCACACCGTCGTTCGCCAAGCTGCTGCCGATGGCCTTTCCGAACGCTGATCTTGTCGACGGCGAGGTCGCGATGCGGGCGGCCCGGCGGGTCAAGACTCCCGACGAGGTCGCCGTGTTGCGCGGGGCGTTGCGGGTCGCCGAAGAGTCGCTGGCCATCGCGGTCGGCGAGCTGAGGGAGGGGACCACCGAGCAGACACTGACCGGGGTGATGCTCGAGGCGCAGGCCGCAGGCGGCGTCAGCACCCCCGCCACGCAGGACGGAGCATGGGTAACGTCGCGGGAACATCCGCTGGGCCGGGCTCGCAGAGACGGGCGTGTGCAGCAGGGCGACCTGGTGGCCTTCTCGGCCGGTGTTCTGGCGGACGGTTACGTCGGCGAAGTCGGCCGTACCTGGCCGGTGGGCGATGTCGACGGTGCCGCGGTGCTCTATGACCGCTGGAACCGGCTGTGGGACAAGCTGTTCGCGGCGTGTCAGCCTGGTCGACCGGCTGGGGACTTGCTCGCCGCGTACGATGCGGCCGGTGAAACCATGCCTGCGATGCCGGTCGCCCACGGTCTTGGTCTCGGGTTCGACCCTCCGGTCGTGACGCCGCAACTGCGGGCCACGGCCGGCAGGGAGATCTTCGAGCCGGGTATGGTCCTCGCCGTCACGAGTTACGTCTGGCAGGAGGGGGTGGGTGCCGTCTTCGGACGTGAGGCCGTCCTCGTCACTCCTGACGGACCCGAGGTGTTGACGTCGAGCCCGTCATGGAGCCATGCCGGCATCGGGATCGGCTGAAGGAGTTCTCATGTCTGACAATGACAGTCGGCCCAAGCCCGAGGAACTGATCCTCTACGAGAAGGACCCGAAGACCAAGATCGCGACGATCACGTTCAACCGGCCCGAGTACCTGAACGCGCCGACATCGGCGGCCCGGCTGCGATACGCGGATCTGCTGCGTGCAGCCACCGTCGACAACGATGTCAAGGTCGTCGTGATCCGTGGCGTGGGTGACAATCTCGGCAGCGGCGCCGATCTGCCCGAGTTCATGGAGGGCAACGACAACACCGACCTGCGGCTTGCCGAGCTTCGGCTGGAGGACGACGGCGTCGGTGAGGTGAGCTATCCGCCCAAGGGGTCGTTCCGTCACGGGGCGACCATCAGCGCGTGGTACGCGAACGTGCAGGCGGGCAACCGGCCGCTGCAGGAACTCAAGAAGATCAGCATCGTCGAGGCGAAGGGTTACTGCTACGGCTGGCACTTCTACCAGTGCGCCGATGCGGATCTGGTGATCTCGTCCGACGACGCGCTGTTCGGCCATCCGTCGTTCCGCTATTACGGGTGGGGTCCGCGCATGTGGACCTGGGTGCAGATGATGGGACTGCGCAAGTTCCAGGAAATGGTCTTCACCGGTCGGCCGTTCACGGCTGAGGAGATGTATACCTGCAACTTCCTCAACAAGGTGGTCTCGCGGGATCAACTCGAGGCCGAGGTGGACAAGTACGCGCGAGCGTGCGCGCGTAACCGCCCGGTCGACACCGTCTTTCAGCAGAAGATGTTCTTCGAGATCTTCAAGCAGCACCAGGGCGAATACATGGGCAGCCTGCTGTCGGCGTTCTTCGAGTCGATGGGCAGCGGCGTGACCAACGACGGCGACGACGACCTGGACATGCACGAGGCGATCGACAGCGGGCTGGCCGGGGCGGTCAACGACAACGACAGCAAGTTCCCGCCCGACTTCCGGCTCAGCAAGTCGAACCGCAAGAAGGACTAATGCAGCCGCTGAACGGCTACGTTGTCGTCGACCTATCCATCGGCATTGCCGGCGCGTACTGCACGAAATTGCTGGCCGACGGCGGCGCCGAGGTGATCAAAGTCGAATCCCCCGAAGGCGATCCGCTGCGGGCCTGGTCGGCCTCCGGAGCCGCTATCGAGCCCGGTCGCGATGGCGCGCTGTTCAATTTCCTGGCCTGCTCTAAGCGCAGTGTCGTTGCCGATCCGCAGACCGATGTCGACTTCGTCGATGCGATGCTGGCCGATGCCGACGCGGTCGTGTGGTCGCCCGGATCGAGAATCGCTGAGCACGAGGCGTTCTCGCCTTCGGCGATTCGTCGTGCCCATCCGCACTTGACTGTCACCGCGATCACGCCGTTCGGCTTGGACGGCCCGTGGCGCGACCGCCCAGCGACCGAGTTCACCCTGCAGGCGTGGTCGGGAGGCATCGTCGGTCTAGGTCGCGGGAGCGCCGACCGCGCACCGGTGTTCGTCGGCGGCCAGGTCGGTGAGTATCTGGCGGGTGCCTATGCGAGCGCGGCGACCATGGCGTCACGGCTTCGCGGTGCCGGCGAGCTCGTCGACCTGTCGATGCTCGAGACCCAAATCCTCGGTCTCACCTACTATCCCGTGACGTACTTCGAGATGCTGGGCAGGCCGTGGCGCGACACCAGGAGGTTGACGGTGCCCGGCATCGCGCGTGCCAAGGACGGCCTGGTGGACGTCGGGTGCGGCACGGCCCAGCAGTGGTTCGACCTGTGCGCGATGACCGACCACCAAGACTGGATCGACGAGGACTCACCGCTGTCGATCACCGAACAGGCCAACGAGAAGGCCGGAGAGCTCTACGCCTGGGTCGCAGACCACACCGTCGACGAGATCCGCGATCTCGCATCGGCATTCCGGATCCCCAACGCCCCGGTCGCCAACGGCGCCAACGTCGATTCGCTGGACCACTTCCAGGCGCGCGGATCGTTCGTGACCAATCCCCGCGATGGATTCCGCCAGCCGGGGCCGCCGTACCGCATGGCGCCGGCGAGACTTCGCGCTCCGGAGCCCGCACCGCGACTTGGCGAACATACCGACCAGTTCCGCCGAAATAGAATTCCGGGTCGTGATGACGCGCGTTTGACGACCCGCAATTCTGTTTCGGCGTCAACGCCGCTCGACGGGCTGCGGGTGCTTGACATGACGACCTTCTGGGCCGGGCCGTCGTGCACACATATTCTGGCCATGCTCGGCGCCCAGGTCATCCATCTGGAGTCCACCCGTCGACCCGACGGCACCCGGCTGATCGCGGGTATCCCGGTCACAGAAGAGCAGTGGTGGGAGAAGTCGCCGATCTTCTCGGGTCTCAACACGAACAAGCTGGGTTTGACGCTCGACCTGCAGAGCGCTGCTGGGCGCGATGTCCTCAACCGGCTGATCGCGACATGCGATGTCATTGTCGAGAACTTCACGCCGCGGGTTTTGGACCAGATCGGACTGGATTTCGCCACCGTCCAAGGAATTCGGCCCGACGCAATCATGTTGCGGATGCCTGGTTTCGGCCTCGACGGGCCGTGGCGTGACAACCCGGCATTTGCCTACGTCATCGAAGCGGCCGCTGGAATCAGTTGGCTGACAGGCTATCCCGACCTGAACCCCTACGAGCCGTATTCGGTCGGCGATCCCAATGCCGGCATCCACGCGCTCAACGCCCTACTGCTAGCGCTCGAGCACCGACGCCGGACCGGTGAAGGCGTGCTCATTGAGGCGGCGATGGTCGATGCGGCGCTCAACGTCGCCGCCGAGCAGGTGATCGAGTACTCGGCCTACGGGGCGCTGCTGGAGCGCGCCGGGAATCGCGGGCCGACGGCGGCACCGCAGAACCTGTACCGCACCAACGAGATCGACGAGTTCGGTCGGGCCGACTGCTGGGTCGCGATCGCGGTGGCCACCGACGAACAGTGGGTCGGCCTGTGCGACGCGCTCGGGCGGCCCGGCTGGGCTGCGGAGTTCTCCACAGTTGAGGCGCGACGCGCGCACCACGACGTCGTCGATGAGCACCTTGCCGCATGGTGTGCGCAGCGCAGCGGCGACGACATCGTCGCGGCACTGTGGAATCACGGTGTACCGGTCGCGAAGGTGATGCAGCCGCACCGCCAAACAGAGCTGCCTCAGCTGGCCGCCCGCGGCTTCTTCGAAGACGTCGATCACCCGGTCAATGCCCGCACTCGACACAGCACCCTGCCGTTCAAGCTCTCCGGTGGACCCGACCGCGTGCACACCCGTCCCGCGCCGCTGCTGGGGCAGCACAACCACGATCTATTGTCCGAGCTGGGCCTGACCGACGACGAGATCGCGGAGCTGGAGGGGCGCGGCGTGATCGGGACCGGACCCGCTATGTATGGGTCAAGCACCGCTGCACGGTGAGGCCCGTTAACGTCAGTCACCATGACCATCGAACCGTCCGACATTCTGCTGACCGGCCGCGTCGCCGTCGTGACCGGCGGGGGAGCGGGCATCGGCCGCGGTATCGCTGAAGGGTTCGCCGCATTCGGGGCGTCTGTGGCCATCTGGGAGCGCGATGCCGAGACGTGCGCATCGGCCGCCGAAACCGTTGGCGCGCTGGGCATCGTGACCGACGTGCGCGACAGCGAGCAGGTCGACGCGGCGCTGCAGCGCACGACGAATGAGCTGGGCACGCCATCGATACTCGTCAACAATGCCGGTGGCGTGTTCTACTCGCCGATGCTTGACACCAGCGAGAACGGCTGGGATGCGCTCTACAAGGCCAACTT
>NZ_DASSCY010000002.1:0-14543 GCF_035697385.1 Mycobacterium sp. | reverse complement strand
TGTTGTGTCACACCCTCATTCGGGCCGGCATGAGTACGGCCAGAACTTTCTTCACGATCGCTGCGTCATCGACGTCATCGTCGACACCGTCGCGCATACAACCGGACCGATCGTCGAGGTCGGTGCCGGTGACGGTGCGCTCACCCTGCCGATGCAGAAGCTCGGTCGCCCGTTGACGGCCATCGAGATCGACCGCCGGCAAGCGGCGCGCCTCGAGAAACGCACTGCGGCAACCACACATGTCGTCGCGGCGGACTTTCTGTGCTACCGGCTACCACGGGCGCGGCACGTCATCGTCGGCAACCTGCCGTTCCATTTGACGACGGCGATGCTGCGGCGCATGCTGCACGGCCCGGGCTGGACGGACGCGGTCCTGCTGGTGCAGTGGGAGGTCGCCCGTCGCCGAGCCGCCATCGGCGGGGCGACGATGATGACCGCCCAATGGTGGCCGTGGTTCGAGTTCGATTTGGTACGAAAGGTTTCCGCCGATGCGTTTCGGCCACGGCCGCTCGTGGACGTCGCCGATCGTCGTCGCTATCAGGCCATGGTGCATCAGGTGTCCACCGGTCGCGGGCACGGCATCGCACAGATCCTCGACCGCCTGATGCCCGCAGGAGTCACTCGACAGTGGCTGCGTGACAACGGCATTCGCGCGTCAGCACTTCCGCGCGACCTGTCGGCAGCCCAGTGGGCTGACTTGTTCAAACGATCGACAAACCGTTAGGAGCTCACGCTCCGCGGTAGAGGATGAGACTTGCGCCGAGAGTAGGGAATATGACGGATCTGGCGAGAATTCCGTCATATTCCCTACTCTCGCGATGCCATGGTGAAGCGGGGCACTTCGTGAACCGTGGATTCCCGCAACTGGGCGATCGGGCTCGCCGACCTAGCTGGTGCCTAACGGATCAATCGTCCAGGCGACGTAGAGCATCGCGGCGCTGACCGTAGCCGTCGTGACGAAGTCGATGCCGCGGCTGCGCACGGCGAGCAGGCCGGCGCGGTCGTCGCTGAGGGCCAGCCGCAGCGCCGCCGCGACGCCAACGCCGATCGCCATCACCAGGGCGCCGCGACGCCAGTAGCCCGCCACCACCAATACGAACGCAGCCACGAAGATCAGGCCGACCACCAGGATCGGCCATTGTCCGCCAAACACCTTGCGGGCGAACTCGCGGACCGTCACCGCAAGACTTCTGCCCGCTCGACCACGTTCGTCAGCAGGAACGCCCGCGTCAGCGGACCCACACCGCCGGGGTTGGGCGACACGTGACCCGCGACCTCCCACACATCGGGCGCCACGTCGCCGACCAGCTTGCCGGCGTCATCCCGAGAAACTCCCACATCCACCACGGCGGCGCCAGGACGCACCATCTCCGCGGTCACTATGTGTGGCACGCCAGCGGCGGCGATGATGATGTCGGCCTCGCGAGTCAGCTGCGGCAGGTGACGAGTTGCGGTGTGGCACAACGTCACTGTCGCGTTCTCCGACCGTCGCGTCAGCAGCAGCCCCAGCGGCCGCCCGACCGTCACTCCGCGTCCGATCACCACGACCTGCGCGCCCGCGATCTCCACCTCGTAGCGCCGCAGCAGATGCACGATCCCTCGCGGGGTGCACGGCAGCGGCGCCGGCTCGTTCAGCACCAGCCTGCCGAGGTTCGTCGGGTGCAGCCCGTCGGCGTCCTTGCCAGGGTCGACGCGTTCCAGCGCGGCATTCTCGTTGAGATGCTTGGGCAGCGGCAGCTGGACAATGTAGCCGGTGCACTCGGGGTTGGCGTTGAGCTCGTCGATGGTTTCGTCGAGCTTGGCCTGGCTGATGTCGGCGGGCAGATCACGGCGGATCGAGTTGATGCCGACCTTCGCGCAGTCGGAGTGCTTACCGCGCACATAGGCCTGCGAGCCGGGGTCGTCGCCGACCAGAACCGTGCCAAGGCCGGGCGTTCGCCCTACGGCCGTCAACGCCGCTACCCGTTCCTTGAGGTCGACGAAGATTTCGTCGCGCGTGACCTTACCGTCCAATGTGATCGCTCCCACGGATGCCATTGTGGCAGGCTCGGAGAGTATGAACACCCAGCCCAATGTGTTCACCCCGGCCAAACTTGGCCCGGTGACCCTGCGCAACCGCATCATCAAGGCGGCGACGTTCGAGGCGTCGACGCCGAACGCGCTCGTCACAGAGGACTTGATCACCTACCACCGGCTGCCCGCCGCAGGCGGAGTCGGTATGACGACGGTCGCGTACCTGGCGGTGTCGCCGGGAGGGCGCACCGAGGGCAAGCAGATCTGGTGGCGTCCTGAGGCGGTGCCCGGACTGCAGAAGCTGACCGCGGCCATTCACGCCGAAGGCGCGGCGATCAGCGCCCAGATCGGCCACGCCGGGCCGGTGGCCAATGCCCGCTCCAACAAGGCGAAGGCGTACGCGCCGGTGCGATTCTTCAATCCCCTCTCGATGCGCTTCGCGAAGAAGGCCACCAAAGACGACATAAAAGATGTCATCGAGGCGCACGCCAACGCCGCCCGGTTCGCCATCGAATCCGGCTTCGACGCGGTCGAGATCCATCTCGGCCACAACTACTTCGCCAGCTCGTTTCTCAGCCCGCTGATCAACCGCCGCACCGACGAGTTCGGCGGATCCCTGGAGAACCGCGCCAAGGTCGCCCGCGGCATGGTGATGGCGGTGCGGCACGCGGTGAAAGACCAGATCGCCGTGACGGCGAAGCTCAACATGGCCGACGGCGTGCGCGGCGGCATCTCTGTCGAAGAGTCGCTGAGGACCGCCAAGTGGCTCGAGGAGGACGGCGGGCTTGACGCCATCGAGCTCACCGCGGGCAGCTCACTGGTCAACCCGATGTATCTGTTCCGCGGCGGCGCGCCGGTCAAGGAATTCGCCGGTGCGTTCAAACCGCCGCTGCGCTGGGGCATCCGGATGACCGGCAAGAAGTTCTTCCGCGAATACCCCTACCGCGAGGCGTATCTGCTGCGGGACGCCAAGCTGTTTCGCGCCGAGTTGAAGATGCCGCTGATCCTGCTCGGCGGGATCACCAACCGCGAAACGATGGACTTGGCGATGGCCGAGGGTTTCGACTTCGTCGCCATGGGCCGCGCGCTGCTGGCTGAGCCGGATCTGATCAACCGGATCCAGGCGGACGGAGACCAGCATTCAGTCTTGTCGAAGTGCACCCACTGCAACGAATGCATGGCCACCATCTACAGCCACACGCACTGCGTGGTGACGGGCTCTCCGGGTGAGGCCAGGTCCGCGGCCCTGAGCTAGCTCGGCGACGACGACGGTTCGACCGCGGGCCGCGGCTCCACGTAGGCGACCATCGGTTCCTTGCGGATCACGCGGGCGCCCTGTGCGATCACGAGTTCCTTCGGCGAGAACGTGTAGGTGAAGCCGGCGTTCTGCACGATGAACTTTCCGTCAGCCATCGCCCTGGCGGGGACGTTGAGGACGGACCGGTCGCTCAGCCGGACACCGTGATACTCGTAGTGGCCACGACCGTCGACGCAGATCGCCACCAATGATCGCTGGGTGCGGCCGACGGCCACGGCGAACTTCGGCTTTTCGCACCGCGCCGCGGTGTTGATGAAGCCCCGATCGTCGGTGGCGAACGACTCAGGCTGCGCATTGGCGGTAGCCAGCAAACTCGCCGAAGCCGCAGTCATGATTGCCACGGCACACAAAATGACGGCTGCCCTTGCCGAGCAACCGAATTTGCCCAATCCACGCAGCGTCTCAGTCATGGTCCGCATCCCTTAGCAGATCACGTACTCGCACCGGGTGCACCACGACTCGCCGAATAGTCGGCAAGAATGTTAACTAGACGCTATAAGAATTCGCGCGCAATCTTCGACTATCGCGTCCGCGCTTTCCGGAATTGTCCGCCGCGTCAGTAACTGTCGACGAACCACCGCATACGGGATGTCGATCAACGCCGCGTTCACCCGATCGGTGTCAGCGGGCAGTTCGGCCAGCAGCCGACGCAGTTTGCGGTGCAAACGCCTCCGCCGGGTGGCCAGGTCCTCGGGCCAGTCGGCCAGGCAGAGCGAATCGGGGCCGGCGAGCAGCACCTGGGCCTCCACTGGATGATCGCGACACCACTGCACGGTGTACCTGGCGCCCGCGACGCAGCGCGCCTGCGGATCGTCCGACGACGACAGTGCAGAGGCAAAGCCGGCTTGGAAGCGTTCCTCTGTGCGCATCCACAGCTCACCGCATAACACCGCGCGCGTCGGAAACCGGTGATACATCGAGCCGCTGGGCGCTCCGGTCGCACGTGCAACAGCCGACATCGTCACTGCCGCTGGACCATCGGCGGCCAACAGCGCCGCGGCGGCATCCAAAAGCTCGTGGACGGAGTATCGCGCTGGTCGCGGCATTGCCCTACCTTATAGTAGAGAGCAGTCTCTAATACTGTTTGGAGGACCTTATGGCCATGCAATCCACTCCCACCGCTGTCGCCCAGCGCCTCTATGCGGCATTCGCCAGCGGTGAGGGTCAAGCCCTATTCGACTTGCTGACAAACGATTTCGTCGGAACCGTCAGCACCGGGATGCCGCACGGCGTCGGCGGCGACCATCAAGGCCGCGTCGACATGATCACCGAAGTGTGGGGGCGCATCGCCTCGCTCTACGACATGCACGTCGAACCGACCGAGTACCTGCCCGTCGACGACGAGCGCGTGGTGGTGCTCGGCAAGTACTGGGGACCTGCCCGCGACGGCGGTTCATCCGTCGACGCGACGTTCGCCCATATCATCACCACGCGCGGAGACCGGGTCGCCGCGTTGCAGCAGATCACCGACACTGCCCGATGGAGAATTCCGACGACGGCATGACCCGGCCGTCGGATGTACCGCCGTACGCGGCGGTGCTACCGATAGAGTTGGTGCCGATGAGCCGACCAGCCCCGCCCGCGCTGACCGTTCGATACGAAGGATCAACGCGCACCTTCGCGGCCGGTAGTGATGTAGTCATCGGCCGCGACCTTCGCGCCGATGTGCGCATCGCTCATCCGTTGATCTCGCGAGCGCACCTGGTGCTGCGGTTCGACCAGGGCCGCTGGGTCGCGATCGACAACGGCAGCCTGAACGGGATGTACGCCAACGGCCGCCGGGTGCCCTCCCTCGACATCCAGGACGGCCAGCAGATCAACATCGGCAATCCCGACGGTCCGGGGCTGACCTTCGAGGTCGGCAGGCACCACGGTTCCGTCGGCATGACGCCGAAGACCACCGCGGTGCCCCTGGCCTCCCGCCCCAGCGGCTCCGGGCCGACGCAGGCCCCGATGCCGCCGACGGCGCGACCGCCGGTTCACCCGCCGAGCACCCAGCGACCGTCGGCGCAGCAGCCGGCGTATCCGTCAGCGCCGCAGCAGCGGTACCCGTCGGGACCCCCGTCGAGCCCCCCGTCGAGCCGAAGCACTTATCCCCCAAGCACATCTGCGCCGGCGCGGGGGGCGATGTCCCAACCGGCACTGGAATCGGTGACGGCGATGGGTCCCACCGCGGCCCCGCGCTCGACGGAGGGAAACCTCGCGACGAGCATGCTGAAGATCCTGCGGCCCGGCGGTCCTGCCAAGGCCCCGGCGGGGTCGACCAAGATCGGCCGAGCGACCGACAACGACATCGTCATTCCCGACGTGCTGGCCTCGCGCCACCACGCGACGTTGATCCCCGGTCCGAGCGGCACCGAGATCCGCGACGAGCGCAGCATCAACGGCACATTCGTCAACGGTGCGCGCGTCGAATCGGCGATGCTGAAGGACGGCGACACCGTCACGATCGGCAACGTCGACCTGGTGTTCAGCGGCGGCACGCTGGCCCGCCGCACCGAGACCGAGGCGGCGACCCGCACCGGCGGCCTGGAAGTGCACGGCGTCACCTGGACGATCGAGAACAACAAGACGCTGCTGGACAACATCTCGATCGCGGCCCGCCCCGGCACGCTGACCGCCGTCATCGGGCCGTCCGGCGCGGGGAAGTCGACGTTCGCACGGCTGGTCGCCGGCTATACCCACCCGACCACCGGCACGGTGTCGTTCGAGGGACACGACGTCCACGCCGAGTACGCCTCGCTGCGGTCCCGGATCGGCATGGTGCCGCAGGACGACGTCGTGCACGGCCAGCTGACCGTCCGGCAGGCGTTGATGTACGCGGCCGAACTGCGGCTGCCACCCGATACGAACAAGGCAGATCGCGAAAAGGTCGTCTACGAGGTTCTCGAGGAACTCGAGATGACGAACCACCTCGACACACGCGTCGACAAGCTCTCGGGCGGCCAGCGCAAGCGCGCATCGGTGGCGCTGGAGCTGTTGACCGGTCCATCACTGCTGATCCTCGACGAACCGACGTCCGGCCTGGATCCCGCGCTGGACCGGCAGGTGATGACGATGCTGCGCCAGCTGGCCGACGCCGGCCGCGTGGTGTTGGTGGTCACGCACTCGCTGACGTATCTCGACGTGTGCGATTCGGTGCTGCTGCTGGCGCCCGGCGGTAAGACCGCGTTCTACGGGCCGCCGAATCAGATCGGTTCGTCGATGGGCACCACCAACTGGGCCGACATCTTCAGCACGGTCGCGGGCGACCCGGATGGGGCGAACAAGCGCTTCATCGCCCAGCACGGCCCGCCGCCACCGCAGCCGCCCGCGCAGAAGGCGACAGACCTCGGCGCGCCCACGAAAACCAGCCTGCGGCGGCAGTTCTCGACAATCTCTCGTCGCCAGATGCGGCTGATCGTGTCCGATCGCGGTTACTTCATCTTCCTGGCGTTCCTGCCGTTCATCATGGGTGTGCTGTCGCTTTCGGTGCCCGGCGACGTCGGCTTCGGCGTACCCGTTCCGGCGATCCAGGGTGGCGCGGCGCCCAACGAGCCGGGGCAGATCCTGGTGCTGCTCAATGTCGGCGCCATCTTCATGGGTACTGCGTTGACGATCCGCGCCCTCATCGGTGAGCGGGCGATCTTCCTGCGCGAGCAGGCGGTCGGATTGTCCACAACCGCGTATCTCTTGGCCAAGGTCTTTGTCTTCGCCGGCTTCGCGCTGCTGCAGTCGGCGATCGTCGTCGGCATCAACGTGTGGGGCAAGAAATGGGGCCCGGGCGCCGTGACCAGCGGCGCGGTGATACCCCCTCGGACCCTGGAGTTGTACGTCGACGTCGCGGCCTGCTGTGTGGCGGCGGCAATGACCGGTTTGGCACTCTCGGCGCTGGCCAAGTCGAACGAGCAGATCATGCCCCTGCTGGTGATCGCCATCATGTCGCAGCTGGTGTTCCAGGGCGGCATGATCCCGGTGACCGGCCGCGTCGGGCTCGACCAGTTGTCGTGGTTCACGCCTGCGCGGTGGGGGTTCGCCAGCACCGCGTCGACGATCGATCTCATCAGGCTGGTCCCTGGTCCGCTGACTCCACAAGACTCGCATTGGAAGCACACGGCCGGCACGTGGTGGTTCAACATGGCCATGCTCGGGGCGATCTGCGTTGGTTATCTGAGCTTCGTGCGCTGGAAGATCCGCCTCAAGGGCGGCTGACCTTCAGCGCGCTGGGCTCTCGGCCACCACGTCCAGGCTCAGGAATTCGGGCGCCTTGATGACCCTGTGCAGCATGAACCGAATGAAAGCCGGCATGTCGGAAGCGTTTTCATCGCGGTACAGCCGAGGATCGCCAAGCTGGTAGTGCCTGCGCCGGGTTTCCAATTCACATCCGCCTGCGGCAAGAACATTGCGTACCCAGTCGGCGCTCGAGCCGTACGTCAATGCGATGACATATCCGCCACGGCGCCGGAAGGCCCATAGCGGGGTCCGGAACGTCCGCCCCGACTTGCGTCCGCGGTGAATGACGACCGCCCATCCCGGCGCCCAGGGAGCGACGAACTTGGTGACGCGGTTGAGCCCGACCTTGTTGGCGCGGGCCATCCATCGTGGTGCTGGCATCCTAAAACTCCTCATCTGTGGAATTATTTTCAGCGTATTGCGGTCCGGCCAAGAAAGTCAACGACTGTAGAATTTCTGCGCATGGCGCGCATCGGGCGACCGCGGGGCAAGACGGATACCCGCAACGTGATCCTGGCGACGGCGCGGCGAATGTTCGCCGACGCGGGCTACGACAAGACTTCGGTGCGCGATCTCGCCTCGGCGGCCGACGTCGACCCCGCGATGATTCGGCACTACTTCGGCAGCAAGGCCGAACTGTTCCGCGCCACGATGGGTTGGCCGTTCGAGCCCGACGAGCTTGCCGACCGAATCCTTGGTGGCAACCGTCGTGAGATCGGTGAACGGCTCACCCGGGTGTTCTTCGGCGCATGGGAGTGTCCGGAGTCACGCGCTCCCCTGCTGGCGATCCTGCGCGGGGCGGCGACGCACGACGAGTCGGCGAATCTTGTCCGACAGTTCATCCAGGGACAGGTCTACTCGCGGATGGCCGCCGCATTGGCGAAGCCGGATGCCGAGCTTCGGATCGATCTCGCGATGTCGCATCTGCTCGGCATCGCCTACCTGCGGCACATTCTGCAAGTGGAACCGATCGCGTCGACGCCGGTGGAGGAACTCATCAACCGGGTCACACCGGTGATCAGCACCCACCTCAACCGGTAAAACTGAAGTCGTGATCGTTAGAACATGGTCCGCACGCGCGACACCGACCGGCGCGGACTCTTATCGCAACTATTTCGAACAGACCCTTCTCCCGGAACTGCAAGCGCTGCCGGGGTTTTCGGGCGCGGTGTTGCTATCGCGCGACGACGGCGGGCTCGTCGAACTCACGGCGCATACGTGGTGGGAGTCGCTTGACGCAATTCGCGCCTTCGCCGGTGACGACTTGACGACCGCGGTAGTAGAACCCGAGGCGCTGGCCGTGCTGCAGCACAGCGACACCACGGTCGTGCACCGAACGGTTTTGGTCAACGGGCTGATCTAAGCCAGATCCAATACCACCTTGCCGGCGACCTTGCGACCGAGCAGGGCCTCGGCCGCCTCGGACACGTCCTCCCACGACGTCCGCAGGCCGACCTGCGGATCGATCGCGCCTGCCGCCAGCAGCTCCACCAGGTAACTGAGGTCCGGACCGAAGGGCGCGCCAACTGTGAACGGCTCCAGCCGTTTATGCACGGCGAACTGCCGCTCGGCCTCGAAGTCGATGGTGGTGGGCTGGTTCGACGCCATCCCGATGGACTGCGCAGAGCCGCCGTCGGCGACGAGGCTGAACGCTTCGGCCAGCAGCTGTCCGCCGACATTGTCGAGCACGCCGAAGACGGGTTCGGTGACGTCAGCCAGGCCGACCACCACTTCGGCCGCGCCCAGCTCCGTAAGCCCTTCCCCGCGGGCCGCGGAACCGACCGTCGCGATCACGTGCGCACCCGCGCGTGCCGCCAACTGCACCGCGAAGCGCCCGACCCCGCCGGATGCACCGGTGACCAGCACCCGGCGACCGACCACCGGGCCGAGCCTGCGCAAGGCCTGCAGTGCGGTCACCCCTGCTGTCGGCAGTGCGGCGGCTTGGCCGAAATCGACCGAATCCGGCAGTACCGCAAGGTTTTCCGTTGGCACGGCACGGCGTTGCGCCCAGCCACCGGAGGCGTTGAAACCTACGACGCGGCTACCGACCGGCGGGCCGGATCCGTCGCTCGCAGCCGCCACGACCACACCGGCGGAGTCCCAACCCGGCACCTCGCCGGGCTTACGCATCCGATCGATGAAGTTGATCTCACCGAAGTTCAACGCGGTTGCCCGGACCTCGATGAGGGCTTCGCTGTCCGCGGCGACCGGCTCTTCGACGTCGGCCAATCTCAGGTTTGCAGGGGCTTGGGGGTCGTAGATGACTGCGCGCATGCCAACACTCAACCCGACCGCGCGACGCTTATTCCGCAGGGGGTACTAGCCGCGGGCAGGGGCAAGCCGCTTGAGCGCAAGCCCACCCTCGAACGGTCGATACCCGAACGCTGGCGGGGAGACATAGCCGGTGTCCCCCAACGGCGTATGCACCTCGGCGACCGTCGGCCCGATCTGGGCGGCGACCGCCGCGAGGGCCTCCAGGTCGAACCGGTACAGCCGCCCCGCATTGCCGGCCAGGATCTTGCGGCAGGCGTCCTCGGTCTGGTCGTGCAGCGCCCAGCGGATGGCCAGCTTCGAGTGGGGCGCGAAACCTTCCTCGTGGGGATAGTCGCTTCCCCACATCATGTGGTCGGCGCCCATGTAGTCGATCATCGACGATTCGTACGGCGTGAGCTCAGAAGCCATGTAGCAGTTGCGCTTCGCGTATTCGCTCGGAGCCAGCGTCAGCTGGTCGATCGATGAACCGCCGAACATGCCGTAAGTGCGGTTGCCCGCTTCGGACTTCATGCTGGGCACCATCACGTCGAGCAGCATCATCTGCTGCTGCAGCCACAGCGTGCCCTGCTCCGTCGGCACGAACCGCAGAGTCGGGTGCCGTTCGAACACGCCGGCAAGGATGAGGTGCGAGACAGTGCGCTGAGCCCACATCGCCATCTCGGTGACCAGCACTGCGTTAGAGGCGGGCTGGTCCATTGGCATCACCGGACTCCCGGCCCCGGCGTGCTGAACGACCGTCAGATCGAGTTCGGTGCAGAGCGCCCAGATCGGTTCGTAGCGGGTGTGGAACAGCGGGGCGACGTTCGGATCGCCGGGCGAGACCGGTGGCAGCAGCACTCCCCCGAAGCACTCCTGCTGCGCGCCCCAGCGGATCTCTTCGATGGCCAGGTCGATGTCGTTGGGGAAGACCTGGATCAGGCCACGGCGCCGCGCCGGGGCCAGTGAGCAGAAGTCGACCTGCCAGCGGTTGTGGGCCTGTACACCCGCCCAACGCTTTTCGAACTCCTCGCGGGTGCGCGGCAGCGAGATGGTGATGTTGGGGGTGGTCGGGAAGAAGGGTGGAACGGTGTTGGGAAGCAGCACCTCGGCAGCAACCCCATCAGCGTCCATTTCGGACATCCGCAATTCGTGGTCCCAGTTGCGCTTCGCGGTGGCGACGATCAAGTCATCGAACGGGCTCTCATAGGTCCTTGCCCAAGCGTCGAAATCGTCGTGCAGTCCAGTTGGCAGATACGGCTTGTAATCATGCAGGTCGGCCCCGGCGTGGGTGTCCGTCGAGATCACGACGTAGCGGTCGATCGCGTCCCAGGTAGTAGCCATGGGTGCGATCTTTCACCGGACGGGACCGACGCACGCCGGATTTGATCATTCTCCGTGGACGTCGAGCCCGTGCGCCGCGGAATAGGCCAGGGCCTGGTCGATGTCGACCTTTGCGCCGCTAAGAGCGGCCGTGGTCCACAGCGTGGGATCGGTGCGGGCGCCACGCAGATCGGCTTCGTCGAGCTTGAGATTCTGCGCCCGCACACCCCGCAGATCGGCGCCGCGCAGCACGGCCTTGCGCAGATCAGTACCGACCAGGCTGGCCTCGCGCAGCCGGCAATCCGACAGGTCGACACTACGCAGATCACACCCGCCAAGCACAGCCAGCGTCAAGTCGACTTCCACCAGCGAAAGGGGCCGCAACCGGCAGTTGGTGAATACCGACCCGAGCAGGCTGCACTGTCGAAATGTGCTGTGGTGCAGGGTTGCCCGTTCGAAGGTGCAATTGCGGAAGGCGGAGCCGACGTGCTCTGATTCGCTGAGATCGACGCCGCGGAAGTCGCATTCGTCGAACACCGCCCGCTCGGTCCGCAGCCTGCTCAGGTCGTCGTCGCGGAAGTCATAGCCGACGAATTCCCGTTCGGTCCAAACTGTTTCGTCGGTTCCCACCGACTCAGCCACGCAGCGGAGTCAGGCTGTTGAGCGCGTACTCGGTGACGGCGATCAACGCCGCCTTCGAAGAATGTCGGTCACGCGCGTCGACGGTGATCACCGGGATGCGATCGGGCAGCGCCAGCGCCTGGCGAACAGCTTGTACGGGATGCTTTGGCGCCCCGTCGAATTCGTTGACCGCGATCAAGAACGGCAGGTTTCGCGCCTCGAAGAAGTCGACCGCGGCGAAGCTGTCCTGCAGCCGGCGGACGTCGACAAGGATGATCGCGCCGATCGCGCCTCGCACCAGGTCGTCCCACATGAACCAGAACCGGCGCTGACCTGGCGTGCCGAACAGGTACAGCACCAGATCCTCGGCAAGCGTGATGCGACCGAAGTCCATCGCCACCGTGGTGGTGTTCTTCATCGGGGTGGCCGCCAGCGCGTCGACTCCGGCAGAGGCGGTGGTCACCAACGCCTCGGTGCGCAGCGGCATGATTTCGGAGACTGCGCCCACGAACGTCGTCTTGCCGGCGCCGAATCCGCCAGAGATGACGATCTTCGTCGAGGCGGCGTCGCGCCTCTCAGAGTGCTCGTAGGCCACGCAGGGTCCTTCCTATCAGTTCGCGTCGTTCGTCGTCCGTCGTCGAATCACCGAGGGTCGTGTGCACCCGCAGATAACCCTGCGTCACAAGGTCCCCGATGAGCACCCGCGCCACGCCGAGCGGGACGGATAAATGGGCGGCGATTTCGGCGACCGACGGACTTTCCGCACATAACGTCAGGATCTGACCCCGCACATCGTTACCCGGCCAGCGCGGCGGCTTGGTCGAAGCCAACGTCTCGACCGGAGCCTCCAGCGGCAAGTTGACACGGGAATCGGTGCGGCCAGCAGTCAGCGTGTACGGCCGGACCAGGCTCGGTTCGTCCGCGTCGTCCACTCGCCAATCATCCATCGGCCACTCACGAGTGTTGCGGAGCTCGGCGTCGTGACGACTGGACGACCGCGCCCACTCGTTCCACCAAAATGGCCATCTCGTAACCGATTTGGCCGATGTCGCAGTTGCGTGTCGCCAGCGTGGCCAGATTGGAGCCGTCGCCGACGCGCATCAGCAGCAGGTACCCGTTCTCCATCTCGACGACCGACTGCATCACGTGCCCGCCGTCGAACAGCTGCGCTGCTCCCGTCGACAAGCTGGCCAGCCCTGAGGCCACCGCCGCGAGCTGGTCGGCCCGCTCGCCAGGCATGTGCTCACTGGCGGCCATCAACAGTCCGTCGGCCGACACCAGCACCGCGTGGGACACACCGGATACTTCGCGGGCGAACTTGGAGACCAGCCAGTCGAGCGAATCGCGCTGCGTCGAACTTGCCGTCATTCGTTATCTGTTCCTCTGGTGTCTCTCGCATGTGACCGGCCGGCGTGCACACCGCCGAAATGGTTGCTGATGCTCGCGCGGACAGCTTCCGGGTCCCGCAGCGACATCGCTTGCGCGCCGGTGTCGAACTCAGCCGCCGATGCTACCTCGTCATCGCCATCGTCGTTCCTGTGCGCACCGCCGTTGCGGTGATGCCCGCCGTTCGAGTCTCCTTCGGCGGCGACGTTCGCTGCACCGGGAACCAGGCGGGCACCGGGCTCACGCACCGGAAGGCCCGCCTCGGTGTGCTGCTGCACAGGCGCATCCTCGGCGGCCGCCGCGGCGGACCAGCCATGATCCCAAACCGATTCCCAGTTCAGGTCCGTGCTGTCGGCCAGTTCGTGCGGGTCGACGAGCCACTCGGACAGCATCTTCTGATAGATGGCGTCGTCCGCTCCTGCCGTCTCCGACGCTTCGTGCACCGCCTGCGGGGTCGGCTCGGGTTGCACCTGCGGCCGCGGCGCCTGCTCCGGCTGTTCCTGCGTCTGCTGCTCGGGTTCGGCGGCAGGCGCAGGGTCGGGTGCACCGTTGCTGGCCGCGTGAGCGCGGGAGGCGAAAAACGCGGACGTGTCGGACGGCGGCGGAGCCGCTCGGCCGGCGACATCGGGCTGGTGAGTCGCCGGCTCCTCCCACGTGGCCGGTTCGACCGTCTGTGCAGGCATCGAGTCGGCGGGCCACTCCTGTTCGGCTGCCCAATCTTGGGCTTGCTCGGCGGCAGGCGCGGCGAGTGACGCCGGGACATCCGAGATACCGCTGGCGCCGGGATTGCGTTGCGGCAACAGCGTGACCGGCACGTCGGAGTGGCCGTTGAGATACTCCTGCCCTGTCATCTGGTCGCCGCCGTGATCGGCATGATCTTCGTCGAGCGCAAGCGCCGTTACGATCCCGGCGTGCGCGTCGGCGGGCATCCCGTAATCCTGGCCGCTGTATTCGTCGACCGCCCCAGCGCGGACCAGCAACTCCGATGGCACGTACACCCCGGCGGTCGTGCCCGAATTCGGTTCTCCCGCAATCGTGCTGCGCAACCGGACCACCAGCCCGTGCTGCGCCGCGAGGCGGCCGACCACGAAAAGGCCCATGTGCCGCGCGGTATAGGGGTTGACCTCACCGCCGGACTGCAGGCGGGTGTTGGCCACGCGCAGGTCCGACTCGGTCATGCCAAGGCCGATGTCGCTGACCTCGATGACGAGCCCACCGTTTCCTGTGTGCACGGCCGACACCCGAACCTGTGAGATCGGGGGCGAGTAGCGCAGCGCATTATCGAGCAGTTCGGCAAGCAGATGCACCAGGTCGCCAGCGACGGCACCGAGGATCTCGCTGTCGGGGACGGTCGCCGTCACCACCCGGGTGTAGTCCTCCACCTCGGAAGCCGCTGCGTTGATGATCGCCGCGACAGGCA
>NZ_DASSCY010000001.1:0-7639 GCF_035697385.1 Mycobacterium sp. | reverse complement strand
GCACCCCCACGTTCTCAAGCCTGCCCTAGGCCGACTGGCGCTCCCGCAGCACCTCGAGCGCCTTGTCGGCGTGGGTGTCCATGCTGAATTCGCTGGCGATCACGTCGAGCACGGTGCGGTCTGTGTCGATGACGAACGTCGTCCGCTTGACGGGCATGAGCTTGCCGAGCAGCCCACGCTTCACGCCGAACTGCGCTGCGACCGTGCCCTGCGCATCGGACAGCAGCGGGTAGTCGAAGCTCTGCTGATCGGCGAACTTCGCCTGCTTCTCAACGGAATCGGTGCTGATGCCAACTCGGCTGGCGCCGACGGCGGCGAACTCGGAAGCCAGATCGCGGAAGTGACACGCCTCCTTTGTGCAGCCCGTCGTCATCGCGGCGGGATAGAAAAACAGCACGATTGGGCCGTCGGCGAGCAGGCTGGTCAGGCTGCGCGGCGTGCCCGTTTGATCCGGTAGTTCGAACTCGGCGACCCGGTCCCCACGTTTCATGGCTCTCTACGCTACGCCTGCCACTGCGGCGACCCTGCCCGCAGCCCGAAAATCGTTGGCGCCGTGCGTCCTCCATCTGGAAGGCTCCGCCCAATGGTTGATTTGGACGCGTTCATCTCCGACGGATACGTCAAGGTTGAGCACGCCGCGCCGAGGGCTGTCGCCGACGCCGCGCGAGCCGTGTTGTGGCAGCAGCTGGGCCTGTCCGCCGATGATCCCGGCCAGTGGTCGGAGCCGGTGAAGTGGACCGCCGATTTGACCGGGCAGGGCCCATTCGGTGAGTTGGCACGAAGTCCGCGTCTGTCCGCGGCGCTGGACGCGATCTGCGGCAGCGGTGGATGGCAGCCGCGTTTCGTGTTGGGAAATATCCCGGTCAGGTTCCCCGTTTCGCCGCCGGCCGACGACCGGGGTTGGCATATCGATGCCAACACACCGCTGCCCGACGGGTCCTGGGCGGTAACCGGTCGTCCCCACACCGTGCTCGTGCTGACTCTGCTCTCCGAGGTCGGCCCAGACGACGCGCCAACGCGCATCCGTGTGGGTTCGCACCACGACGTCGCTCGCGTGCTCGGAGCGGACCCGCTGGACCTCGAAGAGATGGGCCGTGTGGTCGACGAAGCGAGCGCCGGACGCCCGATAGCGCATGCGACGGGCGAGCCGGGCGACGTGTACGTCGTCCACCCGTTTACGGCGCACGCCGCCGACGAGCACCGCGGCCGCACCCCCAGGTTCATGGCACAGGCACCGGTCATCCTGACCAGTCCGCTGACCCCGGCGTCGGCATCGCCGCTGGCTTGCGTGTTCGCAGCCTGAATTGGGGTTTGCACAGGCAGGTCTGGGAGGATTGTTCCGTGCAATCAACGGCCAACCTCGCCATCACCACCTCGCGCGAGGACTTTCGGGCGCTGGCCGCCGAGCACCGCGTAGTGCCGGTGACTCGCAAGGTGCTCGCCGACAGTGAGACCCCGCTGTCGGCGTATCGCAAGCTGGCCGCCAACCGGCCAGGGACGTTCTTGCTGGAGTCGGCCGAGAACGGGCGGTCGTGGTCGCGGTGGTCGTTCATCGGGGCGGGAGCGCCGTCGGCGTTGACGGTGCGCGACGGCCAGGCGGTCTGGCTGGGTGTCACGCCGCGCGACGCGCCAAGTGGCGGCGATCCGCTGCAGGCGATACGCGCGACGCTGGAGCTGTTGAAGACCGAACCGCTGCCGGGCCTGCCGCCGCTGTCGTCGGGCCTGGTCGGCTTCTTCGCCTATGACATGGTGCGACGGCTGGAGCGGCTGCCGGAGCTCGCGGTTGACGACCTCGGGCTCCCGGACATGCTGCTGTTGCTGGCGACAGACATCGCGGCGGTCGACCACCACGAAGGCACCATCACGCTGATCGCCAACGCCGTGAACTGGAACGGCACCGATGAGCGGGTGGATTGGGCCTACGACGACGCTGTCTCCCGGCTGGACGTGATGACGGCCGCGCTGAGCGTGCATCTGCCGTCCACCGTTGCGACGTTCAGCAGGCCCGAGCCGCTGCATCGCGCGCAGCGCACTGTCGAGGAGTACGGCGCGATCGTCGAGAAGCTGGTGCGCGACATCGAGGCCGGTGAGGCGTTCCAGGTCGTGCCGTCGCAGCGGTTCGAGATGGACACCGATGCCGATCCGCTCGACGTGTACCGGATGCTGCGGGTGTCCAACCCCAGCCCGTACATGTATCTGCTCAATGTTCCCAATGCTGATGGGGGACTGGACTTTTCGATCGTCGGCTCCAGTCCTGAGGCGTTGGTGACGGTGAAGGACGGCAAGGCGACGACGCACCCGATCGCCGGCACCCGGTGGCGCGGGACGACCGAGGAAGAAGACCTGCTGCTGGAGAAGGAGCTGCAGGAGGACGACAAGGAGCGCGCCGAACACCTGATGCTGGTCGACCTTGGCCGCAATGATCTCGGCCGCGTTTGCCGGCCAGGAACGGTGCGCGTCGAGGACTACAGCCACATCGAGCGCTACAGCCACGTCATGCACCTGGTGTCGACGGTGACCGGCCACCTGGCCGAGGGCAAGACCGCCCTGGATGCCGTGAATGCCTGCTTCCCGGCAGGGACGCTGTCGGGTGCACCGAAGGTGCGCGCGATGGAGCTGATCGAAGAGGTCGAGAAGACCCGCCGCGGCCTCTACGGTGGCGTGCTGGGGTATCTGGACTTCGCTGGCAACGCCGACTTCGCGATCGCCATCCGCACCGCCCTGATGCGCAACGGCACGGCGTACGTGCAGGCCGGCGGGGGAGTCGTGGCCGATTCCAATGGGCCGTATGAGTACACGGAGGCGGCCAACAAGGCCCGCGCTGTGCTCAACGCGATCGCCGCGGCGGAAACGTTGAGCGAGCCGTGACCCGGGTCGGGCAACTGCTCCTGGTGGCCGCTGCTGCGGCGCTGTGGGTGGCGTCGCGGATGACGTGGGTCGAGGTCAGCTCGTTCGACGGGCTTGGGCAGCCAAAGACCGTCGCGTTGTCCGGCGGAAGCTGGTCGACGGCGCTGGTGCCGCTGGCGGTGTTGCTGCTGGCCGCGGCGATTGCGGCGCTGGCGGTGCGTGGCTGGCCGCTGCGGGTGCTGGCGATACTGGTCGCGGCGGCGAGTGCGGGCACTGCATACCTGGCGATCAGCCTGTGGGTGATCCGCGATGTGGCCGTGCGCGCCGCTCATCTCGCGGAGGTGCCGGTCGCCGATCTGGTCGGCACGCAACGGCAATACTCGGGTGCGGTGATCACCTTGGTGGCAGCGGTGGCCGCCCTTGTGGGCGCGGTGCTGCTCATGCGCGCAGCCAGGGCGCGGGCGGATGCGGCGCGATATGTGCGCCGCGCGGCACCGCAATCCGAGGAACCGGGCGCCGCGATTTCGGAGCGCACCATCTGGGATGCCCTCGACGAGGGGCGTGACCCCACCGACGGGGACAACAAGGGCCGGTGATCAATGGTGGTGTGGTGGCGGCTACCCTTCGTTGAAGATCAAGCTGCGGTACGGGAAGGGAATCGACGGGTATGAGTTCGGCGACCGTACTCGACTCCATCATCGAAGGAGTCCGTGCCGATGTTGCCGCACGTGAGGCGCTCGTTCCGTTCACCGAGATCAAGGAATTGGCGCAGGCCGCGCCGCCGCCGCTGAACGTGTTGGCCGCGTTGCGCCAACCCGGCATCGGTGTGATCGCCGAAGTGAAGCGGGCAAGCCCGTCGCGCGGCGAGTTGGCGTCGATCTCGGATCCGGCGAAGCTGGCGCAAGCATATGAGGACGGCGGCGCCCGCGTCATCAGCGTGCTGACCGAAGAGCGTCGCTTCAACGGTTCACTTGAGGATCTGGATGCGGTGCGCGCGGCGGTGTCAATCCCCGTGTTGCGCAAGGACTTTATCGTCGGGCCGTATCAGATTCACGAGGCACGTGCTCATGGTGCGGACATGCTGCTGCTGATCGTCGCCGCGCTGGCGCAACAAGCTTTGGAGTCGATGCTCGACCGCACTGAGTCGCTGGGTATGACCGCACTCGTCGAGGTGCACACCGAGGAGGAGGCGGATCGCGCGCTGGAGGCCGGTGCGAAGGTCATCGGTGTCAATGCGCGGGATCTGAAAACTCTGAACGTCGATCGGGATTGCTTCGCGCGCATCGCCCCTGGACTGCCGAGCGGTGTCATCCGGATCGCGGAGTCCGGGGTTCGGGGCACCGCGGATCTGCTCGCCTATGCCGGGGCAGGCGCCGACGCGGTGCTCGTCGGCGAGGGACTGGTCACCAGTGGTGATCCCCGCAGCGCCGTTGCCGATTTGGTCACCGCAGGCACGCATCCGTCGTGCCCGAAGCCCTCACGCTGACTCGTGGCCGATTTCGCCGGCCCGGAACTGCCGCAGTCCAGCGCGGCCGTCGCCGAACCCACCAGTCACGATCCGGACGTGCATGGCCATTTCGGTGTGTACGGCGGACGATTCGTGCCCGAGGCGCTGATGGCCGTGATCGAGGAAGTCACGTCCGCCTACGAGAAGGCGCGTGGCGATCAGAGTTTCCTCGATGAACTGGACCGGCTGCAGCGGCATTACAGCGGGCGGCCGTCGCCGTTGTACGAAGCGCAGCGGCTGAGCGAGCATGCTGGCGGTGCGCGGATCTTCCTGAAGCGAGAAGACCTCAACCACACGGGATCTCACAAGATCAACAATGTGCTGGGGCAGGCGCTGCTGGCCCGCCAGATGGGCAAGGCGCGGGTGATCGCCGAGACAGGCGCAGGCCAGCACGGGGTCGCGACCGCGACGGCGTGCGCGCTGCTGGGCCTCGAGTGTGTGGTCTATATGGGCGCGATCGACACCGCGCGGCAAGCCTTGAACGTGGCGCGCATGCGGCTGCTCGGGGCGGAGGTGGTGTCGGTCGAGGCGGGTTCGAAGACGTTGAAGGACGCGATCAACGAGGCTTTCCGGGACTGGGTCACCAACGCCGACAACACATATTACTGCTTCGGTACCGCGGCGGGACCGCATCCGTTCCCGACCATGGTCCGTGACCTGCAGCGAGTTATCGGACTGGAAGCGCGGGTGCAGATTGTCGAGCAGGCCGGCAGGCTGCCGGATGCGGTGACGGCGTGCGTTGGCGGTGGGTCGAACGCGATCGGAATCTTCCACGCGTTCATCGACGATCCAGATGTGCGGCTGGTCGGCTACGAGGCCGCCGGTGATGGTGTCGAAACCGGCCGCCACGCAGCGACTTTCACGGGCGGTTCACCAGGAGCATTCCAAGGGTCGTTCTCGTACCTGTTGCAGGACGAGGACGGGCAGACCATCGAATCGCATTCGATCTCTGCGGGTTTGGACTATCCCGGCGTCGGCCCGGAACATGCATTTCTGAAGGACACCGGCCGCGCAGATTATCGGCCCATCACCGACACCGAGGCGATGGATGCGTTCGCGTTGCTGTGCCGCACGGAAGGCATCATCCCGGCCATAGAATCAGCTCACGCGGTCGCCGGTGCGGTGAAGCTGGGCAAGGAATTGGGGCGCGGAGCGATCATCCTGGTGAATTTGTCCGGCCGGGGCGACAAGGATGTGGAGACGGCGGCCAAGTGGTTCGGGCTGCTGGATGGTGCGTCATGAGTCGACTGGCGGGACTGTTCGACTCATGCCGGGCCGAGGGCCGGTCTGCGTTGATCGGTTATCTACCGACCGGGTTCCCCGACGTGCCCACGTCGATCTCAGCGATGACTGCGTTAGTCGAATCGGGTTGCGACGTGGTGGAGGTCGGGATCGCGTACTCCGATCCCGGCATGGACGGCCCGACGATCGCGGCGGCCACCGAGGCGGCGCTGCGGGGCGGAGTGCGGGTGCGCGACGCGCTGGCCGCCGTCGAGGCGATCAGCAATGCCGGCGGCCGGGCGGTAGTGATGACGTACTGGAACCCGGTGCTGCGCAGGGGTATCGACGCATTCGCTCGCGACCTGGCGTCGGCGGGCGGGCTCGGAATGATCACGCCGGATCTGATTCCTGATGAGGCCGACGAGTGGATGTCAGTTTCTGATGCGCACGACCTGGACCGGATTTTTCTGATTGCGCCGTCGTCGACTCCGGAGCGGTTGGCGGCGACTGCTGCAGCGTCACGCGGGTTCGTCTATGCCGCATCGACAATGGGGGTCACCGGTGCCCGTGACGCGGTGTCGACGGCGGCTCCGGAGCTGGTCGGCCGGGTGAGGGCGGTTTCGGACATTCCGGTCGGCGTCGGATTGGGTGTGAGGTCGCGCGAGCAGGCGGCGCAGATCGGGGCGTACGCGGACGGCGTCATCGTCGGTTCGGCGTTGGTATCGGCGTTGACGGACGGGATTGCAGCGGTGCGGTCGCTGACCGAGGAGCTCGCCGACGGTGTGCGGCAGGGGATTACTGCGTGACGACGACTCTTCTGGCTTCGTTTCCGAGCCCATCTCAAGGAGTCTGGCATCTCGGCCCGCTACCAATTCGCGCCTACGCCTTCTTCATTATCGCCGGGATCGTGGTGGCGCTGATCATTGGCGAACGTCGTTGGCAACAGCGCGGCGGAGAGCCCGGAACCGTCTACGACATGGTGTTCTGGGCGGTGGGGTTCGGCTTGATCGGTGGGCGGCTGTACCACGTGATCACCGACTGGGATAAGTACTTCACCGGCAATGGTCCGGGCATTGTCGGGGCGCTGCGGATTTGGGATGGCGGCCTAGGCATTTGGGGCGCTGTCGCCCTCGGCGGTGTCGGAGCCTGGATCGGGTGCCGGCGGCGGGGAATTCCGTTGCCGGCGTTCGGCGATGCGATCGCACCGGGAATCGTTCTGGCGCAGGCGATCGGGCGTATCGGTAACTACTTCAACCAGGAGCTGTACGGCGGCCCGACGACATTGCCGTGGGGCTTGGAGATCTATGAGCGGAGCGATGCCAGCGGCGCCGTCAGCCCGCACTTGGTCAACGGGGTGTCGACGGGCCAACTGGATTCGATCGTGCATCCCACGTTCTTGTACGAATTGCTGTGGAACCTGCTGGTTTTCGCGGCGCTGATGTACATCGACCGGCGGTTCAAGATCGGGCACGGTCGACTGTTCGCGATGTATGTGGCCGGCTATTGTTTCGGCCGGTTCTGGATCGAGCTGATGCGCGTTGACGAGGCGAACGGTTTCGCGGGGATCAGAATCAATTCGTTCACATCGACGTTCGTGTTCATCGGCGCGGTTATCTACATAATGGCCGCACCGAAAGGTCGCGAGGATCCGGCGACACTCAAGGGCACGCCAACCGAGGCCGAAGACAAGGCGAAGGACACCGAGGAGGAGGAAGAAACCTCCATCGAAGAGTTCGTCAAAGAGCTGACGGGCGTTGCTGCGACGACGACGGGACTGGTTGCCGCCGCAAAGGTCGCCGGTGAAGCCGAGGACGAGGACGCCACGGCCGCGGCGGGCGAGGAAACCGAAGGCGAAAGCGAGACGCATTCAGAGGCGGCCGCGGAAGCCGAGGCGCTCACTGAGGACGTCGCCGAGGCGCCGTCGGAGGACATCGCGGAGGCCGAGGAGTTCGCAGACGCGAAGGCCGAGGCCGAAGAAGCCGAAGCGGCGGAGGAAGAAGCTGAAGAAGCCGATGAGCCCGAGGAGCTAGGCGCCGACGTGGCTGGTGTGCCGGCCGACGACAT